>DATILI010000100.1:0-34180 GCA_035476635.1 Burkholderiaceae bacterium | reverse complement strand
GCATCGGGCACGCGGCAGGCCATGCCGTCGGCCAGCTGCGTGGTCACCGGTGCTTCCAGCAGCTTGCGCGCACGGAACGAGTCGAGGTAGGCCGTCGCATGGGCCGAGACCACGCCGATCAGTTTGGTCTTGGCGCCGGTATGGGCGCGTGCCGCCGCGGCGGCGCAAAAGCCCGAGCCCTGGCCGATCGGCACGAACACCACCTCGGGCATTTCGTCGTGTGCGCTGGCTGTCGACGAAAAGTGTTCGAAGAACTCGACCCAATAGGTCATCACGCCGCGGATCAGGTCGCGGTGGAACGAGGGCACCATGTGCAGGCCGCGCTCTTGCGCCAGGCCGATGGCGTATTCGCGTGCGGCTTGAAAGTCGTCGCCGTGTTCGATCAGCGTGACACCCAGGGCGCGCATAGCGGCGTTCTTCTCGGTGGAGTTGCCGTGCGGCACCACGATGGTGGCGGCCAAGCCGTACTTGCGCGCCGCAAAGCCGACCGACTGGCCGTGGTTGCCGCGCGTGGCGCTGATGACGCCGTTCAGGTTGGGCTGCCGCTGGACCAACTGCTCGAAATAGGTCAGCCCACCGCGCACCTTGAAGGCGCCTGCTGGCGTGTGGTTCTCGTGCTTGACCCAGGTTTTGAACCCCAGGCGCTGCTGCAGCAGCGGCCACGCGTATTGCGGCGTGGGCGGCATGGCCGCATAGACGGCGCGCTGCGCGGCTTCGACTTCTTCCCGGGTGAACGACTGCATGGCCTACTTTCTTTCTTCCATGGCGATGCGCACGGCCAGCAAGCCGAGCACGCTGCCCATCACATAGCGTTGCGCGCGCAGCCAGCCCGCGCTGCGTGACAGGAAAGCCGTGATGCTGCCCGCGCCGAAAATGATCAGCACATTGACCGCGCCGCTCACCGTGATCTGCAGTGCGCCCAGTTGCAGGCTTTGCAGCAGCACGCCGCCGCGCTCGGGATGCAGGAACTGTGGAAAGAACGACAGGTAGAACATGGCCACCTTCGGATTCAGGAGATTGGTGAGAAAGCCCATGCGAAACAGCTTGCCGGCCGGGTCCACGGGCAACTGCCGCGCCTCGAACGGCGCAGTGCCGCCGGGCTTGATTGCTTGCCACGCCAGCCAGAGCAGATAGGCCGCACCTGCGAGCTTGATCGCATCGAACGCCAGCGGCACGGCCAGCAGGAGGGCGGTGAGCCCGAGCGTCGCGGCCATCAGGTGCACGACAAAGCCCAGCAGCACGCCGGCCAGCGACATCAGCCCGGCCGCGCGGCCCTGCACCAGCGTGCGCGAGACGCAGTAGATCATGTTGGGCCCCGGTGTGAGCACCAGCGCCAGCGCTGCCAGCGCGAACCAGCCGAGTTCAGTCCAGGTGAGCATGGTCAGATTCCTTTCGATTCCAGCGTGACGGTGCCGCGCGGCGTGCGCAGCGTGGCGGCCAGGTTGGCGGCGGAGCCTTCGCGCACCGTGACGTGCATCAGGCCGATGGCTTCATGGGCGGCGCGCAGCTCGCGGACCTGGGGATGGGTGACGGTCAGCGCCTGCAGGGTCACGCCCGATTCGGGCATGGCGCTGGCCGGATGCGCGCAGTGCCCCATGGGGGTGTCCTCGTCAAACCATTGGATCAGGGTGGGCAGCCCGCCGTGGAAGAGCCGCCGCCCGTCGCCGCGTACCGTGATCTGCCAGCGCAGCAGGCCGTGCGGCGTCATGCGCGAGGCTTCGAGCGCCGGGCCGCGGTCGATGTCCTGCGCCTGCAAGCTGGCCAGTGCCGCCTGCACGTCGGTCACATTGGCCACGAAGTGCACCAGCTGCGGGCCGTTCTTGGCAACCCGTTCGCGCAGCGCCGGGTTGTCCATGTCGAACCAGCGGCCGGCCCTGGGTGGAACTGGGTCGGGTGTGGCCGGATTGATGGCGATGATCTCGAAATACGCACGCGGAAAGTCCACCGTGGCGATCCGGAACAGGCGGTTGTGCGTGCCCATCAGCGGATGTTCGCCACCGGGGCCGGGCGTGATGCCAAGGGTGGCCTCGCACCAGGCCGCGCCTTCTTCCAGGCTGGCGGCCACGACGACGAGGTGATCGATGCGGGTGCCTATGGTGGTCATGGTGTGTTGCTGCTCCTGCGTTGTGGTGGGTCAGAGCCTGACGCTGCCGTCGACGCAGGTCACGGATTCGCCGCCGACCCAGATCTGGCCTGCGCCGTCGCGCTGAATGTGCACGCGGCCCGCGCGCGCCAGCGCCGTGCCCTGGCTGGCGATGTACTGCGGTGGTGCCAGGTTGGCGCCGATCAGCCATTGCGCCAGTGCGGCGTTCAGGCTGCCGGTGACCGGGTCTTCGGCCATGCCGTTGTTGCCCGGAAAGAAGGCGCGCACTTCAAACGCGCATTCGTCGGCCGCATCGCGCGATCCGACCACGCCGACCTTGCCGCGCGGGCCGACCACGCCGATGTCCAGCCCGGCCAGGATGGCGGCATCGGGCTTGAGCGCCAGCACCTGCTCGGCCGACTTGAGCATGACGCCGCGCCAGTTCGGGCCGTTGTCGCACCAGGCGTGCTGCAGGATGTCGGTGCGGGCCAGCCCCAAGCCGCGCGCAATCAGCGCCACCTCGTCTTCCTGCAGCGGGCCGCCTTTTTTCAAGGGCGGCGCGGCGAAGGCAAGGCGCTTGCCATCGCGGCGCAGCTGCACCAGGCCGACACCGCATTCCTGCACGACCTGCTCGCCCTTGGGCTGGCCGCCCGCCTCCAGCCACGCGTGGCAGCTGCCCAGGGTCGGGTGGCCGGCAAACGGCAGCTCGCGGCCCGGGCAGAAGATGCGCACGCGGTAGTCGGCTGTGGGCTCTGTGGGGGGCAGGAGGAACGTGGCCTCGGACAGGTTGGTCCAGTTGGTGAAGTCCTGCATCTCTTCGGTGGACAGGCCGCTGCCGTCCAGCACCACGGCCAGCGGGTTGCCGCGGTAGGGGGTGGCGGTAAAGACGTCGACTTGCTTGAACGGGCGCTGCTTCATGGGGTTTCCGGCTTTCGAGAAAAAATCAGGACAAGGCGAGATCGAGCACGCCGCGGCTGGCCGGGCGCGCCAGCATCTGCGCGTACCAGCGGTCCAGGTTCGGCCGCGCCGCACGCGGCAGCGGCAGGCCCCACCAACGGTGCATTTCGCAGGCGATCGGCATGTCGGCCATGGTGAAGCGGTCGCCGGCCATGAAGGGGCGCTGCGCCAGGTGCGCTTCCAGCAAGTCCAGCAGCGGCTCGGTGGCCGCCACCGACTTGGCGATCAGCTCGGCGCTGCGCTGTTCGGCGGGCGTGCGGATCAACTGCACGAACGCTTCGCGGCCGGCCGGGTTGAAGGTGGTCTGCTGCCAGTCCATCCAGCGCTCGGCGTCGAAGCGTTGTCGCAGGTCTTCGGGGTACAGCGTGCCCGCTGCGTGCTTGGCGCAGAGGTAGCGCACGATCACGTTCGACTCCCAAAGCGCGAAACCATCGTCCTCAATCAGCGGCACCAGCGCGTTCGGGTTCCTGGCCCGGTACTCGGGTGTCTTGACAATGCCGAAGGCCTGGCCGGCATCGATGCGTTCAAACGGGATGCCGAGCTCGTGCACGGCGAGCAGGACCTTGCGCACGTTAATCGAGCTGGTGCGTCCCCAGAATTTCAGCATGGCTTGCTCCCCGCCGCATGCTCGCGGATGGCTGCGGCCAGGGCGGCGATGCCGGTCCTGATCTGGTCCACGCTGGCGGTCACGAACGACAGGCGCAGCGTGCGCGGATCGGCGTTGTCGGCATAGAAGGCGGCGCCCGGCACGAAGGCAACGCCCTTGTCCACCGCCTTGGGCAGCAGCTCCACCGCGTTCATGCCGGCCGGCAGCCGGGCCCAGAGGAACATGCCGCCGTCGGGCGTGTTCCATTGCACGTCCAGACCCTGCATCTGCTCCTGCAGCGCGGCCAGCATCGCGTCGCGCTGCGATTTGTACAGGGCGCGGATGGTCGGCACATGGCGTTCCAGGAAACCGTCCTTCATGACCTCGGCCACCATGCGCTGGTTGAAGCCGGGGCTGTGCAGGTCGGCCGCCTGCTTGGCCTGCAGCAGCTTGGGCGCGATGGCCTTGGGCGCCACCACGTAGCCCAGCCGCAGGCCCGGCGCCAGCACCTTGGAAAACGAGCCAAGATAGATGCAGCCATCCGGGTTGCGCGCGGTCAGCGGCAGCGGTGGCGGGGCGTCGAACCAGAGGTCGCCGTAGGGGTTGTCTTCTACCAGCGGCAGGCCGAGTTCGGCGGCGCGCAGCGACAGTGCGCTGCGGCGCGCCTCGCTCATGGTGCGGCCCGTGGGGTTCTGGAAATTAGGCAGCACATAGAGAAAGCGTGCGCGGTCCTTGCCGCTGCCGATCTTCGCCGCCAGGTCGTCGATGTCCACGCCCTCGGCATCGCTGGCCACCGACACAACCTCGGGCTCCATCGGCGTGAAGGCCTGCAGCGCGCCGAGATAGGTGGGCGTTTCCACCAGGATGCGGCTGTCCGCGTCGATCAGCACCTTGGCCACCAGGTCCAGGCCTTGCTGCGAGCCGGTGGTGATCAGCACCTGGGCCGGGTCCACGGCCCAGGGCAGTTGCGCCGCCACCATCTCGCGCAGCGTGGCAAAGCCTTCGCTGGCCGCGTATTGCAGGGCGGCCTGGCCGTCTTCGCGCAAGACGGTCGCGCAGGCCGCGGCGAACTCGCTGATCGGGAACGTCTTGGGTGAGGGCAGGCCGCCGGCGAAGCTGATGATCCCGGGCTTTTCGGTGACCTTCAGGATTTCGCGAATGACCGAAGGGTTCATCCGCTCGGCGCGGCGCGCCAGGGTCCAGGGGCTCGTGTGTTGAAGGTCGTTCAGTTTCATCATCGTTCTCCAGGGGGCGGTTTGACGAACCGCCTACGTTGCAAAAATCGGTTGCTCAATCCACCACGAACAAGGTCGCACCCAGCGGCGCGGTGGAGCGGTGCGGCTCGGCGTTGTCGGCCACCTGGTAGCTCATGCCGGGCTTGAGCGTGAAGCTGCGGCCATCCTCAAGCTCGGTGTGCAGCTCGCCAGCAAGGCAAAACAGGATATGGCCCTTCACGCACCAATGGTCGGAGACGTAGCCCGGCGTGTATTCCACCATGCGCACCCGAATCTCGCCGAACTGCTGGGTGCGCCACAGGGCGCCCCCCGCCTCGGCCGACTTTTCGACCGGGACGATGGCCGACCAGTCGGTGGTGCCAAAGGGAATGTTGTGCATTTGCATGGGTCAGGCCTCCTGGGCTTTTGTGGGTGACGAACGAGGGCGAGCCCGGGCCTGGTGCACCGGCATCTTCTTGCCGACGAACACGGTGGCAATCACCGCGAGTGCAAAGCCCACGGTGACCGCGTCCAGCGATTCGCCCAGCAGCGGCACCGCAAACAGCATGCTCATGAAAGGCTGGACCAGCTGCACCTGGCT
This sequence comes from Burkholderiaceae bacterium, assembly GCA_035476635.1. Classification (GTDB taxonomy): domain Bacteria; phylum Pseudomonadota; class Gammaproteobacteria; order Burkholderiales; family Burkholderiaceae_C; genus DATILI01. The sequence goes on along the minus strand of DATILI010000100.1, from coordinate 28,739 downwards.
CACGCGCACCGTGCCGCCGAGCGCCAGGCCGCGGTACCAGGCGAAGAAGCCCAGCCACATCGAAAAAACCGCGACGTAGGCAAAGCCCCACCAGGCCGACGCGGGCAGCGCTGCCTGCGGAAGCGTGAGCGCGGCGGCGGGCAGCGTGATGGGCAGCGCGATCACCAGGGCCCAGCAGATCACGTGCTCGGCACGCATGCGCTGCGAAAGTTGCGCGCCATAACCGTAGCCGACGGCGGCGCAGCCCATCGCGGCCAGCAGCAGGGCGTCGGCCGGGTGCAGACTGAGGCCGGTTTGGCCTGAGCGCAGCAGGGCAAAGGCCACCACCAGCACGCTGCCCAGCGCCGCGCAGACCCAGAAGCCGGTGGAGGGCCGCTGCCGGTGCAGCAGCGCGCCGACCGCGGCCGTGGCCAGCGGCAGCACGCCGACGATCACGCTCGCGTGCACCGCCTCGACGTGGCGCATGGCGACCGAGGTGAAAAGCGGAAAGCCGAACACCACGCCGGCGCAGGTCAGGGCCAGCGGCAGCCAGTCCTGGCGGCGCGGCAGGGGGGCACGCGTCCAGACCAAAAAGACGACCGAGAGCAGCGCCGCCACCACGGCGCGGCCCAGCGCGATGAACACGCCCGACATTTGCGGCGCTTCGGGCGTGCCCACTGCCAGGCGTGTCATCGGCAGGGTCAGCGCAAAGATCACCACGCCCAGCAGCCCGAGCCACAGGCCCTTGATTTCATGGGGCTTCATACGGTCAGCATCCACAGGGCGGTGGCCACCAGCACGGCAGCCAGGGCGCGGTTGAACCACAGCAGGCGCTTGCCTTGCGCCAGCCACTGGCGCAGCAGCGAGCCGACCAGCGCATAGGTGAAGTTGCTGACGAAGGCAAACACCATCATCACCGCGCAGATGATGAGCAGGCGCTCGCCCGGGTTGGTGGAAGGCTGGCCCAGGGCATTCACGACCCAGCCCGCGGTCAGCGTCAGCGCCAGCATCCAGGCCTTGATGTTGAGGAACTGCAGGCCGACGCCTTGTAGGAAACTGACGTCAAGCCGAGTCGCATCGACCTGCGCCATCTGTCCGGCGCGTGCCAATTTGAAGGCAAGCCAGAACATATAGGCCACACCAGCGAGCTTGACGCTCAGGCGCAGCAGCGGCAGGCCCAGGATCAGCGCGCCCAGGCCCAGGCCGGTGGCCAGCATCAGCAGGGTCCAGCCGGTGGGCACGGCCAGGCAAAAGCGCATGGCGCGCTTCAAGCCATGGTTGGCCGCCAGCGCGGTGGACAGCGTGGTGTTCGGCCCCGGCGAGAAACTCATCGCGGTGCAAAACAGCAGCAGGGCGGTCAGCTCCGAGGCATTCATGAGAGTACGGCTTGCCAGTTCATGGAGTTCAATGTAATCTTTCGCTCCAGTACATAACCAATACAGTTAAGCAGATCACTTGCCAATCTGTATTGGCGAACGTGACAGTACACAAGGGTGCCCCACCATGTTGATGAAGACTTCCGCGCAGTCCCTGACCGAGCAGTTGGCGACGCGTTTTGCCGAGCGTATCCGCACCCGGCTTCTGGCGCCCGGTGCGCGATTGCCCTCGGTGCGCCAGTGCGCCGAGCAGCATGGCGTCAGCCCCTACACCGTGGTGGCAGCCTATGACCAATTGCTGGCGCAGGGCCTGGTCGAGGCGCGCAAGAACCGCGGGTTCTTCGTGCGCGAAGCGGCGGCTGCCCACAACGGGAAGCCGCAGGATGCTGGCAACAACGAAGCGACGAATCGTTCGCTGAACGCCTGGAGCACCGCCACCGGCATGGCCGCGCGTGCGCATGTACCGATCGACGCAACCGCGCTGATTCGCGGCATGTTCCACAAGATCAGCGACAAGCCGCAGCCCGGCATGGGCGTTTTTCCGCCGGAGTGGCTGGAATCCACCTTCATGCCGGCGGCGGTGCGCAAGGTGACCAGTACGCGCGCGCTGCAGGAGTTTTCACTCCAGTACGGCGAGCCCATGGGCGACTCGGGGCTGCGCCGTGCGCTGTCCAAGCGGCTGGCGGTGCTGAATCTGCACGCCGGGCCGGAGCAGATCATCACCACGGTAGGCGCCACGCATGCGCTGGACATCGTGAGCCGCACCTTGCTGCGCGCCGGCGATCCGGTGATGGTGGAGGAGCCCGGCTGGGCCGTCGAGTTCGCGCGGCTCTCGGCCCTGGGCATGCGCATCCTGCCGGTGCCGCGCCGTGCCGACGGGCCCGACCTGGAAGTCATGGCGCGCTATTGCGAACTGCACGCGCCCAAGCTGTATGTAAGCGTGAGCGTGTACCACAACCCCACGGGCTACTGCCTGACGCCGGGCAGCGCGCATCGCATCCTGCAGCTGGCCAACCAGCACAACTTCCACATCGTCGAAGACGACACCTACAGCCACATCGCGCCCGAGCACGCCACGCGTTTGTGCGCGCTGGACAGCCTGCAGCGCACCATCCACGTCTCAGGCTTCGCCAAGATCCTCGCGCCCAACTGGCGCGTGGGATTTCTGGCGGCGCATCCCTCGCTGATCGAGCGGCTGCTGGACACCAAGCTGCTGGCGACGCTGACCACCCCGGCACTGCTGGAAAAGGCGCTGACCTTGTGCATCGAGCAGGGCCAGCTGCGGCGCCACGCCGAACGCATCCGTACCCGGCTGGATGCGGCGCGCAGCCGCAGCGTGAAGCTGGCGCTGAACGCGGGCTGTACCTTTGCCGCCGAGCCGGTGGGCCTGTTCGGCTGGGTCGACACCGGCGTCGACACCGACGCGCTGGCGCAGCGCATGCTCGATGAAGGCTATCTGCTCGCGCCCGGCGCGCTGTTCCATGCCGAACGCCAGCCCAGCACCCTGATGCGGATCAACTTCGCGACCACGCAGGACAGCGTGTTCTGGAAGACGTTCGAGCGGCTGCGCGACCGGCGCTGAGAAGGTATGCGGAAAATCTACCGCGCAGTTCCGTCAAGCTCTTTCGCGTACAACTCCCGCGCCCAGGCTGGTACGCGCTCGGATACCCAAATAGCCTTGCCATCCCGGAGTTCGATCGCCAGCGCGGGCGGCGTGTTCAGCGTCGAGTTGTCGTAGATGAAAGCGCGGTCGGCCTGCAGCACGGCCGTTTTGATGAGTGCCTGATTGCGCTCGTAGCGTTCGCGAATCTTGTCCTCCGGCACGTCGTGCCCTCCCTCGCGCTTGCGATGGGCGACGCGCAAGACCGATAGATCAGCGTTGCGAACGTTGACGTGGTACATCACGACGCGAAATCCCGAAGCTTTCGCATCTTGGATGAGCTGTAGCTTGGATGCATGGGAGAAGGTCGATTCAGACACAAAGGAGGTGCCGGCGGCCAGATGGGCTTGGCGTCTGCTTTCTGCGATCTCTGCAGCCTGGTAGGCGGCTTGCAGCGTGGGGTCGTTGAGTTCGTCGCGCTGAATATGATCAGCGTTGATGAATGGTGCACTAACGATGGGTTTGATACGCTGCTCGTAGAGCGTGGACTTGCCGGCGCCATTGGGCCCGACAAGCATGAACATGACGGGGCGGCTCAAAGTGCCGGCTTTTTGATTGCCTGAGCGCCGTATACCGGATTGCCAGAGTTGTCCATCCCGACGCCGAGTCCGCGTTTTTGGCGATCAGCCCAAAAAGCATCCTCATCCGGGCCGGGAGTCTTCATGCGGCTCGATAAACCGTCAAGGAACATCTCCTGTTCATTGTCCGAAAGGTCGTCGACCGACTCCAAGCCCTTCAAGGCGCGTTCGACCTTCACATAACCAAACTCCGGATTGCGCTCCACGGCCCGTCCCAGGCGGATCCAGTGCTCTGCCTGGCCGGCGATCGAGCGGCTATTGATCGCGGCTGCCTCGCGCACTGCTTTCATTTCCGTATCGGAAATCTTGACTGCATGGCTCACAAAACACCTCGCTTCCAAAACGAAACTCACCGTGGTGTCATTATGCAACCGGCCCACTATCAATACAGTGCCTAGGCTAAAAATCCGCCCGATCCCGGAGGTTTAAGTCGAGCTTTGCCCGGCCTGCAAGTCGGCTAAGGTGCGCAGCAGCGCGCGATTGACCTCTTCCTGGCTCAAGTCATGGGTCTGGCATAGCGCGCGGATGTGGGCGGAGTCTTCAGTCTCCATGGCGCGCGCCAATTCCAGGCTTGGGAAGTAGGGGCCGGAGGCGGTGATGTTGGCGTTGTAGATGCGCTCGGACAGCGGCACGCGGCGCAGCAGCACGTGCAGCGGTTCGTCCATCAGCAAGTCCAGTTGCGAGAACAGGCCGCTCAGGTAGACCTCGCGCCGCAGCTCATCGTCGATGCCGGCATCCAGCAGGTGATCGGTCAGTTGCGCGCGCAACACCATCGCCATGCGGATCGGCTCCAGGTTCAGGTCTTCCGTGGCGTGCGGCAATTGCTGCACCAGCCATTTTCCGAGCGAGGTGTAGCCCATCATCATGAGCCCATGGCGCAGCGACTCGATGCCGTCGCGCAAGCCGATGGCCGCCGAATTGATGTGCATCAGGAAGCGGTAGGCCAGCACCGGCTCTTCGCTCAGGATCTGTTCGACGACCTCGGCGGACTGGTCCGAATCGACCGCGCGAATCAGCCGCGTCAAGGTGCGCCGCCCCGGCGCCAGTTGCCGGTTGCGCCGGCCATGCAGCACGTCTTCCATCGGCCAGCCGGCCAGTCCCCAGGCGCCTTGCTGGTCCAGGCAGTGTTCCATCAGCACGCAATTGGGAATGCGTTCGTAGATCTGGTCGGCCAGGATCGGGCTGGCCACGGTTGTCGCGGCCTGCTCTGCACCGCGTTGCTGCGCCGCACGCAGCGCCAGCGCCGCCTGCTCGGGCGGCAGGCTCAGGAGGCCGCGTTCGAAGCAATGCGCGACCTCGGCTTGCGGCACATCGCCCAATTCGCCGCGCCACACCAGGCGCAGGCCGCGCGCATGGGCGGCCAGTACCTGCGTTTGCATTGCCGCATCGGCCAGCCATTCGGCGCGGATTTCCATCCACGGGGCGTTGGCCGGCGCATGCGCGAGCAGGTCGCGCAGCATCGCCGGGGACTGGATCGACAGCAGCAGCGGCGGCGCGATTTCCGACCAGAGCTCCTGCAGCGTGCGCAGCAAATGGGGCGCGTCGACCAGTGAGGCCTGGTCGCTGTCGACGAACAGCTGCAGCCCAGCCAGTTCTCTCGATCGGTTCCAGAGCGGGCGGTAGCCCAGCGTGAGGCTGCCAAGTACCGATTGCGTCATTCGTTCAGCCGATGAAATTGAACAAGGAAAGTTTTTGAATCTGTGCGTAGGACTTCAGTGCCGCTTCATAGCCGGTTTGCTGGTTCTGAAAGTCGGAAAGCCCTTTGATCATATCCAGGTCTTCCGCCTTGGAGCGATCGTCCTCGAGCTGGACGTTGCGCAACTCCTGGTTGTCGCTGATGCGGTCGGCGCGGTTGAGCAGGTCGCCGGCCTGGCTGCGGCTGCGCTGCAGCTTTTCCAGGCTGGTGTCGATTTGCGCCAGCGAGATCGCCAGCTCGTGGTTGAAGTTGGCGCTGGTGCTGTCCGCGCCGGTGCTGGTGCCGGGGTTGAACAGCCCCGCGATGGCGCGGTCGAGCACGCCGAAGACGCTGGGGCGGTTCGCCGGGTTGGGGTCGTTGGGCGTGAGCACCAGGGTGTCGCCGTTGTTCGGCACGCCCTTGACGGTCAGCGAAATGCCGTCGAACTGAATGGCCTGTCCGGCCTTGTAGGGCAGGGCCGAGAGAACTGTGGTGGCGGTGGTGTTGTTGACAACGTCGTAGGTCACCGTGGTGCCGGTTACCGTGAACTGGATCGTGTAGTCGTCGCCGGTCAGCGCAGCCGGATTGGTGACCTGGCCGACATCGCTGTAGGCCTTGCCGGTATTCGCAGCGCCCAGCGCCACGCCGAACACGCCGTTGGTCTCGATCACATCCATCCAGGTGCCGCGCCCGTCCATGGTGAACGGTACCGAGGTTTCCGTCGCCGAGATCTGGCCGGGCAGGCCGTTGAAGGCGTAGTCGGGGTCGGGCGCGACGCCATCGATGCTGGTCTCAAACGGCGTCCCGGTGCTGCCCAGGCCGCTGAACAGCGGCATGCCGTTGGTGTCCTTGCGATTGGCCAGCGCAAAGATCTGCTCGCGCACCGCGGTCATCTGGGCCGCGAGGGTCTCGCGCTCGCGCGGGCTGTTGGCGCCGTTGCCCGCGGCGACGGCCAGGTCGCGGAAGTTCTGCAGCAGGCCGTTGGCATCGGCCAATGTCGATTCGGAAAGCGCCAGCGTGTTGCGCTGCAGTTCGAGCGCACGCTGCTCGGTCTGGATGCGGCTGATGCGGGTCAAGGCGCGCTCGGCCTGGGCCGCAGCGGTGGGGTCGTCGCTGGGGCGCAGTACGCGCTTGCCCGAGCTCAGGTTTTCCTGCAGGCCCGCCAGTCCGGCGTGGCGTGCATTGAGGTTGCGCAACGCGTTCTCATACGTGTTGGCGGAGCCCAGGCGCAAGAAGGAATTGGTGGCCATGCGTTTCTCCGGATCAGGTCAGGCCCTGGATCAGCGTGTCAAAAATGCTCTGCGCGATCTGGATCAATTTGGCAGAGGCCTGGTAGGCCTGCTGGAACTGGATCAGCTTGGCCGCTTCCTCGTCGAGGTTGACGCCGGAAACGCCGGCGCGGTCGCGCTCCAGGTTGGCCGCGATCGATTGCGAAACCTCGGCCGCGAATTCCGCGCCCTGCATGCGCGTGCCGACCTGCGACATCAGCCCGGCGTAGCCGTCGGTCAGGGCGGCGCCATCGAACATGGCCAGGTCGCGCAGGCCCAGCAGGGCGTCCGCATTGCCGGCGTTGCGCGGCACGAAGGCCGGGTTGGCGGCGTCGATGGTCACCACGTCGCCGGGCTGTGGAATGCCTTTGAGCGTGATCGTCCAGCCGTTGTAGCTGATCGGCTGGCCCGGCGCATAGGCGACGCCCACCGGGTTGCCGGTGCCCACGCCGGCCACGTCGAAGGTGCCGGCCGCGGTGAACGTCAGGGTCACCGGTGCCGTCAGGTTCGGGTCGGCCGTCTGGGCCTTCAGGCTGGCCACGGCCACGCCACCGGTGTTCGTCAAGCTCAGGCGCGCTTCGATCTGGTTGGCCACCGCCAAGTCGCGCGGCGAAGAGAACGCCGTGGTCAGGCCCGAGGAGGCAGTGCTGAAGGGCTTGATGACGAAGCGGTCGCCGGCCGCCGCGGCGCCGGCGGTGACGTCGATGGTCAGCCCGTCGACCTGCACTGGCACCGGGCCGGCAAAGCTGGTGACCTGGCCGTCGGACAGGCGAATGACATCCAGCGTGGTGCCGGCGCCGAAGCGCACTTCGTAGTCCGAAGCCGCCATGATCGTCGGGTCGTTCACCGTCACGCCCACGGTGGCGGTGCCGGTGTTGGCGTCCGCGGGAAGCCCGTTGGGCAGCGTGATCGGCACGAAGAAGTCGCCGCCGGCCTGGCCGTCCAGGTCCAGGCCGAGCCGGTGCTGGTCGTTGACGGTGGTGGTGATGGCCAGCGCCATGCGGCCGAGCATGTTGCGGGCCTCGACCAGGTCGCTGTTCTGAAAGCGCAGCAGGCCGGCGATCTCCCCGCCGCCGAGCATGGTTTCGTCGAGCACCACATCCAGGCCGCCGCGGTCGACCACGAGCTTGCTCTTGGTGGAGTCGCTGAACTCGTCGGAATCCAGCCGCACGGCGGTGGCCGTGGTGCCGAGCACCAGTGCCTGGCTGCCGCCGATGAACACGCCGAGGGTGCCGTCGTCGGCGGCGATGGTGGTGGTCTGCACGAACTGGTTGAGTTCGCGGATCAGCTGGTCGCGGTGGTCCAGCAGGTCGTTGGGCGGCTGGCCGGTGCCTTGCAACGCGGCGATCTGCCCGTTGACCGCAGCGATGCGGGTGGTGAGGCTGTTGACCGAATCGGCGGCCTCGTCCAGCTGGCTCTTCACCCCCACCATCAGTTCATCCAGCCGGGACGCGTAGGAGCGAAAGCGCGCCGCGGTCTCGTCGGCCCGGGTCAGCACCACGCTGCGTGCGGTCAGGTCGGTCGGCGCGTTGGCGACGTCGGAGAACGCGTTGAGCATGTCGTTGATCGCCGCGCCCAGGCCGCTGGTGCCGCCCAGGAACACATCTTCGAGCTGGCGCAGTTTCTCGGCGCGAACCGTGTCGCCGGCCTGCACCGCACCGGCCAGCGCGGCCTGGCGCGTGAGGAACTCGTTGTGCGCGCGCGTGATGGTGATGATGTCCACGCCCTTGCCGATAAAGCCACCGCCGGTGAATTGCCCGGGCGAGGTCTGCAGCTGGACCGACTGGCGCGAATAGCCGGGCGTGTTGACGTTGGCAATGTTGTTGCCGGCGGTTTGCAAGGCAACCTGGTTGGCCAGCAGGGCGCGCGCGCCGACGTTGAGAAGTCCGCTCATCGCTGGGTTCCCTTCAGGTCACGGCGCGCTGCAGGCGCAGCGTGCTGTTGATGGCGCGGCTCAGCTTGGAGGCGTACTCGGGATCGGTGGCGTAGCCGGCGCGCTTGAGCTCGCTGGCGAAGGCGTAGGACGAGTCGGTCTTCTGCCGCGCCTGGGCGTAGCGCGGGCTTTCGTTGATCAGGCGCGCGTAGTCGCGAAACGATTCCTCGTAGGAGTCGTAGGCGCGGAACCTGGCCACTTGCTTGCGCGGCTGGCCGTCCACATATTCGGTAGTGGTGACTTCGGCGGTCTTGCCGTTCCAGCCCGAGCCGGCCTTGATGCCGAACAGGTTGAATGAGGCGCTGCCGTCCTTGTGGCGGATCTCGCGGCGGCCCCAGCCGGTTTCGTGGCCGGCCTGGCCCAGCATGAAGCTGGCGGGGATGCCGCTGGACTGTTCGACGCGGGCCGCCACATCGCTGTGGCGCTGCACGAACCCGGCCTGGCTGACACTGGCTGGTGCCGTGGTGGCGCGCGAGATCTTCTCCGGCGGCGTGGGCAGCTTGCCCTCGGCCGTGCCCATCTGGCGCGACAACTGCTTGGCGATCACGTCGGCCAGGCCGCCGGAGGTGCCGGAAAGATGAACCGCGAGTTGCTGGTCCAGCAGGTCCGTGCCCAGGTCGCCCCCGGGGCTGTCGAGCAGGCCCGACTTCATGGTGGCGTCGCGCATGCTCTTGATCAGCTCGCGCATGAACAGCGACTCGAACTGCTTGGCCGCCTCCTTGATCGCGGCCGGGCTGTCCTGGCCCGCCTGCAGCTTCAGCGCGCTCAGCGAGCGCGCGTCGGCGGCGAGCGCGTTGGAGGGGAGCTGTTGGATCGCCATTTAGATGACCTCTAGTTCGGCGTTGAGTGCGCCGGCGGCCTTGATCGCTTGCAGGATGGCCAGCAGGTCTTGCGGCGTCGCGCCCAGGGCGTTGAGCGCCCGCACCACGTCGGCCAGCTGCGGCGAAGGCGGCACCTGGATCAGGATGCCGGGCTCCTGTTTGATCTGGATGTTGGTGCGCTCCGTCACCACGGTCTGGCCGCCGGTGGACAGCGGATTGGGCTGGCTGATGACCGGCGTGGAGCTGATGGTGACCGACAGGTTGCCGTGCGCGATGGCGCAGGGCCCGAGCGTCACGGCCTGGTTCAGCACGATCGAGCCGGTGCGCGAATTGATCACCACCTTGGCCGCCGGCGTCGAGGCTTCCAGTGGCAGCTCTTCCAGCTCGGCGATGAAGCTCACGCGCGCGCTCGCGTCGGCCGGCGCGCGCACCTGCACACTGCGCCCGTCCAGAGCGCGGGCCAGGCCTGCGCCCATCAGGTTGTTGATCGCTTGCGCGACGCGGCGCGCGGTCTGGAAGTCCGAGGAATTGAGCCCCAGCGTGATCGAGTCGCCTTCCAGGAAGGGCGTCGGCACCGCGCGCTCGACCTGGGCGCCGGAGGGAATGCGCCCGGCGCTCAGGTGGTTGATCTGGACCTTGCTGCCGCCTTGCGCCGCGCCGGCGCCGCCGATCACCAGGTTGCCCTGCGCCAGCGCGTAGATCTCGCCGTCCGGGCCCTTGAGCGGGGTCGTGATCAGGGTCCCGCCCTTGAGCGATTTCGAGTTGCCCATGGAGGACACGTTGACATCGATCATCTGGCCGGGCTGGGCAAACGCGGGGAGCTGGGCGGTGACGATCACCGCGGCCACGTTCTTCAGTTGCAGTTGCGACGCCGCCGCCGCCGGCAGCGTGATGCCCAGCTGCTGCAGGTAGTTGGACAGGCTTTGCGAGGTGTACGGCATCTGGGTGGTCTGGTCCCCGGTTCCGTCCAGCCCGACAACGAGCCCGTATCCCGTCAACTGATTGGTGCGAACGCCCTGCACGGCCGCCACTTCCTTGATGCGCAGCGCCTGCGCGGGCGCGCTCGCAAGCAGGCAGCAGGCCAGCAGGAGGCCGAGGCGCCACGGGCGGGCGAGCGATGCGGTGAGCGAGTACAAGGCCTTCATGATTTCGGCACTTTTCAAGAATTCTGTAGGGGCCTGGTAGTTGCCTAGAAGGGGAGGATGGTCAGGAAAAACCGTGCCAGCCAGCCCATGACCTGGGCTTCCTGCTGCGCGCCGCGCCCGCGCGATTCGATGCGCGCATTGGCGACCTGGGTCGAGCTGACGATGTTGCCGGACTGGATCGCGCGCGGGTCCACCGTGCCCGAGAAGCGCAGCACGTCCACGTTCTGGTTGACGCCGATCTGCTTCTCGCCGGTGAGCACGAGGTGGCCGTTGGGCAATACGTCGACGACGCTGGCCGTGATCGACCCGGTGAAGGTATTTGCACTCTCGGTGCCACCTTCGCCGGAGAAATTGTTGCTCGTGGAGGCGCCCAGGGTCATCTTGTCGGTCAGGGTCTTTTTCAGGAATGGAAAGGCCGTGACGCTGCCGCCGACCGAGCCGGTGCGGTCGATGGTGGAGGTGGACTTCTGGCTGGCGGTGATGTTCTCGACGATCTGGATCGTGAGCGTGTCGCCAACCAGGCGCGCGCGCCGGTCTTCGAAGACCGGCCGATAGCTGGCGGTGTGGTACAGGCTGCCGGTGGCCGGCAGCGGTGCGCTGCGCGTCGCGGGCGCGATCTTGGGTGCGGGGACTTCGGCAAAGTCCACCTTGGGGACGGTCGAGCTGCAGCCGGCGCCGGCCAGCACGATGCCGAGGGCCCATGCCAGCCGTAGCAGCGGACGCCGGGAAGCGCAGTGGAACAAGGAGATGCGCATGAGGATCTCTTCAGAGTTGGCCAAGGCGCTGCAGCATCTGGTCGGACGTCTGGATCGCCTTGGAATTCATTTCATACGCACGCTGCGTCTGGATCATGTTGACCAGTTCCTGCACCACGTTGACGTTGGAGGTTTCGACAAATCCCTGCATCACCGTGCCCAAGCCATTGGTGCCGGGCGTGCCGCCGTTGGGCTGGCCGGAGGCGGCGGTTTCCGTGAAGATGTTCTGGCCGCGCGGCTCCAGGCCGGCGGGGTTGACGAAGCTGGCCAGGGCGATGGTGCCGATCGTCTGCGCCGCGGTGTTGCCGGGCACCACCGCGGTGACCGTGCCTTCGGCGCTGATGGACACGCTTGTCGCCGTCGGCGGCACCGTGATGCCATTGGCCACGGGCAAGCCAGAGGAGGTGACCATGCGGCCCTGCGAATCGAGCTGGAAGCCGCCGTCGCGCGTATAGCCGATGGTGCCGTCCGGCAGGGTCACCTGGAAGAAGCCGTTGCCGCGGATCGCCACGTCCAGGTTGTTGCCCGATTGCTGCATGCTGCCCTGCGTGAAGGTGCGGCTGGTGGCGACCGTGCGCACGCCCAGGCCGAGCTGCAGGCCGGTCGGCAGTTGCGACTGCTCGGTGTTGGCCGCGCCGACCTGGCGCAGGTTCTGGTACATCAGGTCTTCAAACACGGCGTTGGCGCGCTTGAAGCCGTTGGTGGAGACGTTGGCCAGGTTGTTGGAGATGACGTCCAGCTGGGTTTGCTGGGCCTCCATGCCGGTCTTGGAAATCCAGAGTGAGTTGATCATGATGTTTCCTCAGAAAGGCTTCAGCCCTGGATGTTGAGCAGCTGGCTGGCGGACTTGTCGTTGGCTTCCGCGTTTTGCAGGAGGCGCATCTGCGCCTCGAACTGGCGCGCAACCTGGATCATGCCGACCATCGACTCGATGGCGTTGACGTTGGAGCCTTCCAGCGCGCCCGGCTGCATGCGGGCCGTCGCGTCGTTGGGCAGCGGGTCGCCCGAGGCGGCGCGAAACAAGCCGTCCTCGCTGCGCTTGAGCGGGTCTTCGGGGGTTGGCGTGGCCAGCTTCAGGCGGCCGAGCGTGGTCGCCGGCAGGTTGCCGACCTTGGCGCTGATGCTGCCGTCCGCGCCCAGCATCACTTCGGCGCCTTGCGGCACATCGATGGGCGCTCCGCCATCCGAGAGAACCGGCAGCCCGGTGTTGGTGACCAGGTTGCCCGCGGGCGAGACTTCGAACGAGCCGTTGCGCGTGTAGGCCTCGGTGCCGTCCAGCCCCTGCACGCCGAACCAGGCGTTGCCCACCGCCATCGCATCGAGGTTGCGGTTTGTGCGCTGCACCGGGCCCGGGCGGTCCAGGTGGCCGGCCGTCGCTTCCAGGGCGAATACGCGCGTGCTGGCGCCATCGCCCTGCAGCGGTACGGCGCGGAAGGTGGCCAGCTCCGCGCGAAAGCCGTTGGTGGAGGCGTTCGCCAGATTGTTGGCCAGCACCGTTTGCCGATGGAACGCGGCATTGGCGCCGGTCATCGCGGTGTAGATCATGTGGTCCATGGTGCTGGCTCTTCAGTCTGTCGGGTTGGTCAGGGGCTTGCGGTCAGCGCAGGTTGACCAGGGTCTGCAACACCTGGTCCTGGGTCTTGATGGTCTGCGCATTGGCCTGGTAGGTGCGTTGCGCCGTCATCATGTTGACGAGTTCCTGCGTCAGGTCGACATTGGAGTCTTCCAGCGCGCCGGAGCGCAGCGAGCCGAACTTGCCTTCTTCCGGTGCGCCGTGAACCGGCTGGCCGGAGGCAAATGTCTCAAGCCAGTAGCCGCCGCCTTCGGGCTGCAGGCCCTGGGCATTGCGGAACTCGGCCAATGCGATCTGGCCGGCCGCCTGCGACTGTCCGTTGGAGTAGCGGGCGGTGATGACGCCGTTGTCTTCGATGTTGATGCCGGTGAGTTCGCCCGCGGTGTAGCCGTCCTGGCGCAGGTCGGAGACGGAAAACGCGATGCCCTGCTGGGTTACGTCGGTCAGGTCGAGTTGCGGGATCGGCGTCAAGGCGCCGATCAGCGGATTGACCGAAGTCAGCGGCAAGTCCACCGTTGCCAGGGGACTCAGCAAGTTGCCGTTGGCGTCAAAGCTCAGGGTGGTGATCAGGCTGGCCGTCGCGCTGGCGTCGTCGGTGGGGTCGGTGAACACTTCCCAGTCGTTGTTGGCAGGCGGTCCGATGCGGCGGAAGTACAGGCTGACCGGAATCTCCACGCCCTGCGAGTCGAACGCCGTCAGCGACGTGCCGAATTTGGTGAGCGGGGTGTTGGGCGTGACCGAATCCCAGATCGGCGCGCGCGCGTCGAGATTGAGCTCGGCGGTGACGGTCTCGGTCTGCTTGGCCGGGATCGGCCCGCCGGTGGGCAAGGTCATGGCCTGCAAGGTGGTGCTGGTGCGCACACCGTCCGCGTCGGTCGGGTAGCCCATCAGGTTGGCGCCGACGTTGGTGACGATGTCGCCGTCCTTGTCGAGCTTGAAGTTGCCGGCGCGGGTGTAGGCCGTGGTGCCATCGTTCTTGGTGACCTGGAAGAAGCCGCTGCCATTGACGGCCACGTCCAGGTTGTTCCCGGTGATGGCGATGTTGCCCTGGGTGAACTGCTGCGAGACCGCGCCGACCTCCACGCCGATGCCCACGGTCGAACCCGATGCGCCGCTGATGGACGCGGCATACAGCTCCGCGAACTCGGCGCGCGAGGCCTTCATTCCGGTGGTGTTGGCGTTGGCGATGTTGTGTCCGATCACGTCCAGGCCGCGGCTGGCGGCGTTCAGACCGGAAAGACCTTGTTGGAAACCCATGGTGTGCCCCTTTTGTGAGAGATGCGAATTGCGTTGATGCCGACCGGGGCCGGCTAGATGATGGCCTTGATGTTGGCGTAGGCGACGGTGCCGCCCTTGTCCAGCTGCAGCGACAGCTGGCCGTTTTCCGCGCCTGCGGAGACCACCTTGTCGCGCATCAGCGCGGTGGCTTCCACCGTGTCCTTGCCGTTGACCGCGACCACGCGGTACTGCAGGCCGCCGGTGTAGGCGCCGGCATCGAATTCGAAGCTTTGGCGGCCTTCGTCGCGCGCGCCCATCGTGACCGTGCCCAGCAACTGGCCGCCTGGTGTCAAGACTTCCACCTTGACGCTGGTCGCCGAAGTGGGCAGGTCGAACGTGCCCTTGGCGACGGTGGTGGTGCCCTCGCGGTACAGGGTGGAGCCTTCGACCAGCACGGTGCGCCCGACCAGCGAGCTGCCCTGCAGCACCTGCAGCGAGGCGAACTGCTCGGCCATGCTTTTCACGGTGTTGTTGAGCTGCTGAATGCCGGTGACGGTGTTGATCTGCGCGATCTGCGAGGTCATCTGCGCGTTGTCCATCGGATTCATCGGGTCCTGGTTGGTCAACTGCGCGACCAGCAGCTTCAGGAACCGGTCCTGCGCGGCGGTCGGGTCCGTGGCCGAATTGGCGCTCGCTGTGGTGCCAGTAGATGAGGTGGTGGAGTTCAGGCTGCTGATCATGGTGTGCGTCCCGGTGGGAGTTCGGCTATTGGCCCAGTTGCAAAGTCTTCAGAAGCAGGGTCTTGGCCGTGTTCATGACCTCGACGTTGTTCTGGTAGGAGCGCGAGGCCGAAATCATGTTGACCATCTCTTCCACCGCGTTCACGTTGGAGTGGGTCACATAGCCTTCCGCATCGGCCTGCGGATGGTTCGGGTCATGCACCTTGCGGCCCGGCTGCTCGTTCTCGGTGATGGACGTGACGCGCACGCCGGCCGAGCTGTCCGGGCCCATCGGCGCGGTCTGGAACACCACCTGGCGCGCCTTGTAGGCCTTGCCGTCCGGGCCGGCCACCGCATCGACGTTGGCCAGGTTGCTGGCCACCACATTGAGCCGCTGCGACTGGGCGCTGATGGCGCTGCCCGAGACGTTGAAGATGGAGAACATGGACATGATGAATCCTTGAATGGCGCGAGGCGTGGCGCCTACTGGCCCTGGATGGCGCTCAGCATGGTCTTGGCCTGACCATTGATGAAGCGCAGGGTGGCTTCATAGCGCACCGCGTTGTCGACGAAATTCGCGCGTTCGCGGTCCAGGTCGACGGTGCTGCCGTCCAGGTTGGGCTGGCTCTGCATCGCGTAGCCCGTGGCCGGATCGCCACCGGCGGTGGAAGTACCGGTCATCGCCAGGTGCTTGCTGTGGCTGCGCCCGTCCACCCGCGGCATGGTGCCGCCTTGCAGGGCCTGGCTCATCGCATCGGAGAAGTTGAAATCGCGCGCCACATAGCCGGGCGTATCGGCATTGGCGATATTGCTCGCAAGAGTTCGCTGCCGCTCTGCACGCAGGACCAGGGCCTTCGCGTGGAAGCCCAGTTGGTCGGTCATCTTGTCCAGCATGTGGCACCTCCTGCTGATCGGTTCCCGTCTCCACCGTGGTGGGCGCCGGGTTCCTGCTGTAGGGAAATTATGAAAAAAAGCCCGGCTTCCTAAAGATGAAAGAAGAGGGTGAATCGCCTGCTGTTCCGTGCATTCCCCGCCGGCTTGCTGCCTATAGTTCGGAGCGTGGCAAAAGGCCGCGCAGACTATAGGGATTCGCAACGTGCTTCCATCCGTGCTTACTTCCGTGTTCTGGCCGCGTCGATCGGGCTGGCCGGGCATCCGGGCCTGTCTGGGCCTGCTGCTATTGCTGGCGGGCGGCGCACGCGCCCAGGCGCCGGTGGAAACAGCGCCCGAGTGGGCGGATGCCACGCAGCGCTGGCTGGACAGCGCGGTCGCTGCCACCCAAGCCTCGCAAGCGTCGCCGTTGCGCATGGAAATCAGCGTCGGCGCGCTCGACACGCGCCTGCGCCTGGCCCCGTGCGGCCGGATCGAGCCGTATCTGCCGCCGGGCACGCGCCTGTGGGGCAAGAGCCGGCTCGGCGTGCGCTGCATGGACGGAAACGCGCGCTGGAGCGTGTTCCTGCCCATCACGATCAAGGCCTATGGCCCGGCCTGGGTACTCAAGTCGCACCTGGCTACAGGCGCGGTCGTTCGTGCCGAAGATGTAGTGGAAACGGAAGTCGACTGGGCCGAAGAGCTTTCGCCCGTCATGGCCGACCCTGCGCAGTGGGCCGGGCAGGTGGCTTCGCGGCCATTGGCGCCGGGGCAAGCCCTGCGCCAGAACATGCTCAAGCCGATCCAGGTATTCCAGGCCGGCGCGCAAGTCCGGGTGCTGGCCCTGGGCAATGGATTTTCGGTGGCGTCCGATGGACAGGCCCTGACGCCGGGGGTGATTGGACAACCAGCACGGGTGCGAATGGACAACGGGCGCATCATGTCCGGCGTGGTGCTGGATACACGTACAGTCCGGTTGGAACTGTAGGCCCGGCGTGGTTTTCCAACACAAGCTAAAGATGGCGGAGAAATTGTCGATTACATTGCTACGAGACTCCATCCGAGTGGGTTTTGGAGAGTGCGATGAAGATTGGTCCGTTGCCAGATATTCCCGTTGGGGTGAACCCGCCGGGCTCCAAGAAACCAGAGCAAGGCGCTGCGCCGGCTCCGGCGAAGGCGATCGTCCCGGCGACGCCGGGCGTGGCCGTGACCGTCTCCAAATTGGCGCGCACCCTGGGCCAGGCCGGTCCGGAGGTGGATCCGGACATCGATTCGGAGCGCGTTGCGCAAGTCAAGTCGGCCATCGACCAGGGTACCTACAAGGTCAACCCACAAGTCATCGCCGACAAGCTGCTCACCAACGCCCAGGACATGCTCAACCGCGCGCGAAGGTAGGCGCCGCACCCTTTTTTCCCCTACCGATCTCGGAGCTCACAACATGACAGCGTCTTCGATCGAGGTAGAACTTTCCACCCTGGAACAGCGGCTGAACGCCGTTTCCGCCGACCTGGTTTCGGGCGACGCCCTGGAACTTGAATCCCACAGCAGGCAACTCAGGCAAGCCATGGCCGACTTCGCACAGGCCATGGGCGGCTCGGTATTGCCGCCGGCAACCCTTTCACGCCTGGTTCGGATCAGCCAGACATTGGCGCGCCAGCGCGAAAACCTGCTTCGCCGCGCGGTGGTGGTGGACCGGGCACTGGCATCCTTCCTGCCGGCCTCCGACGCTGCCACCTATTCCCATTCGCTGGGGAAAAAGGGCGCGGCAGGCGCTGCCGGCGCCGCAAGAATCTACGCGGCGCGCGCGACCTGAGTTGATCCGGTTCCCACGGTTGTCATTGCGGGCTTGACCCGCAATCCACAGCAGGGGTCGTTCGATTGCTGCATGGATGCCGGGTCAAGCCCGGCATGACAGCACCTTCTCTGCCGCGCGGAATCCTAGTGACTGCGCATCTTCGCGCGAAGGCGTGCGATGGACTGGCTGTGCAACTGGCACACGCGCGACTCCGTGACACCCAGCACCGCCGCGATTTCCTTGAGGTTCATGTCTTTCTCGTAGTACATGCTCATCACGTATTGCTCGCGCTCAGGCAACAGGGTGATGGCTTGCACCAGTGATTCGCGCAGGCGCTGGTCCCGAAGCAAGGCCATCGGATCGGCGTCGCTGTCACTGGCATGGCGGTCCAGAAAACCTTCGTCGTCGTCATGGCCGGCCGCCATGTCTTCCAGGTAGACCAACTGCGTTCCGCGCACCTTGGCAAGCAACGACTGGTAGTCGGCCAGGGTCATCTCCAGTTCCTTGGCAATTTCGGACTCCAGCGGGCTGCGGCCCAGCTTTTGCTCCAGCCGATGCACGGCATGCTCGATGTCTTTTTGGCTCTTGCGCGAGCCGCGCGACATCCAGTCGCCTTCGCGCAGTTCGTCGATCATCGCGCCGCGGATGCGCTGTGTCGCAAAGGTCTCGAATTGCACGCCCTGGCTGACCTGGTAACGAGACAGCGCCTCCGCAAGGCCGATCATGCCGACCTGGATCAGGTCGTCCAGCTCGATATTCGGCGGCAGCTTGGCAATCATGTGGTGAGCGAGCCGACGTACCAGCGGTACGTATTGGCGAATCATCGCTTCCCGATCAAGATGGCCTTTGGCGGTGTACATCAATGGCTCCGGATAGATGGGGCTTGCGCACCCGTTGTGCCCCATGATGGCACATCAGCATCTTGACAAATTGCCACCGCATTTTCAAGTAAATGCAGTGCGAGCCGCCGAACGTCGTCCGAGAACCCTTCCGCCTGGGGGTCGGACCGAATGGTAAGCACGCCCATTTCTCGGCCAAGATAGGTCCTGGCGCAATGCCGCATGGTCTGGCTGACCGAATCGGTCATCTGCGGCGCGTTGCCATCGCTGTGGTCGATCAGCGAGACCAGGGTGGGCGTGAGGCCCGCCTGCAAGGTCCGCTTGAGCGCCTGGTAGGCCGAGAGCACCGTGGCCTTCGCGGGCGACACCGCCACCAGCGGCGTTGCGCCGCAGGCGCCCAGCAAGCCGGCCAGGGGCTCGGTGCGGCCATAGACCACAATGACGCCATAGCCTTTGAACAGGTTGCCCAGCGCTTTCAAATCGGGCTGGCGCGCACCGGTCTTGGCCTGCAGCGCCTGCAGCCCCAGCGCAGCGGGAAGAATCGGCCAGGCGGGCGCATCCGCCGTGAAGTCCGAAAGCCACAGCGCGTGGTCCATCAGCTGCTGCAATCCGGGGTGCTCCGGCGTCTCCAGGGTCGATGCATCCAGTACCGCCACGCGGTCGCCGCAGGCTTCCAGCGCCGAGCAAAGTTGCCACAGCAGGGGCAGCTCCGCGCGCGGGTCGCCATGGCGGATCACGGCAACCAGGCGTAGCGAGGCGCGTGGCGTCAGTGCACGCAGGCTGGCGCCTTGGTCCAGGCAGGCATCAGGCATCCGCCAGGCCCTCCGACAGCAGGGTCTGGCTCGCTGGTTGCGAGAAGAAGAAGCTCAGGTCGGTCGCCTTCGGGTCGAACGCCGACTTGGCCGGTGAACGCATGGAGAGGCGCACCAGCTTGTTGGCGTCCGCCGCTTCCCAGTCTTCCGGCACGCGCTGGCCATTGGTGACGCCGCGCAGGGTGAGCTGGTGGCGGATCACCGCATCCAGCGCCGGGCCGAGCTTGACGGCTTCATCGATCTTGGACAGCACGGCGTATTGCGTGCCGCTGGTCTTGAAGGAGTCCATCACGTCGTCATGCGTGTCGCCGTGGCTGCCTGCGTTGAGCACCAGCAGGCGCTTGATTCCCGGCAGGTCCAGCACGTCGAGCATCTCGCGCTTGCGCGGGTCGCGCGGCGCAACGCCTGTGGTGTCGATGAGGATCATTTTTTTGCCGCTCAAGAGGCCGAGCAGGTCTTGCAGGGCCGCGCGGTCATGGGCCAGGTGGGCCACCACGCCCAGCATGCGGCCGTAGCTGCGCAGTTGTTCGTGCGCAGCGATGCGGTAGGTGTCCAGCGTGATCAGGCCGACGCTGGCCGGACCATGCATGCGCGCGCAATGCGCCGCCAGCTTGGCGGCCGTGGTGGTCTTGCCGACGCCGGTGGCGCCGACCAGGGCAAACACGCCGCCTTCCTCGACCAGCGGCTTGGCGCCGGCATCGGTCTTCAGGTTGCGCACCAGCACGTCCATCAGCCAGCGCACGGCCTCGGCCGGGGCCATCGCTTCGGGCATGCGCTCCAGCACCGCGCGCGCCATGGCCGGTGAATAGCCGGTGCGGATGAGCTTGAGCATCAGGTTGGATTGCAGCGGGTCCTGGCGCGCCTGGCCAAGCCAGGCGAGCGTGTTGAAGCGCTCCTCGATCAGTTCCTTCATCGCCTGCAATTCGTTCACGATGCCCTGGGCATTCACGCCGGCGGGGGCAGTAGTGGCTGGAGCAGCGCTTTCGCGCGCGCGCGGCGGCGCCGGCTTCCTGGGCGCGCTGTGCTGGAACGCCGGTGCCATGGCGGCAGGCGGCGGCGCTGGCGTCGGCAGCGGTGCGGGCTCGAAGGCGATATCCGATGGGCCATGGATGGCTTCGTGCCGGCGGCGCAGCATGCGCTCGCGCACGTAGTCCTGGAATGAGAGGGTGCTCATCGCCAGTTGCTCCGTGTCCTGCTCCACCGGTGTCTTGGACGCGGGCGCGGATGTGGGCGCAGGCGACGGCGCGGCCGGTGTGGGCTTGGGCGCCGGGCCTTTGAGCGACATCGGCGCTTGCGGTTCTTCCGTCGGCACGATGGAAGAAAGCATGTCTTCCGCCGTCGCGACCACCTCCACGCCCGTGGCGGTGGGGCGATTCGAAAGAATCAGCGTTCCTTCGCCGAAAGTCATGCGCGCCTTGGCGAGCGCTTCGCGCGACGTGGCTGCGTGAAAGCGTTTGATGTTCATGATGCACCTCTAAGGATGGGGCCGATGCGGATGGTGTGGGTCTCAGGGATCTCGCTGTGCGCAAGAACCTGCAGGCGGGGTGCCACGCGGCGCAGCAGGCGCGCGATGGCATTGCGGATCTGGTCGGGTACCAGGAGGCAGGCGGGGATGCCCATCTCCTCTTGCTTCAGCGCCACTTCGGCGGCCGTTCGGGTCAGCATTTCGGCGACGCCAGGGTCAAGCGCCGGACCCGAGGTGTTGCCCAGGG
The DNA here is from genome assembly GCA_035476635.1 of Burkholderiaceae bacterium. Taxonomy (GTDB): domain Bacteria; phylum Pseudomonadota; class Gammaproteobacteria; order Burkholderiales; family Burkholderiaceae_C; genus DATILI01. Next base: position 8,011 of record DATILI010000100.1, on the reverse strand, counting down.
CCTGCACCAGCAGCCGCTCCAGGCCGGGCTCGATGGCAATCACGTTGAGCTCGCGCGAGGGGCCGTAGATTTGTTGCACGATGGCCGGGGAAAGCGCCACGCGTACGCGGCGGGCCAGCTCGACCGGGTCGGTCACGGTGACCGCGTGCTCGGCGAGCGATTCGACGATGGTGCGGATGTCGCGGATCGGGACCGACTCTTCCAGCAGCAGCTGCAGCACTTTCTGGAAAGTCGCGATCGGCACCATCTTCGGAACCACCTCTTCGATCAATTTCGGCGCCAGCTTGGCTACGTGTTCAACCAGTTGTTGCGTCTCGGTTCGGCTCAGCAGCTTGGCTGCCTGCACTTGCATCAAGTGTGACAAATGCGTGGCCATCACAGTCTCTGAATCAACCACCGTAAAGCCGGCCATTTGCGCGGCTTCCCGCTGGCGTTCGTCGATCCAGTGCGCCGGCAGTCCGAACGCGGGGTCGGTGGTCGGCGTGCCGATCAGCGGAGTCGTGATGCCGCCGGGGTTGATGGCCAGGTACATGCCGGGGAAGGCTTCGCCATCGCCCATCACCACGCCGCGCAGGGTGATGCGGTAGGCGCTGGGCTTGAGCTCGAGGTTGTCGCGCACATGCACCGCAGGCGGCAGGAAGCCGACCTCCTGTGCGAATTTGCGGCGCACGCCCTTGATGCGGGTCAACAGGTCGCCCGGCCGGTTCTTGTCCACCAGCGTGATCAGCCGGTAGCCCAGCTCCAGACCGAGCAGGTCGACCGGCTGCAGGTCGTCCCAGGTGGCTTCGCCGTCGGAAGGGGGCGCGGCTTCCACCGCGTTGGGGTCGGGCGGTGGCGGCCGGCGCGAGAGCGACCACGCGCCATAGCCGAGCAATGCGGCCATGGTGAGGAACACCACGTGCGGCATGCCGGGAATCACGCCCAGCAGCAGCAGGATCCCCGCCGTCACGCCGAGCACGCGCGGCGAGTCCAGCAATTGGTTCACGATCTGGCGGCCCACGTCGTCTTCCTTGCCGACGCGCGAGACCACCATGGCGGCGGCGACCGAAACCAGCAAGCCGGGAATTTGCGCCACCAGCGCATCGCCCACGGCCAGCAGGATGTAGGTGTCGGCCGCTTGCGAGGCGCTCAGGTCGTGCTGCAGGATCCCGATGGCAAAGCCGCCGACGATGTTGATGATCAGGATCAGGATGCCGGCGACCGCATCGCCGCGCACGAACTTGGAGGCACCGTCCATGGAGCCGAAGAAATCGGCTTCCTCGGCGACTTCGGCGCGCCGGCGCTTGGCTTCCTTCTCATCGATCAGGCCGGCGTTGAGGTCGGCGTCCACGGCCATCTGCTTGCCGGGCATCGCGTCCAGGGTAAAGCGCGCGGATACTTCGGCGATGCGTTCGGAGCCCTTGGTAACGACGACGAAGTTGATCACCACCAGGATCGCAAACACGATCAGGCCGACGGCGAAGTTGCCGCCGATCAGGAAGTGGCCGAACGCCTCGATCACCTTGCCCGCGGCCGCCGGGCCGGTGTGGCCGTCCAGCAGCACCACCCGCGTCGAAGCCACGTTCAGCGACAGGCGCATCAGGGTGGTCAGCAGCAGCACCGTCGGGAAGGCCGCGAAGTCCAGCGGCCGGATCATGTACGCGGCCACCATCATCACCATCAGCGCGACCGCGATATTGAGCGTGAAGAAGGCGTCCAGCAGCCACGACGGCATCGGCAGGACCATCATCGCCAGTATGGCGACCACCAGGAGCGGCGCGGCCACGCCCTGCATCAGCTGGGCGTGGCGGCCGGCCATCTGCTGCAGGGACTTCAGCTGGGAATTCATGTGGCGGGCTCCGTGACGGACAGCGGATCAAGTCCGGCGGGAATATCGGGTTCGGGCTGTGCCAATGGCATCGGGCCGTCTCCGCGCATGGCCATCTTGAGCCGGTAGACATAGGCGAGCACCTGGGCCACCGCGGTGAACAGGCTAGAGGGGATTTCCTTGTCCAGCTCGGCGTGGGCATAGAGCGCGCGCGCCAGGGCGGGGGATTGCAGCACCGGCACGTCGCTGGCCTTGGCCACTTCGCGGATCTTCATCGCCAGCAGGTCCGCGCCCTTGGAGATGACTTGCGGGGCGGCCATGGTTTTCTCGTCGTACTTGATCGCCACGGCGAAGTGGGTCGGGTTCATCAGCACGAAGTCGGCCTTGGGAACCGCGCGCACGCTGTTGCGCTGGGAGATCTCGCGCTGGCGCGCGCGCAGCTGGCCCTTGACCAGCGGGTTGCCGTCGGATTCCTTGTGCTCCTGCTTGACTTCCTCGTGCGACATGCGCAGCCGCTGGCGCAGGAAGAATGCCTGCAGCGGAACGTCGATGATGGCTGCGGCCAGCACCACCAGCAGCAGCAGGCCGATGCCGGAAGTGAGCCAGCTGGCCAGGCTCTTGAGCGCCGCGACAGACGGCTGCATGACCAGCGAAGCCACCGTGTGCAGGCTGCTGCTCAGGAACATGACGGCGATCGTCACCAGGATCGCGGTGATGAAGACCAGCTTGACCACGTCGGCCAGTTGCTGCTTGGTAAACATGCGGCCCAGGCCCGCGAGGGGATTGATGCGGTTGAAATCAGGCATCAGCGGCTTCGCGCTGGCGATCCATCCGCCTGCGGCCACAGTGCTGAGCAGGGCTGCCGCGATCACGAGTACGGAAAAAGCGACGCTGGCGATGAGGCCCACGGTGGCCATGTCCTGCAGGCGCGTCAGCATGACGTCGGGTTGGCTCACCGCGGCCGTATTGAAGGCCAGGTGGCGGCCGAAGGCGCGCTTGAATTGCTCCAGGAAGTACGGTGCGAGCAGCACCAGGGCCAGCGAGCCGGTGCCGAGCACGGCCAGGTGCGACAGGTCTTTGGAGCGTGAAGCCTGTCCGTCCTTGCGCGCCTTCTGGAGTTTTCGCTCCGTCGCTGGCAGGTTGCGGTCTTGGCTATTCGATTCCATGGCGGTTGGACAGGAGGTGTCTGTCCAACCATTGTCTTGAAAGGGGCCTCAAGCTAAAGCCCGATAAGAGGCCCGCTTCGGGGCCATTTGAAAAGGGCTTGGCCCCCACGGTCGCTCACTGCGTGTGCTCCCTGCCCCCCGAGGGGGCCGCGTTTCGCCTTGGGGCGGCCCGGCGGCGAAACCTAAAAACCGAGGCTGGCCAGCAGGTCGTCGACTTGCGACTGGTTGGTGACGACTTCGGGATTCTTGTCCGCGTCGGCGTCATACACCGGGCCCGCCAGGGCTTCCTTGTGGGGCGCGGCGACAACGATGGCAGCGGGGACGGCAATCCCGCTGGGCGCGGTCTGGATCAGCAACTGCACCAGCTGGTCTTCGATGGTGGCGGCGAGATTGACCACGCGGGCGATCACCTGGCCCGTGAGGTCGTGAAAGTCCTGCGCCATCATGATTTCGGTGAGATGCGTGTCGGCGTCCTTGGTGACTCTTTCCACATCGTTCAGGAAGTTCATGATCTCGCCAGTGGCCACCGCGGCAACCGGGTCCTTGACCAGGGAGCTGACGACTCGCCGCGTTTCGGCCGCGATGTAGTCCTGCTGCGCCTTGGCCTGTTCCACGCGGCTCAGCACCTTTTCAGCGGCTTCCCCGGTCAGGCGGGCGATATAGGACAGGCGGCTTTGCGCATCCGGCAACTCGCCCACGGTTCCCTTGAGTTTTTCCGCATAGCCCAACTCGTTGAGGGAGTCGTGCAGTTGGCGGGTCAGGAGACCGATCTTGTGGTGCACTTCCACGGGCGCACCGTGCTCGGCGGCTTGGGTTTGGGATTGGCTGGTGTCCATGATGGCTTACACCAGGCCCATTTTTTTCAGGATGTGTGTCAGTTTGTCTTCCAGCGTGGCCTTGGTGAAGGGCTTGACGATGTAGCCGGCCGCGCCGCCTTGCGCCGCCGCGACGATGTCTTCCTTGCGCGCTTCGGCCGTCACCATGAGCACCGGCAGGTGCTTGAGCTTCTCGTCCTGCTTGATCTCGGTCAGGAGCTGGAAGCCGTTCATGTTGGGCATGTTGATGTCCGACACGACAAAGTCGAACTTTCCGTTGCGCAGCTTGTGCAAGGCGGCTACGCCGTCTTCGGCTTCGTCGGCGTCGGCATAGCCGATTTCCTTCAGCAAGTTGCGGACGATCCTCCGCATGGTGGAAAAATCGTCGACGATCAGGAAGCGCAGGTCATTTGCCACGAGTGACTCTTTCTTGCGTGGGTTGCTGAATGAATGTACATGTGTGGGTGGCTCGCAAGCTTCAGGGTTTTTGCTCAGTACGCACAGGTTGCGATTTTGACAGCGATTCGGCCGGTGCGACGGACTCCGTACCGGATGCCGCTGCCTCGGGCCCGGAGGCGAGGGGTCGGCCGATCAGGCGCGTCTCCGCTTCCCGGGTCATTATCGTGATGCTGATGCGCCGGTTGACCGGCGCCAGGGGGTTGTCTTTTTCCAGCAGATCGCTCGCCGCCAGGCCCACCACCCGCGCCAGCTTGTCGTCCGGCATGCCGGCGGCGACCAGCTCGCGCCGGGAGGCGTTGGCGCGGTCGGAAGAAAGCTCCCAGTTGCTGTAGCCGCGCGCGCCGTTGCCATAGGGCGCATTGTCGGTATGGCCGGCCAGGCTGATCCGGTTCTCCACGCCGTTCAGGGCCGCCCCGATTTCGCGCAGGATGTCGCGCATATAGGGCTTGACCAGGGCACTGCCGGTATCGAACATCGGGCGGCTCTGGTCGTCCACGATCTGGATCTGCAGGCCATCGGGTGTCACGTCCAGCCGGATCTGGGAGCGAAATTCATTGAGCTTGGGTGTGTCGCTGATGAGCGCGTCGATCTTGGCCCGCAATGCCGCAATGCGCTTGGCATCCTGCTTGGCCGCCTCCGCGCGGGTGGCTTCAGTGGCCGCCTTGGCCTGCGTCGACGCGTCGCTGTCTGAGCGGCGCACCTGGCCGTGCACCTTGCTCAGGTCGTTGCCGCCGCCGGGGATGATGCTGGAGCTGTTGCCCGCGCCGCTGCCGCCTTGCATCGAGACCTTCAGCGGCGAACTGAAGTAGGCGGCAATGCCCTGCAGCTCGCCCTTGGCGGTGGAGCCCAGCAGCCACATCAGGAGGAAGAACGCCATCATGGCGGTCACGAAGTCGGCATAGGCGATTTTCCAGGCGCCCCCGTGCACCGCATGCCCGGCCCTCTTGACCCGCTTGACGATGATGGGTTGCAGTTTCTTATCCGCCATATCGATCTCTGGGCGAGCCTATTTCTTGCCGCGAACGTGGCTTTCAAGTTCGGTGAAGCTGGGGCGGTCGGTGGAAAACAGTACTTTGCGCCCAAATTCGATGGCGGTCGTCGGGTTATACCCCTGCATGCTCGCGAGCAAGGTGGTTTTGATGCATTGCAGCTCCTTGGCGGCATCTTCCATCTTTTGCTCCAGCAGGCCCGCCAGCGGCTCGACCACGCCATAGGCCAGCAGAATGCCCAGGAAGGTTCCAACCAGCGCCGAGCCGATCATGGCGCCCAGGATCGGCGGCGGCTGGCCAACCGAGCCCATGGTGTTGACCACGCCCAGAACCGCCGCAATGATGCCGAAAGCCGGCAGCGCGCCGGCCAGCCGGGTCAATGCGGCAACCGGCCCGTGGGCTTCCTGGTGGTGTGTTTCGATCTCGCTATCCATGAGGGCTTCGATTTCGTGCGCATTGAGATTGCCTGAAACCATCATGCGCAAATAGTCGGTCATGAACTCCACGACATGGTGGTCGCTTCCGACCGTCGGATATTTATTGAATATAGCGGACTCGTGTGGCGCTTCCACATCTTTTTCAATCGCCATCAGGCCTTCCTTGCGGGCCTTTTGCAGTATGTCGTAGAGCAGCGCCATCAGCTCCATGTACCGCGCCTTGGTGTATTTGGAGCCTTTGAGTGCCTGCGGCATCAGGGCCAGCGTCGCCTTGAGCACCTTGGGCTGGTTGGCCACCACAAAGGCGCCCAAAGCCCCGCCGAGGATGGTGATCAATTCGAAAGGCAGTGCTTCCAGAATCACCCGGATGTTGCCGCCATGGAAAACATAGACGCCAAAAATGCATCCCAGTGAGACGACGTAGCCAATGATGAGGAGCATATTGTTGATGGATTCCGGCAATTGGCATCAATCGGATGCATTCCTGGGGTGAGGGCTTGCCAAGATGAATCGCTTTCGCATAAATGTATCGGATTGCTGGGCTTGTACTTGAGTTGCATCCCGCGCAAGAGTGCGCCACCTTGGACCGTACCTGATCCGATTTCCTCACTTGCGCCGATAAAACCCGCGAATGCGCCGCAGTTCGGGCCTTCCGCGCGGGGGCCCAAGCTTTATTCTCGGGCTTACTGGACGGATTCAGAATAGACTTGCCATGCAAAACCCCGAGTCGGTCATGCCGCGCGCACCTGATCTGCCCATCCTTTCCGTCGATGAATTGCTGGCGCAGGCGATCAGCAGCCATCAAGCATGGCGATACGACGAGGCCGAAGCCTACTACCGTGCCGTATTGGCGGCGCAGCCCGGGCATGGCGATGCCAACCACAATCTCGGCGTTCTACTGGCCATTCAGCTGCTCAAGCCCGCATTGGCGTTGCCATATTTCGAAGCGGCGCTCGATGCCCAGGTGGGCAATACACAGTACTGGCTCAGCTATATCGATGCGTTGATCCGCGCGGGCCAGGCCGAGCTGGCGCGCCAGATGCTGCCTTTGGCGCGCGCGCAGGGGCTGTCGGCCGTGCAGGCCAATGCAGTGAATCTTCGCGTCGCGGCGAGCCTGGCCGGCGCGGATGGTGCCGACCTGCCGGAGGCCGAGTCCGCGTCGCCGCTGCAGAACTTGCAAGCCGAGGCGGACGCGCACCACGACGCCGGGCAGTTCGAGGAAGAAGCACGCGTTTTGCAGGCCCTGTTGGCGGAGCAGGCCGATGCTTCCGTGCACTATCGGCTGGGCATGCTTTTGTCGACCGAGCTGCGCCGGCCGGGCCAGGCGCTGCCGCACTTCGAGGCGGCGTTGAATGTCCAGGCCGGCAATGTCATGTACTGGACGGGCTATGTCGATGCCCTGCTCCGCGACGAAAAGCCGGAGCTTGCCAGGCAGGTCGTGGAGATGGCGCGTGGGCTGGGCGTGCAGATGGAGGCGATGGACGTCTGGACGGCGCGGCCTTCCGATGGCCCAGCCGCACATCCCGCCGCCAAGCGTGAAGTTGCCAAGGCGGCGTCGCCGAATGCGCGCCATGCGCAGCGCCAGCCGCCTGCGCGCAAGGTGCAGGAGCTGGCCGAGTTGCTGCAAAAAGGTGAGTTCCAGAAAGCCCGTGCCGCAGCGCTTGCAATGACCGAGGAGTACGCGGCCCATGGCCTGGGCTGGAAGGTTCTGGCCGGCGTGCTCAAGGCGCTGGGCGACACCGACGGCGCGGTGCGTGCGGGCCTGCAAGCCATCAAGCGCTGGCCGGACGACCCGGAGGCGCTGAGCAATCTGGGCAACGCCCTGCGTGAGAAAAATCGGCTGTCCGAAGCCGAGGCGCACTTGAAGAAGGCAATCGTCCTCAAGCCCGAACACGCCATCTTCCACAACAACCTGGGCATGGTGTTCCAGGGACAGGGCCGGCGCGCGGAAGCCGAAGCCGCCTTCCGGCGTGCCCTGGAGATCAGTCCGGACTATGAGGACATCTTCGGCAACCTGCTGTTCGTGCTGAACTACCACCCGGACGCTGCGGCCGAAGAGATCTACGAGGCGTACCGGGAGTACGACCGGCGCTTTGGCCAGCCGATGCAAGGGCAGTGGCGCGCACACAGCAACAGCAAGGAGGCGGGCCGGCGCCTGAAAGTGGGCTACGTCTCGCCGGACTTTCGCCAGCACTCGTGCCGCCACTTCATGGAGCCCCTGCTGGCGCACCACGACAAAGAGGCGGTCGAAGTATTTGCCTATGCCGAGCTGGCACGCGAAGACAACTTGAGCGCGCGCTACAAAAGCTACGTCGAACACTGGATCCCGACCAGAGGC
>DATILI010000099.1:0-3554 GCA_035476635.1 Burkholderiaceae bacterium | reverse complement strand
CCGGCCAAGCAGGCCAACGGCACCGACTACATCCGCGGCTTCACGTTCTACAACGGCCTGACGTCGCTAGACGGCACCCTGGCGCCCCAGCCGTCGCTGGCCGAGGAGTTCACCACCAAGGACGCCAAGACCTGGGTGTTCAAGCTGCGCCGCGGCGTCACCTTCCACGACGGCAAGCCGCTGACGCCGGCCGACGTGGTGTTCTCCATGATGCGCCACAAGAACCCGGCCACCGGTTCCAAGGCCAAGGTGCTGGCCGACCAGATCGAAGACGTGACCGCCACGGGCCCTAACGAGGTGACGTTCCGCCTGGTTGCGCCCAATGCCGACCTGCCGGCGATTCTGGGCACCTACCACTTCCACATCGTCAAGGACGGCACGACCGACTTCAGCGCCGGCATCGGCACTGGCCCCTACAAGGTCAAGGAGTTCAAGCCCGGCGTGCGCTCCATCGCCGTGCGCAACGACAACTACTGGAAGCCGGGCCGCCCCTACCTGGACGAGATCGAGTACGTGGGCATCAGCGACGAGACGGCACGCGTGAACGCGCTGCTGGCCGGCGAACTGGACATGATCGGCCAGGTCAACCCGCGCTCCGTCGACCGCGTGAATGCGAGCGGCAAGCACGCGATCTTCGAGACCAAGGGCGTTTCGTACACGGACCTGATCATGCGGCGCGACAGCGGCCCCGGCAGCAACCCCGACTTCGTGATGGCCATGAAGCTGCTGTTCAACCGCGAGCAGATGCTCAAGTCCATCCAGATCGGGCGTGGCGTCGTCGCCAACGACCAGCCCATCTCCCCGGCCAACCGCTTCCACTTCAAGGGCCTGAAGCAGCGCCCCTACGATGCGGACAAGGCCAAGTGGCACTTGCAAAAGGCCAAGGTGGGGGGCGCCTCCATCCCCGTGGTGGCCTCGTCCGCCGCAACGAACTCGGTGGAGATGGCCCTGGTGCTGCAGCACGCAGCCCGCGGGGCCGGACTGAACCTGGACGTGCGCAACATGCCGGCCGACGGCTACTGGTCGCAGCACTGGATGAAGCATCCGGTCGGCTTCGGCAACATCAACACGCGCCCCACCGCCGACCTGGCGTTGACCCTGTTCTTCAAGTCCGACGCGCCCTGGAATGAATCGGGCTGGAAGAACGAGCAGTTCGACCAGTTGCTGGTGGCCGCGCGCGGCGAGACTGACCAGGCCAAGCGTACCCAGATGTACGCCGACATGCAGACGATGATCCACAACGATAGCGGCATCGGGATCCCGATGTTCCTCTCCAGCCTGGACGGCCACAACAAGAAGCTCAAGGGCCTCAGCCCGATCCCGCTCGGCGGCATGATGGGCTCCAGCTTCGCGGAACACGTCTGGCTCGAAGCGTGACCTGACCATGAACCTCACCATCCTGAAACTGGTCGCGGGCCGCATCCTGGCGGGTCTGGGGTCGCTGCTGGCGGTATCGGCGGTGGTGTTCGCCATCACCGCCGTGCTGCCCGGTGACGCGGCCGAAGAGAGGTTGGGCCAGGACGCCACGCCCGACGCCGTGAAGGCTTTGCGTACCGAGATGGGCCTGGACCGCAGCCCGGTGCTGCGCTACTTCGACTGGCTGGGCGGCGTTGCCACCGGTGACCCGGGCAAGTCGGTGGTGACGGGCGTGCCGGTGCGCGAAGCGGTCGCCAGCCGGCTGCCCAACTCGCTGCTGCTGGCGGCAGTCACGGCTGCCTTCGCCGTGCCGCTGGCCCTGGGCCTGGGCATCCTGTGTGCCTTGTGGCGCGGCTCGACGTTCGACCGCTTCACCAGCATGACCGCCGTGGCGGTGGTTTCCGTGCCGGAGTTCCTGGTGGCCACGCTGGCCGTATTGGTGTTCGCCGTCCAGCTGAAATGGCTGCCCGCGCTCTCGTACGAGGTGAACCTGTCGTCGCCCGGCAAGATGCTGCATTCGTTCGCGCTCCCTGTGCTCAGCCTGGGCAGCGTGATCATGGCCCAGATGATGCGCATGACGCGCGCGGCGGTGATCGACCAGCTGGCGGCCGCCTATATCGAGATGGTGCGGCTGAAGGGTGCTTCCGCCGCCCGCACCGTGCTGTTCCACGCGCTGCCCAACGCGATCGGGCCGATCGCCAACGCGGTGGCCCTCAGCCTGTCGTACCTGCTGGGTGGCGTGATCATCATCGAAGTGATCTTCAACTATCCCGGCATCGCCAAGCTGATGGTCGACGGCGTCGTCCAGCGCGACATGCCGCTCGTGCAGGCCTGCGCGATGATTTTCTGCGCTGGTTATCTGATCCTGGTGATGCTGGCCGACGTGTGCGGCATCGTGTCCAACCCCCGGCTGAGGCATCAATAATGACTGTCGCCACACTCGTTCCCCCCGCCGCGGCGACGCGCAAGCGCGGCCTGCTCGCGGGCTGGTCGCGCGCCGGCAAGCTGGGCCTGGCCGTGCTGGCTTTCTGGATCGCCGTCGCGCTGTTCGCGCCTTTCCTGGACGCGCATTCTCTGGGCGAGATGTCCGACGCCGGCGTGTTCCAGGGCATGGGCCCGCAGCATTGGCTCGGCACGGACTATCTGGGCCGCGACATGCTCATTCGAATCATCGCGGGCACGCCCTATACGATCGGCGTCGCGCTGGTGGCCACCCTGCTGGCCTGCGGTGCGGGCGCGCTGCTCGGCCTGCTGGCCGCGGTCACCGGTGGCTGGGTCGATGCCGCCCTGAGCCGCATCCTGGACACGCTGGTGTCGATTCCCAGCAAGATGTTCGCGCTGGTGGTCATCGCCGGATTCGGCTCGTCGGTTCCGTTGCTGATCGCAATGGCCGCGATTGTCTACACGCCGGGTTGCTACCGCATCATCCGTTCGTTGGCCGTCAACATCAACGCGATGGACTATGTGACCGTCGCGCGGGCCCGCGGCGAAGGCCGCGCCTACATCATGCGCCGGGAAGTCTTGCCCAACATCACCGGGCCGCTCCTGGCCGACATGGGCCTGCGCTTCGTCTACGCGCTGCGCCTCCTGGCCAGCCTGAGCTTTCTGGGCCTGGGCGTGCAGCCGCCGATGGCGGACTGGGGCTCGCTGGTGCGTGAGAACCTCGGCGCGCTGCCGGTCGGCGGTGTTTCGGTGCTGGCGCCCGCGCTGGCCATCGCGACCCTGACCATTGCCGTGAACCTGGTGATCGACAACCTGCCGGGCCACACCGACGCCGACCGGGAGACACATTAATGGGTGCCACTGTTCTCGTGAACGATCTGCGCGTCGTGGTGCAGGCCGCCGGCGGCGAAACCGCCATCGTCAAGGATGTCTCCTTCCGCATCGAGCCCGGCGAAGTGCTGGCGCTGATCGGTGAGTCCGGCTCCGGCAAGACCACCATCGGGCTGGCCCTGATGGGCTACGCGAGGCGCGGCTGCCGCATCGCCGGCGGCAGCGTGCGCATCGGCGAGACCGACGTGCTGGGCCTGTCGGACGCCGAGCGGCGCGCCCTGCGCGGACGGCGCGTTTCGTACGTCGCGCAAAGCGCCGCGGCGTCGTTCAACCCGTCGCGCACGATCATGGACCAGGTGGTCGAG
>DATILI010000098.1:0-1775 GCA_035476635.1 Burkholderiaceae bacterium | reverse complement strand
GCCCGCCGGCCCGCGCAGGTCCATGTCGAAGATGTCGAGGAAGACGAAAGGCTTGAGATATTCACCCAGGTCGGAAGGGCTCATCAGCCGCGTGATGGGGCCGTGGCCCTGGCCTCGGGTGCGGTGCAGGATGCGGCGGGCAGTGGACGTGTTCATGCACCTCATATTGGGGCAGGCCGGGGGACTTCACTAGACCCCAAACTTGCGCCACACCGTTGCTGAAAATGGGACGATGGCGCGAAAAATCATGTCAAATATATTTGATCTTCTAATATCAAATATATTTGACATCGCGTGGAGGTTGCCATACCCTCCTGATCATGCCCCTACTGAAGGAACTCGGCACGGCCGTGCGTCAGCGCAGGCAAGACATGGGCCTCAGCCAGCAGCAGCTGGCCGACCTTGTAGAGCTTTCGCGCGTGACCGTCAACGAGCTCGAAAAAGGAAAGCTCAAGGACTTGAGCGCTAGCAGGGTTGAACGCCTCGCGAATGAGCTCGGCTTTGCCGTGGGGCTGGTCGGGACGCGCCGCCCCAAGGGTCAGCACGCACTGGAAGCAGCAGCGCGGATTGCCAGCGTGCCCTACACGGCTGAACTGCCGGCCAGTGTGCTGTTCGACTCGCTCAAGGACGGCGCTGTGCCGCCCGGCTATATCCCGCATCTGCGGACCTTGCTGCAGGAAGCGCCCATCGCCATCCTGGCGGACATTGCCGACGAGTTGCAGCAATCGCACGATGTTCCTAAATCAGAGACATGGAAGCGCATGCGCATGCTCGCGGGCGTGCTGAAGTGCGATCGCCGCCTATGGCAAAGCCAGCCGACCTGACACGCCCCGGCCCCTGGGCCGCGCTATTCAGATCGGCGCTCGCGCTGACGGATCATCTTGCGACCGTGGTCGACAATCCCGTCTGGACTTTCGGTGGCGGAACGGTGCTCATGCTCCGGCTCAATCACCGCTACAGCCGCGACATTGACCTGTTCGTCCCCGACCCTCAGTACCTCGGGCACGTGACGCCGCGGCTTTGCGACGTTGCCGAGAGCCTCACCACCGATTACGTCGAAGCCGCCGAGTACGTCAAGCTGCTGTTGCCCTCGGGAGAAATCGACATCGTCGTGGGCGAGCCGCTCACCAGCCAACCATGGGAAGTGATCCCGCACCGGGGACGACACATCCTGGTGGAAACCAACGCGGAGATCGTCGCCAAGAAAATGCACCACCGGGGTTACCAGGCCAAGGCGAGGGACCTCTTCGACCTGTGCGCCGTCGCCGAGCTGGACCCCCAGGCCATCGATCAGGCGGCACCGTTTTTCATGAGGCACGGCGATGCTTTCATCGCGCAGCTGAAGGCGAACGCCGGCTACATCGAAGAGGACTTCGCGCAGATCCAGCGCATCGACTACAAGCGCCCATTCGAGGAATGCCTGGTGTTGGCGGAGACAGTCATCGACGCGGCGATGGGCCGGTGAAGCACATGCGCATTGCCGCTCGTGCTGGTCCAGACCGCGGCCTGGAAAAGCCCCGGTGACCGGTCGGCCCGCGCCGAGCTGCTGGCGCTCTGGCGCGGACTCGTGGAGCATTACGGCAGTTGGTAGCCCGCCCTCGCGCGGCCGCATCCACAGGAGTGGCGTCCTCCACGGGCGCGGCACTCTGGTTGTAGCGGCGCGATTGCAGCGTCTGGCGCCGCCGACGTGTGCACCTGGACATTGACGTGGGCGCAAGGCGCAGAATCGCTGCTTCGATCACCCACGGCACCCTCATGAAACTCAAGAAGATCGC
>DATILI010000097.1:0-3694 GCA_035476635.1 Burkholderiaceae bacterium | reverse complement strand
CTGAACAACCAGGCCTCCATCATGCGCATCAGCCTGGCCAGCACCATCGCGGACCCGCTGCAGCGCCTGCAGGCGATCCGCCAGTCCAGCGCCGCGGCCAAGGCCATGACGGCGAGCATGAAGTCGGTCATCCCCACCGATTTCCCGTCGCTGGGCGCGCCCTGGCTGATCAGCGGCATGGCGTCCCTGTTTGGCCGCTCCAAGGTGGCCAACCGCTTGCCGCCGATCACCAATGTCGCGATCTCCAACGTGCCCGGGCCGAAGTTCGCGCTCTACCTGGCCGGCGCCAGGATGCTGACCTACTACCCCGTGTCGATCGCCGTGCACAGCATGGCGCTCAACATCACGGTGCAAAGCTACAACGGCTCGCTGGACTTCGGCCTCACGGCCTGCCGCAAGGCGCTGCCCGATTTGCCCGAACTGGCCAGGTACATGCACGCGGCGCATGAGGAGTTGCGCAAGCTTTCGCCGGCGCTGCCTGCCGTTGCGGTGGCGCATGTTGAAACGGTAGCCAAAGCCAAGCCGGCCAAGGCAGCTTCAGCAAAAACAACGGCCGGCAAGAAGCGCCCATCCAAGGCGCAGGCGGCCTTGCGCCTGGTGCCCGCCAAGCCGGCGCGCGCGGCGCGTGCACGCAAGGCTGCCTGAGTCCATGGGTCAGATCTGGCGGAACTCCCGCCGGTAGGTCGAGGGCGAGGTATTGAGCGCCGCCGCGAAATGCTGGCGTAGCGACACGGCCGAGCCGAAGCCCGCGTCGGCCGCGATTTGCTCGATGCTGCGGCGCGTGGATTCGAGCTGGCGCTGTGCCAATGCCAGGCGCTGGTTCAGCAGCCAGCGGCCCACCGTGGTGCCCGTGACCTGGCGAAAGTGCCGCGTGAAGCTGCGGCGCGAGAGCAGGGCGCGGCGCGCCAGATCGTCCAGGCTGTGCGGCCGGTCCAGGTGCTTCTGCACCCAGGCCAGCACGTCGCTGAGGCGATGGTCGACACCCGATGCAGGCAGGGGCTGTTCCACATACTGTGCCTGCCCGCCCTGGCGGTGCGGCGCCACCACCATGCGGCGCGCCATGTGGTTGGCGACTTCGGCGCCGTAGTCGGTGCGCAGCAGGTGCAGGCAGCAGTCGATGCCCGCGGCGGTGCCGGCCGAGGTCAACACATCGCCATCATCCACATACAGCACGTCGGGTCGCAATTCGATCTGTGGATAGCGCTCTGCAAAGGTGGACGCCAGCGCCCAGTGTGTGGTGGCGGGCCGACCGTCGAGCAGCCCGGCCTCGGCCAATACGAAGGCGCCCAGGCACAGGCCGACGATGCGTGCGCCGCGCGCATGGGCAGTTCGCAGCGCCTTCAGCAAGGCCTCGGGCGGCGGCAGGTAGCCCGGGTCGTTCGGGCTGTGCCATGAAGGCACGATCACCGTGTCAGCCTTGGCCAGTGCGGAGAGCTTGTGTACCCCGGCTACGGAAAAGCCCGCCGGCGTGCGCAGCGGCCCGGCCTCGGGCGCGCAGACCAGAAGCTTGAAGTGCGGCATGCCGGGTCCGGTCATCTCCTGGCCGAACACCAGGCAGGGCACCGACAGATGAAACGGGCTGATGCCATCGAACGCGACCACGGCCACGGTCTGCGTGCGGGGGCTTTTCGCTAGGGTTTTGGCTGGGCTTGAAGACATGGCCCGATTCTATCGATTTATGTCATTCGGGCCACTTTTGAAAGATCGCGCGACGGCGAACAATACAAGCCATCAACAACACTTTCCAAGGAGAACCACATGACCACTTCCAATTCCACCGCTGCTCCGCGTCGCGCCCTCGTCGTGATCGACGTGCAAAACGAATACTTCACCGGCAACCTCTTGATCGACTATCCGCCGGTCTCGCAAACCCTGCCCAACGTCGGCCGCGCCATGGACGCTGCCAAGGCCGCGGGCATTCCCGTTGTCGTGGTGCAAAACAGCGCACCCAGCAATTCGCCGCTGTTCGCCAAGGGCTCGCCTGGTTGGGAACTCCACCCCTCCGTGGCCAACCGCCCGCGCGACCACTACATTGAAAAGGCTTGGCCCAGTGTCTACACCGGCACCGACTTCGCCGAGTGGCTGGAAAAGAACCGCATCGACACGCTGACGGTGATCGGCTATATGACGCACAACTGCGACGCCTCGACCATCTTCGAAGCCACGCACCGTGGCTTGAATGTCGAGTTCCTGCAGGATGCCACCGGCGCGCTGGCCTACGCCAACAGCGCGGGCAGCGCCACGGCCGAGGAAATCCACCGCGTGTTCAGCGTGGTGTTCCACACCCGCTTCGCCGCGGTGGCAAGCACTGACGACTGGATCGCCGCGGCCAAGGCCGGCCGGGCCCTGGTGCGCGGCAACATCCCCGCGTCCTATCTGGCGGCACGGGCGCTTGAGAAGGTCGCCGCCTGAGCATGACCTCCGAGGTCATCGACGCTGCGCTGGTGGCCCAGAACAATCACTCCGTCAGTAGTTCAACCAAGCCTTGAAGGAGTGATTTCATGACTGCCACCACCAACGCCGATGTCGCCAACGCAACCCAGGTCGCCCAGCGCTACCTCGCCGCCTGGAACGAAACCGGCGCCGAGCGCCGCCGCGGCCTGATCGCCGAAGCCTTTGCCGCCGACGCGAGCTACCTCGACCCCTTGATGCAAGGCCAGGGGCACGATGGAATCAACGCCATGATCGGCGCCGCGCAAGCGCACTTTCCGGGCCACCGCTTCTCGCTCTCGGGCACACCCGAGAGCCACCACGACCGCATCCGCTTTTCCTGGGCACTCGCGGCCGAGGGCGCGGCGCCGGTAGCGCGCGGCACCGATTTCGCGACGCTGTCCGCGGATGGTCGCCTGCAAGGCGTGACGGGCTTTCTCGACCAGGCGCCAGGCGCCTAGTCCCGCCCCGCCTCTTCGATCTTCTCAGCCAGCAGCTTCGGATTGCTGAAACACAGCTCGTGGCTGCCGTCGCACTCGACCAGCCGGAACAGGCCGAGCTTTTCGGACAGGCGCGGATGCCACGGCAGGCTGTGCGGCAGGGCCGTATCTTGCCGCGCGTTGAGGTAGCTCTTGCCGATCTGCATCGCCGCCAGCTCGGTCTTGAGCACGATCGCTTCGGTGAGCGTGGCGTACGGATGCGGGTTGAGCTGGGCGTAGGCGGATTCGGCCAGCGCTGCATCGGCATCGTTGATGAAGGCCTCGCGCCAGATCGGGTAGGGCAGGGTCACCGCGTTGCCGTTGGCAGCCGCCACACCGTCGAACAACGCCTTGTAGTGCGGCGGCACCATGTCGTTGAGGCACTGTCCGCTTGAAGGAACAAAGGCGTTCCAGTAGACCAGGCGGCGGATGCGCTCGGGCACCACATCCGCCGCCTTGCTGATGACCATGCCGCCATAGCTGTGGCCCATCAGGCGCACATCTTTCAGATCGTGCTCATTGAGGAAGTCGATCAGGGACTGCGCCGCCTGCGTGAGCCCGATGCGCGAGCGGTCATCGCCCGGGCGGTTGCCCGCGAGTGTGGGGCAATGCACGGTGTGGCCGCGTGCGCGCAAGTGCTGGGCCACGGGCTCCATCAGCGCGCCGGTGTGCCATGCACCGTGAACCAGGACATAGGTGTCTGCCATAGATGTCTCCATTGAGGTGCGGCGCACAACAGCGTGCGCCACAGGCTTGCACCTTAGGCGTAGTGAGAACTGGGAAAT
>DATILI010000096.1:0-8856 GCA_035476635.1 Burkholderiaceae bacterium | reverse complement strand
GCCCTGCATCTCGAGCAGGACATGCTGGCCGGGCTTCAGCGGCTCGGCGGCGGTGGCGCCGCCCGCCATCACGATCCAGCCGGCCTGCAGTGGCTCACCGGCTGCAGCGCTGAGTCTGGCGGCTGCGACCAGGGATCGCAGGGGATTGCCCAGAATCCCCGCCGTGCTGCCGACCTGGCGCGCGGCACCATTGAGGGACATCACGAGGCCGAGGTTGGAGAAATCCTGCCGAGGCTCGCACCAAGGGCCGATCACGTAGCCCGAGGATGAGGCGTTGTCAGCGATCACGTCCCCGAGGGTGAACTTGAAGTTGTCGAAGCGCGAGTCGATGATCTCCAGGGCGGGCGCGATGGCTGCCACGGCTTCCAGTGCCTCCGGCAGGCTCACGTTCGCGGGCAGAGGCTTGGCCAGCAAGAACGCAAGCTCCGGCTCGACGCGGGGGTGCACGAACCGGCGCAGAGACACAGGAGCGCCATCCGCATGCGCCATGGCATCCGTCAGGCGCCCCCAGATCATGTCGTGCACACCCATCTGGACCATCTTGGCGCGGCTGGTGAACCCCATCTTCGTGCCCGTGCGGCGCTCTCCTCTCTGCACGCGGCGTGCGATTGAGGCGGCCTGCACCGCGTAGGCCTCAGCTTCCCCGAGGCCTTCCGATTCTGCAAACTGGGGGATGGCCTGCGCGCGGTGCGCCGCCGTGTCCACACGCTCAGCGAGCGCTGCGATGCGTTCGTGATTCATTCCTGCTTCTCCTCGAAAACGGCGCGCACGGCGCCCAGCCCCCCGATCCTCGCTTCGAACACATTGCCCGGGCGCACGGGGACCATCGGGCCCAGGGCGCCCGTCAGCACCACGTCACCGGCCTTCAGCCCACGGCCGAGTCCCGCCATCTTGTTGGCCAACCACAAGGCCGCGTTCAACGGATGGCCCAGGCACGCGGCTCCGGCCCCCAGCGACACTTGCTCGCCGGCCCGCTCCATGACCATGCCGGCCAGGCGCAGATCGAGGCTGTTCAGGCTCACGGGCGTATTGCCCAGCACGAACGCACTGCTCGAGGCGTTGTCGGCCACGGTATCGACAAAGCGGATGTTCCAGTCGGCAATGCGGCTGCCCACGATCTCGATGGCGGGCAGCGCGAACGCGACAGCCCGCAGCAGTTGTGCCGGCGTGATGCCCGGCTCCGGCAGGTCGTGCTCCATGACCAGCGCAACTTCCGCTTCCACCTTCGGCTGCATCAGCCTCGACCAGCGCACCGGCTCGCCGTCGGTCACGGACATGTCAGCAAACAGCATCCCGTAGTCCGGCTGGTCCACGCCCAGCTGCTGCTGAACGGATCGCGCGGTCAAGCCGACCTTGCGGCCGACCAGGCGCGCGCCCGCCTTCAGGCGCCGTTCGGTGTTGTGCTCCTGGATGGCATAGGCGTCCTCGCCCGTCAGCCCCGGAAAGGTGTCGCGCAGCGGCGCGACGGGCTCGCCCACTTCGGCGGCGTTCCAGAGCATGTTCGCCGCCAGCTCGATCTCACGCGCATTCATTGACTCGCTCCATTGAATTTGACACACACGTTCGACAGCTCGGTGTAGAACTCCAGAGAATGAACGCCGCCTTCCCGGCCGATCCCCGAGGATCCGGATCCGCCGAAGGCCGTGCGTAGGTCGCGCAGGAACCAGGTGTTGATCCAGACGATCCCCACCTTCAGGGCCGCGGCGAAGCGGTGCGCGCGGTCGATGTCACGGGTGTAAATCGATGCCGCCAAACCGTAGGAAGTGTCATTGGCCATGCGCAGCACCTCGGCTTCGCTGTCGAAGGGGATCACGGCGCAGCACGGCCCGAAGATCTCCTCGCGCGCAACGCGGGAGTCGTGCGCCAGGCCGGTCCAGACGGTGGGTTCGATCCAGGCGCCGGCTTTCAGCTCGTTCGGCATTTCCGGCACGCCCCCGCCGCAAACGGCCGAGCCCCCCTCCTCTTTCGCGAGCGCGTAGTAGCCCAGGACTTTCCGCTGGTGCTCCGCCGAGATCAGCGGGCCGAAGTTGGCCGCGGCATCTTGCGGCCGGCCGGGCTTGAGCCGTCGCGCCGCTTCGGCCAGCTTCTGCACGACTGCGTCGAAGATCGGACGCTGCACGTACACCCGTTCCGTGCCCAGGCACACCTGGCCCGTGTTTTCGAAAACGGACCGGGTGAGGCCGGCGATGGTCACGTCGAGGTCTGCGTCCTCGAACACTAGCGAGGCGTTCTTGCCACCGAGCTCCATGGAGACCGGCTTGATGCCGGCGGCCGACGCGCGGATGATCGCCGCGCCCGTGCGCGTCTCTCCCGTGAAGGTGATCGCGTCGATGCCTGGGTGCGTGGTCAGGAACTCGCCCGCAGAATGGGGCCCGAAGCCGTGGACCACGTTGTACACGCCCTTGGGCACACCGACTTTGTTCATGACCTCGCCCAGTAGTGCCGCGGTGGCGGGTGTCTCTTCCGAGGGCTTCACGACCACGGTGTTCCCGCAAGCCAGGGCGGGACCGACCTTCCAGGTCATCAGCAGCAGCGGCAGGTTCCAGGGGCAGACGACCGCAATGACGCCCTTGGGGCGGCGCAGCGCATAGTTCAGCGCCGGCTTGCCGTCGGGCGCGTGGCTGGTGAAGGTCTCCGTCGGCACATTGCGCACCACGTCAGCGAAGACCCGGAAGTTCGCCGCACCGCGCGGGATATCCAGGTGCGACGCCAGCGAGCGCGGCTTGCCGGTGTCGGCGACCTCGGCTGCGATGAAATCCCCGGCCCGGCGGTCGATCTCGGCGGCGACGGCGTACAGCAGATCACAACGCTGCGCCAGCTTGAGCGAACCCCAGGGTCCCGCCAGCGCGTCGCGCGCCGCGCGCACCGCGTCATCAACGTCCTCGCGTGAGGCTTCGCTGACCTTGGCGATCAGGGAGCCGTCGACCGGGTTGATGTCGTCGAACGTGCGGCCGCCGCGTCCTGTACGGTACTGGCCTTCGATGAAATTGAGTATCACGGATGTCGTCCTGCTAGAGAAGTTCGGGATCGCCTGCGCTGAGGTAGTCCCACATGCGCTCAAAGATGCCTCCTGCACTGGTGGCGCGGCGCTCGCGCTCGTTCGCGTCCAGCACCACGGAGACTTGTTCCAGGCCTGCGCCCAGCACGGCCAACTCGAGCCGCGCCGCATCTTCGAGGTACCAGGTGAGCGCAACCACCTTGGGCAGTGAATCGGCGGCTACGACCAGGCCATTGCCTCGCATCACGATGGCGTTGGAATCGCCCATCGTGTCGATCACGGCCGCAGCGAGAGCATCGTCACGAACGAGCTGAGGGTCGTCCCACAGCGCGGCGCCCGCTCCGAAGTACGCGCCCAACCCATGGCGCGGTTTCGGCGTGCGCTGCGCGGTACCGAGCGCCATGAGTGCGGGCGGCATCGTTCGCGCCACTGCCTGAACCTGCGGGCGGCGCAGGTAGATCTGCTGGTGCAGGCGCACCTCGCCCAGCACACCGTCCGGCAGCGGTCCCTCCACCGGCACGACACGGCCGGGCTCGCCCGGAGGAATCAGGGCCATGGGGCGAGCGGCGCACACCAGAAAATGCCTGTCGTCCAGGCGAACGCTGCAGTGGCCGTAGGCATGCGCCAGGCCGTGCCGCCCCATTGAGCGCGCCGCGATGCGAAGCTCGCGTTCGATGCTCTCGGGTGCCTTCACTGCCTCGCCCCCTCTTGCGCGGACTTGCGGAATTCCGCGATATCCGGCACGGCGCCCCACATGCAGAAGGACTCGTTGGACTTGGGGAACTGGCGCGGCTGGTAGGTGGTCTCGTCCTGCGCCGTGATCAACCGCACGCCGGTCGAGTACTCGAAAATCATGTCGTCCGGCCCGCGGAAGTACAGAAACCGCGCTCCCGACGTGGGGTGCCGGCCGGGCCCGAACGCGATCTTCACGTTCAACCGCTGCAGCAGATACCAGGCGCGCATGACGTCGTCCATGCTTTCGACCTGGTGGTTGATGTGCTGCACGCCCGACCGGGTCGTCGGAAACAGCGCCACCTTGTGATGGACCTCGTCGATGCGCAGCAGCGGCGCGTCGCCGATGCGGTCGCTGACCCGCGCGCCCAGCACCTGCGTCCAGAAGCGCTCGTCGCGGGCCGCGTCGGTCGTGCACAGTCCCACATGGCTGAAACCGGTGATGCCGGCATCGCGCGACGGGAAGTAGCGCCGGCCGCTGTGGTGCGGTCCAACGACGAGATCGATCTTGTTGCCGGTGGGATCCCGGAAGTGAACGAACGCCTTGACATGACGCTGGTCGCACAGATCAGGGGTTCCGTGCCGCACCTCGAAGCCGGCGTTACTGAGCTCGGCCGCGGCCTGCTCGAGGTCGTCGGCGGTGCGCAGCTCGAAACCGATGGTGTGATCTGATGGGTCGCCTTCGAAATACACCAGCGTGTGGTCACGGTTGTCGCTGCGGAAGTAGGTGGCGCCCGCTTCCTGCCGTACCTGTTGCAGCCCGAGCACATCGCGTGCGAAGCTGTTGGCCTGTTGAGCGTCGCGTGTGCCCAGCCGCACGTAGCGGATATCCAAGAGATCAATCATGGTGGTCCTCGTCAGTCCAGCTTCAGATTGGCCGCGCGGATGACCCTGCCCCACGATTCCGTCTCGCGCCGGATCAGCTGGCCATACGAGGTCGGGGTGAGCTTCGGAATCTCATAGCCGAAGGTGCGATAGCGCTCCACCACCTGGGGGCTCTGAAGGGCTTCCCGGATGTCCGCGGCCATGCGCTCGGCAACCGGCGTGGCGGTAGCGCGATGTGCGAACAGGCCCGCCCACGCGCTGACTTCGAACCCCTTGAGCGACGCAACCTCCGCCGTTGCGGGTACGTTGGGATAGAGGGGGTCGCGCTCGCTGGCGGCGAGCACCAGAAACTTCAACTTTCCGGCGCGCTCAAGCGGTCCGGCACTGGCGGCGCTGCCCAGCGCCCAGTCCACCTCCTTGGTCGCGACCGCGGCATAGAGCTGACCGAAGTCACGGTAGGGAATGTGCGTCATGCTGATGCCGCGCAAGGCCTGCAGGCGCAGTGCACCGATGTGCCCGGGGCTGCCCAGGAACCACGAGCCGTACGTGATGACGTTCGGGCGGGCCTTCGCCGCGGCGACCAGGTCCTCCACGCTCGCGTACGGGCTGTCCGCGCCGACAGCAACGAAGAACGGCGTGCGCAGGATCATCGCGAGCGGCTGGAAGTCTTTCTCCAGGTCGTAGGGCAGGCGTGCGAACGTGTGGGGATGCATCGTGGCGTGGTTGCTGTCGATCAGCAGCAGCGTGTGGTCATCGGCCGGTGCCGTCTTGAACGCAGACGTCGCGATGAATCCATTCCCGCCCGGGCGGTTGTCCACGACAACAGGCTGCCCCCACTTGCGGGCCAACTGCTCACCCACCACCCGCATGGCCGCGTCGGGGCCGCTGCCGGGCGGAAAGGGCGTGATCACCCGCACTGGCCTGGACAGAAATGTCTGGGCTTGCACGGGAAGAACAGCCAGCGCGGCAGTGCCGCCGAGCCCGGCCATCGCACCCGCCATGATGATGTCACGCCTGATGATCACTGTCGCGTCCTTTGATCTTGAGTGGATGAATGTCCGTACTCTAGGCCCGCTGCGCGGACGCGACAAATGAATAGATTGGAAACGTGATATGCAGAAATCGAATCGAAACCGGTCGACCCCCTTCAAAAAAATCGGGGCCCAAGGGCTCCGACTGACGAGCGACCGGCTATGGAGAAACTTGCGAAGCCTCCCGGTCGGCGCAGGGCAACGCTGATCAGTCAGCGGAGCGCCAAATCACATCGCCAGCTTGAAAAGTTTGACGGCGTTCCGTCTGCCGATTTTTTGTCGGTCTGCTTCGCTGATCGGCGCGTCATCGAACCAGTTGGCAGCGTGGTCGACGTTTTCGAAGGGCCAGTCCGTGGAAAACAGGATTCGGTCCGACCCGATTTCCAGCATGGCATCGATCAAGGTCTGCGAACGAAAATTGCCGGAAGTCGTCAGGTAGAAGTTGCTTCGGAAGTATTCCGCCAGGGGCTTCTTCGCGGGATATCCCTTGGGCAGCTTGACCCAGGCATTGCGGTTGTCGACGCGCCACATATTGAAGGGCAGGCCTTCTCCCATGTGACCGAGAATGATCTTCAATCCGGGATGACGGTCGAAGAGGCCCGAAGCCATCAGGCGCAGCGCATGGACGGCCGTTTCCTGCGCGAACGCCCAGGTCGGACCCATGAGCCATGGGTGCCCCTCATAGATCTGCGCCCACGAGGGAATCGGGTTGCGCGGATGCAGGTAGAAGGCTGTATCAAGCTTCTCCACAGCGTCCCAGAATTCCGAGTATTGCGGGGCGTCGTAGTAGACGACGTTCTCGGGAGTATCGACCTGGCTGAACCCGTTCACCAGCGCACCCTTGAAACCCATTGATCGCACGCAGCGCTCGAGCTCGCGGGTCGCCGCTTCCGGATCCTGCATGGGGAGCGCCGCGAACGCCTGAAAGCGATTAGGCCTTTTTGCGACCTGTTCGGCCAGGTAGTCATTGGCGCGAACGGCGATTTCGACCGCCTTCGTCCGGTCGGGGATGGCCTGTACTGCAGGGGCGTTGAGCGAGAGGATCATCATCTCCATGCCGTTCGCGTCCATTTCCCGCAGACGGCGCTCATGGATGTCCAGCAGCCGTGCGCTCAGTTCTTTCCAGTAGTCCCCAGGCACGAATCCGGCCGAGTCGTGCAGTGTTTGCTCGTTCGCAAAGTGTTCCTCAAGGCCAATCTTTCCAATCATCGAATCTCTCCTCTTTAGATTTCAGGTCCCTACCGCTGTCGCGATCAGGTCGCGCAGTCGTGTCACACCAGTCCTAGGCGGCGCGCAAGCCGGCTGCGCGTGGGTCTTCCTTGAAGAACATCGCGCGCTGGACGGCTGGGCGTTCCAGCATGCGCTCGTACCAAGCCAAGAGGGCCGGGGTGCCGGCCTGCGGCTCCCCCAGTTCCGGGCACAGCATGAAGATGCGCTGTACGTACGGCACCAGCGCCACATCCGCTAGCGAGTACCCACAGGGCAGCAGCCACTCGCCGCCCTGCGAAGCCCACTGCTCGACGCGCCGCAGGGTCTCGCGCATGCCCTGGAGCGACTTGTCAATCTCCTGCTGCGAAAATCCGCCCGAGGCCATTGCCTTCCACCGGTCGCGACGCTCCCTGTTGGGGATTCGCTGCAGCACCGCGGCGAGCTCATCGCCCTTCAGCTGCCTGGCACGCGGGGCGATGAGGCGGTCCCAGGTCATGACCAGGACCGAGTTGTAGGCGAAAGTGTCGGAGAAGCGTGTCATCACACGCATACGCGCCCGCTCATGGGGGTCGGTTGGCGCAAGGGGAACCTGCGGAAAAGCGTCTTCGATGAACTCCAGGATGACGTTGCTTTCGATCACCGGCAGACCGTCGACCACCAGGCTGGGCACCATGCCGTCGGCATTGATCCGCAGATACCGGGGGTCGTGCTGCTCGAACTTTCGCAGGTCGAGCAGCCGGCTGGTGTAAGGCAGTTGCTTCTCGATCAGCGCGAGGCGCACTTTCTGCGAGCACGTGGATGCCAGGCCGTGGTAGAGAACCAATCCAGGAGCGTCGCTGAAGTCTGCTTGCGCAGGGCTCACCACGTCCGCGCGCCCCTGCTCAGTGCCTTGCGGCATCGTAGCGAGGCAGCGCGAACATCAGGACGGCGACCAGGAGTGCGAGCCCGGCGCAGACCACCAAGCCCAAACCGTAGCCGCCCGACGTTTGCAGCAGCCAGGCAAAAGCGGGCGGGCCTGCGGCAGCGCCCAACGAATAGATCGCGAAGAGCAGCGCGAAGAGTGTCGTGAATGCTGCCCTGTCGTAGTACCGGCTCACGATGAAAGCCAGGAAATCGATCTCGGAGCCGATCGCCAGGCCGATACCGATCGCTGCCATGAAGTAGGCGATCGGCGTATTCGCCTCGCGCAGCAGGAAGAAGCCTATTGCGGTGACCAGAAACACCCCGGTGATCACGCGCGGGGCGAACACGCGGTCGAGCAGGCCACCGCAGATCAGCCTGCCGACGATCAGCGCAATGCCGAGGAAGGATTGATAGCGCGCTGCCTGTACCAGCGTCTCGCCTCGGGACTGCAGCAGGGGGACGAAGCTGGTGACCCCGGCGAGGAGGATGGCGCCCGTCGTGAATGCGAACAAGGCAAGGATCCATGTTCGTTGTTGACGAAAGGCCGCACCGATTGACGCGCGAATCGAGAAGGCGGCGCCATCCAGGCGCGTTCGCTGCTCAGGATGGGGGCGCAGAAACATCGCGGCAATGGGAAGCGAGAGCACGACCAGCATCGAGCCGTAGGTGACGCACAAGTTGCGCCAGCCATGGTCGACGACGATCTTCGCCGCGATCGGCGGAAGAAGCGCCGCACCGACGCCCACGCCAATCATCGCGACACCGAGTGCCAGCCCACGACGGCGGTCGAACCAGCCGACGACGACGCTCGCATAGGTTGGCGGCAAAGTTCCGCTCCCCAGCACACCGATCGCCGCAAAAGCCAGGTGCGCGAGCAGCAGGTTGTTGGGGATTGCCGCCAGGCCGAAGAAGCAAGCGGCGAGCAGGACGGCGGAAGTCATCGACGACCTCCGCGCGCCCACACGGTCCGCGATCGCGCCCCAGATCGGCCCCGCGAAGGTCACGCAGAGCGAGAACGACACGAACAGCGCGGCGCGCTGGACGGGGCTCCATCCGAATTCGGCCCCCATTGCCGACGTGATCACGCCGAACGAGTAGGCGACCAGTACGCCTATGCTGAGCAACATGCCGACGAAGGCCGCGCCGACCACCGACCAT
>DATILI010000095.1:0-35372 GCA_035476635.1 Burkholderiaceae bacterium | reverse complement strand
CAACCCATCGATGAGCCGAAACCAAAAAGACGACTCACCGAGGCTGGACAAGACGGGACAAAGATGGCTCCCGACCTGCCCGGAAATGTCTTATTAATTTGAAAGGAATCCATCATGAACGCTTCTAAACTCTTCGCCGTGGCCGCTCTTGCCGCCCTGACCTCTTTCGGTGCTTACGCCGGTGAAGCCGACTACGCCGAGCACAATGCCCAGCAATTCACCTCCGTGCGCAGCGTGCAGGAAGTTCGCGCTGAAGCCGTGCAAGCGGCCAAGAACCGCAACTCGGAACCCGCTGGTTCGCGCGTTGCCGCGCGTGTGACGTCGAACCTGGACCGCGCTGCGGTTCGCGCCGAGACCGTCATCGCGGTTCGCGCCGGTCAAATCCCGGCTGGCGAACTCGGCCTGACGCTGTAATTGGAAATGCACGGCAGACAAGCCGTGTGCTCCCGCCGGCCGCCAAGGGCAGGTCAAAGCAAAACCGCCACCGGCCTACCGCCTGCGGCGGTTTTTCTTTTTAAGGGTAGCGCCGGGCGATCGACTCGGCGACGCACACCGGTTTGGCCGAACCCTCGCGTTCGACGGTCACTTCCCAGCGCATCTGAACCCCGCCGTTGTCGACCGGATCGCTGGCCAGCAGCTTCATATGCCCGCGCAGCCGGCTGCCCACCGGCACGGGTCCGGTGAAACGCACCTTGTTCAGGCCGTAGTTCACACCCATGCGCGACTCGATGATCTCGAACGAGGATTCGAAGAACTTGGGCAACAGGGACAGGGTCAGGAATCCGTGCGCGACCGGTGCACCGAACGGGCCAGCCGTTGCCCGTTCCACGTCGACGTGGATCCATTGGTGGTCGCCCGTGGCCTCGGCAAACAGGTTGATCTGGCTCTGGGTGATGGTGATCCAGTCGCTGACGGCGACTTCCTGGCCTACGCAGGCCGCCAGTTCGGAGAGGGTCTGAAAGGTTTTCATGCCCCCACTGTAGCCCGTGGCCTTGTCAAGGCGCGTCAAGCCAGCGACACAGCGGCTCCCACTGCCCCAGGTCTTTTTCCACCCGGCCGGGTGAAACATCGAACAAGGTGAGGCCGCGCGCGGCCAGGTGGACGTAGTTCTGCGTGTCACGCAAGTAGCCCAGCACCGGCAAGCCCAGGCTGTCGACGAAGGCATGCAGCTTGTCGGCCGCGATGGTGCGCGCATCGACCCGCATGCCCACCAGCCCCAGCTGCATCTTGCCGGCATGACGGTGCTCGGCGAGGTGGTCAAGAAAGGCGCGGGTGGCGAAGATGTCGAAAACGCTGGGCTGCAGAGGCACCACCACCTTGTCGGCCATCTTCATCACATCCCTGAAGCGCGAGCCGTGCAACCCTGCTGGCGTGTCCAGCACCACATGGGTGGTTCCGCGCGGAGGCTTGACGATCTGGTCGGCCAAGGCTTCCCAGGTCGCGATCTGGCGCGCCGCCGCCGGGCGCAGCCCCAGCCACAGGCGCGCGGACTGCTGGTGGTCCACATCGCCGAGCATCACGGAATGTCCCTGACTGGCGAAATAACCTGCGATGTTGGTGGCCAGCGTCGACTTACCGACACCGCCCTTGGGATTGGCGACAACCACGACCGGCATGACCTGCTCCTTTGCAAAGCGCTGGCTAACTTGGGCGTTATCACTTTGCGCTATGTTAGCGGCATGCAAGATATTCAAGACAAATACGTTGCCAACCCGGCCGCGTCCGGCATCTACCTGTTGGCTGCACACCCCAATTGGCGCGATTCACGCGTGAACAACCGGCTTCTGGCGGCAGCCCACGGCGTACCGGGTGTTCAGGCGGTCGACCTCTACGCGAGCTACACCGACTACCTGATCGACGTGTCCGTGGAGCAAGAGCGGCTGGCGGCCGCACAGCTGCTGGTGCTGGTGCACCCGATCCAGTGGTATTCCATGCCCGCCTTGCAAAAGCTCTGGATGGACGAGGTGCTGACCTACGGCTGGGCCTACGGCACGGGCGGCCAGGCGCTGCGCGGCAAGGACTTCTGGCTGGTCACCACCACGGGCGGGCCCGAAAATTCCTACCACCCCAGCAGCTACAACCGCTACTTTTTCGACGCCTTCCTGCCGCCCTACGAGCAGACCGCGGCGCTGTGCGGCATGCGCTTTTTACCGCCGCTGGTGCTGCACGGCGCGCACAGCAGCCCCGAGCATGTCGTGGCCTCGCATGTGGAGGTATTTCGCGAACGCCTGCAAAGCTACCCGCGCTGGCCGGAAATGGATGAATTGGAAAAATGCCCGGCCTGCGAAGTGCCGCCCACCGACCGGCCCGAGGCCTGAAAGCACAAGAAGCACATGGAACACGCCCCCGCCTGGCTGACGAACAGCCTGATCTACCTGAGCGCCGCCGTCATCGTCGTTCCCCTGTCCAAGGCCCTGGGTCTCGGCTCCATCATTGGCTACCTGGCGGCGGGCATCGCCATCGGCCCCTGGGGGCTGCAGCTGGTCACCAACGTCGAGGACATCCTGCATTTCGCCGAGTTCGGTGTGGTGCTGATGCTGTTCCTGGTCGGGCTGGAGCTGGAGCCCAAGCGCCTGTGGAGCCTGCGCCGGCCGATCTTCGGCTGGGGCACGGCGCAGGTACTGGGTTGCACTGCCTTGCTGTTCGCCGCGGCCACGCTGGCCGGTGTGCCATGGAAGATCGGCCTGGTGGCTGCGCTGGGCCTGGCGCTGTCGTCCACCGCCATCGCGTTGCAGGTGCTGGGCGAGCGCAACCTGCTGCCCACCTCATCCGGTCAGGCTGGTTTTTCCATCCTGCTGTTCCAGGACGTGGCCGCCATCCCCATCCTCGCCTTGCTGCCGCTGCTGGGCGTGGCTGCGGGTGCCAACGAAGCCTTGGCCGAAACCAACCGGGCAGTGGAGGCGCTCAAGATCGTTGCCGTGATTGCCGGCATCATCCTCGGCGGCCGCTTGTTGCTGCGCCCATTGTTGCGCTGGATCGCGCGCAGCAATACGCCCGAGATCTTCACCGCTGCCTCGCTGCTCCTGGTAGTGGCGATTGCCGCGCTGATGCAACTCGTCGGCCTGTCGATGGCGCTGGGTGCCTTTTTAGCCGGTGTGCTGCTGGCCGAAAGCGAATACCGCCGCGAATTGGAAACCGATATCGAGCCATTCAAGGGCCTGCTGCTCGGCCTCTTTTTCATCGCGGTCGGCATGAGTATCGATTTCGGCGTGCTGATGAAATCACCCGGGTTGATGGCAATCGTGGTCCTGGGATTTCTCGCGGTGAAGGCGGCCGTGATTTACAGCCTGTCCCGGTGGATGGGCATGCCTTTCCAGGAAAGGCCGGTGTTTACCTTGCTGCTGGCCCAGGGCGGAGAATTCGCCTTTGTGGTGTTTCAATCGGCGATGAGCTCGCGCGTGTTTTCGGCGGAGATCGGTTCGCTGCTGATTGGTGCCGTGGCACTTTCCATGCTGCTGAGTCCGCTGCTATTGGTGTTGATGGATAAATTCCTGCTTCCGCGCTTTGCCAACCGCAACCTGCCGCAAATGGACGAGCTTTCGGAACAGCAAAACGCACCGATCATCATTGCGGGGTTTGGCCGCTATGGGCAGATGATTGGCCGGCTGCTTTCAGCGCAAGGCATCGCCTCCACGGTGCTGGACCACGACGCCGAAATGATCGAGGCGGCACGCGCCTTCGGCTGGCCCGTCTTCTACGGCGATGCGACGCGCCTGGACCTGCTGCGCACCGCGGGCGCGGCCAAGGCAAGAATCCTGGTGGTTGCGGTGGACGACAAGGAGCAGTCACTGGAGATCGTCGACATCGCACGCGAGCATTTCCCGCAACTGCAGATCGTCGCCCGCGCGCGGGATGTAACGCACTGGAACGAGCTGCGTGACCGCGGCATCACGATGGTGGAACGAGAGGTGTTCGAGTCCAGCCTGCGTAGCGCGCGCACCGTGCTTGAGTTGGTGGGCTTTCCCCCGCACGAAGCGCGCCAGACCGCGATGCGATTTCGCCGGCACAACCTGGAGCTGTTCGAGCAGATGTACATCCACCACAAGGACCGCGCCAAGCTGATTGCCGTGGTCAAGCAGGGCCGCCAGCAATTGGAAGAACAAATGGAGCGCGAGCGCCAGGATCGCGAAAAGAGAACTGGCGCCCGCCCGCAGGGCTGGGGCAGCTAACTGCGACTTACGATTTGATCAGGAATTCATCGGCATTCTTGCCTTTGATCCAATTCGGCGATCTACCGCGCCCCGTCCAGGTTTCATTGGTCTGGGGATTCAGGTATTTGGCTGGCGCTTTGCTTTTCACAACGCCTTTCGGCTTTCTGGCACTCGGGAAAATATCCTCTGGCGACAATTCGAACTCGACCATGATGGCTTTGACGCGCGAAATCGCGTCCTTGGTTTCGCGGCGGCGCGCTTCATTTATTTTTTCTTCCAGTGCCTGCCGCTGTGCCAAAAGCTCTTTATAGGTTGTCATATTCAATTCCAGTTGCCAAGGTGGAATTGAATTGTATTGAATTGATTGCCCGCGCGGAAATAAAAAAAGCGCGCCGGCTCAATGCCAGCGCGCCTTTTTCGACCAGGACTTGATTTATTCCTGCAATGCGGCCCACATTTCCTGGTCGCGCTTGGCCGTCCAGATGCGCGGATTCTTGATGCCCTTGGCTTCGTCGTAGGCGCGACTCACGTCAAATGGCAGGCAGTGTTCGTAAATGAAAACGTGGCCGAACACCGGGTCCATGCTCTTGCGGGTATGGGCCATGGCCGCCTTCAAGTCCATATTGGCGGCAGCCGCTTCCTTGGCCGATTGGTACAGCGTCTCGACCCAGCGCTTGGTGTAATCCAGCGCCTTCTCGACAGCGGCAGCGCCCTTCATGGCTTCGCCGCGGCCGGGCACGATGGCCTCGGCCTTGAGAGCGCGCAGCGCTTCCAGCGTCGCCGGCCATTCCTCCAGCTGGGCATCACCGGTGTAGACGCCGGCTTCGTACTCGACCAGATCGCCGGAAAACAACACCTTTTCTTCCTGCACCCAGGCAATCGTGTCACCGCGCGTGTGCCCGTAGCCCGGCTGCCAGATCTGCACCTTGACTCCGCCCAGGTCCACCGTCAACTTGCCGGGCACCTCAGCCTTGGTGGCATCGCCGCCACCGATCACCAGCGTTGGCCAGGTCAAACCGGGCACCCCCTCGGCACCGCGAAACAGGCGCGGGAACCGCTCCATCTCGGACTGCATGTCTTCCTTGCCGCGCTCGATGATGAGGTCCAGTGTGCCCTGGCTGGCGATGATTTCGGTGGCTCCCTCGGCTGCGTAAGCACTCGCGCCCAGCACGCGAACCGCGTGGTAGTGGGTCAGCAGCACGTACTTGATCGGCTTGTCGCTGACGCTGCGGATCTTGGCGATCAGGTCCTGCGCCATCGCCGGTGTGGCCGTTGCGTCGCTGACCATGATGAATTTGTCGCCAATGATCACGCCCGAATTCGGGTCGCCCTCGGCGGTGTAGGCCCAGCAGTGCGGGCTCAGCTGCTCGAAAGTGATGGTCTTGTCGGCCATATCGGCTTGGCTGGCAAAGGCTTTGGACATGCAGGTCTCCTGTTCGTGGGGATAGTCAATCGCCCTGGATTTTACCTAAACGTAATCAATTACGAATAGTTAAATTTCTGAATCCTTTTCAAGTCCCCTTTGCGACCAAAGCCATTGGACCGCCTGGGGGGCCAGGGAGGCTAGCGGCCGCGCGGCGTCCAGTACCAGCACATGGCGTTCACCTGCTGGATCTTGCAGGGCCTCGAACTGGCTGGCCACCAGGCTAGGGGGATAGAAGTGCCCGGCGCCCCGCCCGGCCACGCGCCGCAGGGACTCCGCCTGGCTGATTACCAAGTGGACAAAGTACACCTCGGGCACGGCGGTACGCAAGATATCGCGGTAGGCGGCCTTGAGCGCGGAGCAAGTCAGCACGGCGCCGCCGGTGCAGCTGGCCAACCGGTGGCGCAGCGTCTGCAACCAGTCCGCGCGGTCTTCATCGGTCAACGCAATGCCTTGCTGCATCTTCTGGATATTGCGCGGCGGATGGAAATCGTCGCCTTCGATCAACGGCAGGCCCAGTTCGCGGGCGATGCCTTCGCCGACTACGGATTTGCCGCAGCCGGCGACGCCCATGACAACCACATGCCGGCCACCCATGCCGCCAACCCCCACGCTTGCCACTTCGTGTGCTGCGCTGCCCCCCGAGGGGGCCTTCGCGCCTTGGGACGGCCCGGCGGCGCTCATGCCGCCAACCCCCCCTCCAGCATAGCAATCACTTCCTCGGCAAACGCAGCGTAGCTCAAAGGTCCGCCGGGGCGCAGCCAGGTGAAGGTCCAGTTGATCATGCCGAACAGCATCATCGCGACGGCGGTCTGGTTCAGCGCCGTCAGGCGTGCGGGGTAGGCGCGGCGCAAGAAGCGCGTCATGGCCGAAACCACGTCGCGCTGGCGGTCCAGGATCAATTCCCGCTGCTCGTCGCCCAGGAATTTTGTGTCGTTGAGCAGGGCCATGTGGCGTGTGGCGGAGGTTTCGTATTCTTCAAGAAAGCTGCGGACCAGCTCGTGCAGGGCAGCGCGGTCATCCAGGTTGCGGCGCTGGGCCGTGGCTTCGGCCTGGCCGATGATGGCCAGCAGGCGCTGGGTATAGCGGTCCAGCAGGTCATACAGGATCGCTTCCTTGCTCTCGTAGTAGTGGTAGAGCCGGGCTTTGGAGGTACCGCCGGCGGCGGCGATGTCATTCATGCTGGCGGCGGGATAGCTGCGGTCGGCGAAGCACTGGGCCGCGATGTCGAGGATCTCGTCGCGCTTGATCTCATGCTGGGAGGACTTGGGACGCGCCATGCTTGGCATTATCAAGGCCAGCCGTTATCGTCGGCCGATGGCCTCACTTGACGACAACTTTGCCCGCTACTGCTGCGAACTGCTTTCCACCGTTGGTCCCTGTGTCCACAAACGCATGTTTGGCGGCTTTGGCATCAGTACCGGCGGCCTGACGATTGCGTGGGTGCTGGACCTGGGTTCGGGCGAAAAGCTTTGGCTCAAGGCAGACGAAACAACCCGCGGCCTCTATGAAGCCGCGGGTTGCGAACGATTTACCTATATGGCCAAGGGTGTGGCCAAGAGCGTGAACTACTACAGCGCGCCCGAGGACGCGATGGAGTCGCCCGCACTGATGGCTCAGTGGGCCCGGCAGGCGTTGGACTGCGCGTTGAAAGCGGCTGCGGCGCGCAAGCCGCCACGGCCGCGGCCGGCAACCAGATCCGTCACCAAGCCGGCCACGCCCAAGGCCAGGCGGCCAACGGCACCGACGCCCAAGACCAGCGCCAGGCGCAAGTCCGCAAGCGGCTGAACCACGGCCATCTGCCACTGGTTGAGCATGCGCACCGGGCTGCGCACCACGGCGGGCATTGGATCCCACGCGAAGTAAGCCGGCGCTTGTGCGTGGTTGCCCCAGGGCTCGATCACCGCATGCTGCCCGGCTTGAAGCGTCAGCTGCTCGCCGGCGCTCAGGAAATGATCACCCAGGTTGTTGGCCGGGCCGGAATGTGGGCCGTCCAGCGTGACCCACATGCCGCCATGCGCAACGCGCAGGACTCCATCCTCGCGGGGCCTGAGCGTCACGGCGCGGCCGGCGCCCAGCTTCCAGCAACCGGGCAGCGACTGGTCGAGCGAGGATTGTTGCGAAAAGAGGGCGGTTTGCGATGCCATGGCATTCTCCATTTGGGTGGTTGGTGAATGAATCATCGTTGACGGATGCTTGGCAGTCCAATGAATTCGGGCTACGCTATTGATTCCCGAAACGCATCAATCGATTTGCCTCAACTGGTCCAGAGTCATCACCCCGTCACATGAAGCATTCACAGACCCACCTGCGCAGCAGGCCCATTTCGGCCGGCCACTTGCGCGCCTTCGAGGCCGTGGCGCGCCACCTGAATTTCCGAGCCGCCTCCGAGGAGCTGGCCCTCACGCAATCGGCCGTAAGCCGCCAGATCCAGGCGCTGGAGGAAGAAGTTGGCGTTGGCCTGTTCCTGCGGCACACCCGCGCGGTGGAGCTTACCGGCGCCGGCGCCCTGCTGCTGCTGGCGGTTGCGCAGGCGCTGCCGCGCATCGATGCGTCGGTGCGGCAAATCCGCCAGAGCGCTGGGCGCAAGAGCGTTTCGCTCACCACGTTTGCGTCGTTCGCATCGATGTGGCTGATCCCGCGGCTGGAAGCCTTTCAGCGCGACAATCCCGACATCGACATCCGCATCGATGCCTCCGATATTGCCGTGGACCTGGATGTGGCCGACGTCGACATCGCCTTGCGCTATGGCCCGGCTTCGGCCATGCCGCCGCATGCGGTGCGCATGTTCGGCGAGCAGTTGACGCCCGTCGCCAGCCCCTGGCTGCTGAAAAGCGGGCCACCACTCAAGAAGCCGGATGACATCGCGCAGTTCGCCCTGATCGAAGCCGGCGACGCGCACCGCACCCATCTGGAGTGGCTGACCTGGCGCCGCTGGTTCGACGAACAACAACTCACCAAACTCAATCCCAAGCGCTGGCTTTATTTCAACTACGCCTACCAGATGGTGCAGGCCGCGCTCACTGGCCAGGGACTCGTGCTTGCGCGACTGCCCCTGGTGGCCGAAAGCCTGGCCAACGGCGACCTGATCGAGGTACTGCCGCAAAGGCGCATGGACTCACCCATGGCCTACTGGGTCATCGCCGGGCCACGCAGCACCCAGCGCAGCGAAATCCAGGCGTTCTACGATTGGCTGCTGGCGCAAAGCAAGGCTACCCGCGCAACCATTGGCGAAGTGCCTGATCCGGACACTGTCGACCAACTTGATTAGTGGCGAGGTTTCGCCGCCGGGCCGCCCCAAGGCGAAACGCGGCCCCCTCGGGGGGCAGGGAGTTACACGAAGTGAACGACCGTGGGGGCAAGTTCACACCGGCCAGACCACGCCGTTGTCGTTGAGGATGGCGTCCAGCGGCATGTCGTGCGGCTCGGCTTCGAAGTCGGGAAGGAAGCCGTTGGTAAAGCCCAGCCCCACGGTTGTGGGCCGTGGCTGCAAGGTGGCCAGGGTCCGGTCATAGAAGCCGCCGCCATAGCCCAGGCGGTAGCCACCGGCCCCATAGCCGACGCAAGGCACGAACAGCAGGGTCGGCACGATGACTTCGGTGTCCTTGGGTTTGGGAATGCCGTAGGCGTCTTCCTCCATCGGGCAACCCGGGTACCAGGCCCAGAAGGTCAGGGTCTTGTGCACCTTGTCCACCACCGGCAGGCCGATGCGCCGCAATTGCGGATCGTCGAGCAGTTCGCCGTCTTCCTTCCAGCGGTGCAGGGCGGGCAGCGGGTCGAATTCACCCTTGATCGGCCAGTAGGCGCCAATCGCGGTGTCCGAGCGCCCGACCAGCCAGATACGCATGACGCGCTGTAACAGGTCGGCCCGCTGTAGGCGGTCCGGCATATTCAGCCGTTGCTCCACAAGGGCTTTTCGCAATGCCTTCTTCTGATCCGACTTGTCCATAATCCCCCAGATGCAGTTTCGAACCATTCTGACATTGATCGCGCTCACGCTGTCGTTTACGGCGCAGGCCCAGCCCAAAGGCGACGACCTGATCCTGGAAATGAACCAGGCTTTCAAGCGCGGCGACAAACGCAAACTCGCACAGCTGCTGCCGCAAGCCCGCGGCCATGTACTGGAACCCTGGGCCGCCTATTGGGAACTGCGCGGGCGGCTCGATGAAGCGACACCCCAGGAACTGCAGGATTTTTTCGCACGCTACACCGGCAGCTACCAGGAAGACCGGTTGCGCAACGACTGGCTGCTGCTGCTGGGCCAGCGCCGGGACTGGACCGCCTTCGCCGAAGAATACCCGCGTTACCGCATGGCTGACGACAAAGAGCTGCGTTGCTACGCAGTGCTGGTCGAGCACACGAGGGCCGCCAACCCGACAACGGCCATGGCTGCGCAATGGGCCCAGGACGTGCGGCGCAACTGGTTCGCCCTGCGCGAGGCCGACGACGGCTGCACCATCGCGGCCGATCGTTTGCTGGCGGCCAAGCTGTTGACCCCGCACGACGCCTGGCGCAAGGCGCGCCTTGCGATCGAGGCCAACCGCCCGCGCGCGGCCCGCAACGCGGTTGCCCTGGTGGCACCCGAGGTGCTGAACCAGGTCAATGAGCTGAACGACAGCCCGGCCAAGTACCTGACCAGCCGCGTCACGGTGGCTTCGACCACGCGCAAGGAACTGGTGGTGCTGGCCCTGCTCAAGATGGCATCCAACGATGCCGACACAGCCGCCACTTTGCTGGAGAACAAATGGGGCGTGCAGCTCTCGCCCGAGGAGCGCAACTGGACCTGGGGCGCCATCGGCCGGCAGGCCGCCATGCGCTTGTCCGCCGGCGCCCCCGACCATTTCGCAAAAGTCAGCAAGGACAGCGACTTGAGCGACGACATGCTGGCCTGGAAGGTCCGCGCCGCGCTGCGCCAGGGCAAGTGGCGCCAGGTGATTGCCGCCACCGGCGCCATGAGCGAGGAGTCGCGCCAGGACCCGGCCTGGGTGTACTGGAAAGCGCGCGCACGGCTGGCCCTGGCCAGATCGGACGTCGATCGCGTGGAACCCACGCAGATGCTGGAAGGCATTGCCAGCGTGCGCGGGTTCTACGAGCAGCTCGCCATGGAAGAACTGGGCCGCCAGATCTCCGTGCCACCCAAGCCCGAGGCGCCGACACCTGAAGAAAAGGAGGCGGCCCGCCTGAACGCCGGCCTCAACCGCGGCCTCTATGCGATTGCCCTCGGGCTGCGCAGCGAAGGCGTGCGCGAGTGGAACTACACAACCAACCTGCACACGCGCGGCGGCATGAGCGACCGCGAACTGCTGGCCGCGGCTGATTTCGCCTGCCAGCGCGAAGTCTGGGACCGCTGCATCAACACCAGCGACCGCACGCGCGCCTTCATCGATTTCGACCAGCGTTTCCCCATGCCCTTTCGCGAGGCCGTGGTCAAGCGCACCCGGGATATCAATCTCGACCCGGCCTACGTCTACGGCCTGATCCGCCAGGAGTCGCGCTTCATCATGGACGCGCGCTCGCACGTGGGCGCCTCCGGCCTGATGCAGGTGATGCCGGCCACCGCGCGCTGGACCGCCAAGAAAATCGGCCTGACCGACTTCACGCCAAACCAGATCAGCGACCGCGATACCAACATCGCCATCGGCACCGGCTACCTGAAGCTGGTGCTCGACGATTTTGCCGGCTCCATGCCATTGGCCGCGGCCGCCTACAACGCCGGCCCTGGCCGCCCGCGCAACTGGCGCAACGGCCCGCTGATGGAGGCGGCGATCTGGGCGGAGAACGTGCCCTTCAATGAGACCCGCGACTACGTCAAGAAGGTGCTGTCCAACACCACCAACTACGCCGCCATCTTGAGCGGCCAACCGCAATCGCTGAAGGCCCGGCTCGGTACCGTCGGGCCGCGCGACAATCTGGCGCCCGAGGTCAACAAGGACTTGCCTTAGCCTCGCTTACAACGAGGCCGGTACAGACCGGCCCGCCGTCACCGCCAGATCCTCATAGAACGCGTAGCCTGCGCGCCCCCGCGCCTTGATGTGGTACATGGCCACATCGGCGGCACGCATCAGTGCCGCGAGGTCCATGGTGGCCTTCGGATCGCACGCCACCCCGACACTGCCGCCCACGGCCAGCGTCTCGCCCCGAAACACCAGGGGCGCCGCCACCGCCTCCAGCAAGCGCCGCGCGATCGTCTCCAGCATGTCGCGGTCAGGCGCGCCGTCGAACAGGATCACGAATTCGTCGCCGCCAAGCCGTGCCACGGTGTCGCCGGGCCGCACCTGCTTTTCCAGCCGGCCGGCAATTTCCACCAGCACTGCGTCGCCGGCCTCGTGGCCAAAGCGGTCATTGACCGGTTTGAAATGGTCCAGGTCGATCAGCATCAAGGCCCGCGGCGCG
Source organism: Burkholderiaceae bacterium (assembly GCA_035476635.1). Classification (GTDB taxonomy): domain Bacteria; phylum Pseudomonadota; class Gammaproteobacteria; order Burkholderiales; family Burkholderiaceae_C; genus DATILI01. Next base: position 23,405 of record DATILI010000095.1, on the reverse strand, counting down.
GCATCGATCGGCAGCCGCTCGGCATGGGCGGCGAGTCCAGCACGGTTGGCCACGCCGGTCAGCGGGTCGGTCTGGGCCGCTTCGGCAAGTACCGCGGCGCGCCGGTTCATGGCGCCCCGTTCCACGCGCATCGCACGGATGCGGCTGCCCAAGGCGATGGCAAAGACCACCACCTCGGTCACCACCCCGATCTGCAGGCCGTTGAGGTGGATGAACGAGGCGTGCAGGAAGCCCCAATTCGTCAGCACCACGGTGAATACCGAAGCGAACAGCGCTGCCAGCCCCGCCAGATACCACAGGGCCGGCCGAAATCCGCGCCGCCGCGAGAGGGCCGCCCCGGCGAACATCACCGCCGTGCCTGCCATGGCGACGATCTCGATCAATGCCATGGCCCCGATCACATGGCCCGCGACCCCCATCAGCGCGGCCAGCACCGCCAGGGCGACCAGCGCAAGGACGACGCGATCAAGGCGCGGCGCATGCCGCGGCAACTCGAGGAAGTGCCGGCCAAACAAGGCACCGAAGGCGATCCACAAGGCCGGCGCCGCCACCATGACGGGCGTCGACAACCAGGGCGTGTCGGCAAACACGTAGCGTGCGGCATGGCCGTTGAAGCCGGCGATGGACAGCATGGCAAAGCCGCAAGTCAGCAGGTAGTAGACATAGATCCGGTCGCGAAACACAAACAGCAGCACCAGGTTGTACAGCAGCATTCCGAGCAGGATGCCGTAGCACATGCCGTCGAACAGGCGTTTGCCCTGGCTGGCCGCCATGTATTCGCCGGTGTCCCAGGCCGCCAGGGCATAAAGCTGCGAAATCTCCGATGCCGCGCGCACATAGATGGTGTACACGCCGGGCGCGGCGGGCTGAAAGCGGAACACGAAGCGCTCATTGCCCAGGACGCGCGTCTGGTAGGGATGGGCCAATCCGGTGACGACGGGCGGCCCCAGTGCGGCGCCAGCCTCGTCGTAGGGCCCGAAGAATTGCAGCTCGCGCACGGCCACCATCGGCACGGAGATCAGCCAGTCGCCGTTGGCGCCCTCCTGGCGCACGCGGATCTTGAACCAGAAGGGCCGCGCATCCAGGCTTGCGTGCACCACGCCCTCGGGGTAGGTGAAGCGCGCATCGCCCTCGACAGACCGCAGCTGGTCGATGCCGAGGCGGCCCTGCTCATCCGCCAGGAACCCCATCGCGCCCACCAGCGAAACGCCCTGCGCGGAATGGATCAGGCGCACCGGCTGCGGCGCGCCCTGCGCCGCTTGTGCAAAGGCCGGCAGCACCAGCAGCAACCCAAGCGCCGCCCGCGCCAGCCATTGCAAGCGTGCCCGGATAGCCTGAACGACAGCACACATTGCCGCAGTGTAGGGGCCGCATCCAGCGACGTCCATCGCATCAATTCTGCGGATTCTTTGCATCAATCCGGCCGGCGCCGCGCAGTAGCATTCGGGCTTCGCAACGGAGATACCCATGCTCAAGCTCTATATCGGCAACAAGAACTACTCCTCCTGGTCCATGCGCCCCTGGGTGCTGCTCAAGCAGGCCGGCATCCCTTTCGAAGAAGTCAAAGTGCGCTTTGACTCGTTCGAAGCGGATTCCACCTTCAAGACAACGATTCTTCCCATCAATCCCACCGGCCGGGTGCCGGTGCTGGTGGACGACGGCTTCGTCGTCTGGGACACGCTGGCCATCGCCGAATATGTGGCTGAACGCTTCCCCGAAAAGAGCCTCTGGCCACAGGAAGCCAAGGACCGTGCGCGCGCACGCAGCATCTGCGCCGAAATGCATTCGGGATTTTCCGCGCTGCGCAGCCACTGCCCGATGAACGTGGAGGCTTGCCTGCCCGAGGTCGGCCGCCTGCTCTGGCGCGACAAGCCCGCGGTGCGCGCCGACGTACAGCGCATCATCAGCATGTGGACTCCGCTGCTGGAACAAAGCGGCAACAAGCTGCTGTTCGGCGAATTCACGATTGCCGACGCCTATTTCGCGCCGGTCTGCATGCGCCTGCGCAACTACACCCTGCCGGTGCCGGGCCACATCACCGACTACATCCGCCGCGTCTGCGCCCTGCCCGGCATCAAGGCCTGGATGGACGACGCGCTCGCGGAAAAGGACTTTCTCGATTTCGAAGAACCCTATCGCCTGGGAAGGACTCAATCATGACCAGGCGTCTGATCAGTTCGGGATCGACCTTCGAACACGAAATCGGCTACTCGCGCGCCGTGGTTGACGGCGACTGGGTCTTCGTCTCCGGCACGACCGGTTTCGACTACCAGGCCATGACCATCTCCGACGACCTGGTCGCGCAGACCGACCAATGCCTGCGCAACATCCAGGCGGCACTGACCGAAGCCGGCGCCAGCCTGGCCGACGTGGTGCGTGTCACCTACGTGCTGCCCAAGGGCGAGGACTTCCCCCGGACCTGGCCCACGCTCAAGCGCTACTTCGGCGACGTGCGGCCGGCCGCGATGATGATTTCCGCCGGCCTGGCCGACCCGCGCATGCAGATCGAGATCGAGGTCACGGCGCGCAAACGATCCGCAGCCTAGGCACCCGGATGCGCGGGCCGGCGCTGGCCTAAACTGGCGCGATGCAAATCTACCTCGTCGGCGGTGCGGTGCGCGACGCCTTGCTCGGCCGGCCGGTGCACGACCACGACTGGGTGGTGGTCGGCGCCACGCCCGAAGAAATGATTGCCCAGGGCTATCTGCCCGTGGGCAAGGACTTCCCGGTGTTCCTGCATCCGCAGACCCGCGAGGAATACGCGCTGGCGCGCACCGAGCGCAAGACGGCGCGCGGCTACCACGGCTTTGCCGTGCACACAGCGCCCAACGTCACGCTCGAAGAAGACCTGGCGCGGCGCGACCTGACCATCAACGCCATCGCGCAGCGCGCGCACGCCACCGGGACCGACGGCCTCATCGACCCCTACCGCGGCCAGGAAGACTTGGGCCAACGCGTGCTGCGGCACGTGACCGATGCCTTTCGCGAAGACCCGGTGCGCATCCTGCGCGTGGCGCGCTTCGCGGCACGCTTTGCCGACTTCAAGGTGGCACCGGAAACCACACAGTTGATGCGCGAGATGGTTGCCGCCGGCGAAGCCGATGCGCTGGTGGCCGAGCGCGTCTGGCAGGAGCTCAGCCGGGGCCTGATGGAAAAGATGCCCTCGCGCATGTTCGAAGTGCTGCGCGAATGCGGCGCCTTGCCCAGGCTGCTGCCCGAAGTAGCGCGGCTTTGGGGCGTTCCGCAGCGCGCGGAGTACCACCCCGAGATCGACACCGGCGTGCACCTGATGATGGTGCTGGACATGAGTGCGCGGCTGGACGCGTCTCTGCCCGTGCGCGTGGCTTGCCTGATGCACGACTTGGGCAAGGGGACCACGCCGGCCGATGTTTTGCCCCGTCATATCGGCCACGAGCAGCGCAGTGCCAGGCTGCTCAAGGACGTTAGCGAACGCCTGCGCGTCCCCGTGGAGTGCCGCGAACTCGCCGACGTCGTGGCGCGCGAGCACGGCAACATCCATCGCAGCGCCGACCTGAACGCGGCAGCGCTCGTGCGCCTGCTCGAGCGCTGCGACGCCTTTCGCAAGCCGCTGCGGTTCGAAGAGGTCCTGCTGGCCTGCGAATGCGATGCGCGCGGGAGGCTGGGGCACGAGGAAGAGCCCTATGTCCAAAAAGACCGGCTGCTGGCCGCGCTCGCTGCGGCACAGGGCGTGGCGACCAACGAGATCGCAGCACAAGCCCAGCAAGCCGGCGTCAAGGGCCCGAAGATCGGCGAAATGATCCAGCAGGCGCGCACACGTGCGGTCGCGAGCGCCCTGGGCGCATGAGACCGGATTAGCCTGGCGGTGGTGCTGTGTCCCAACGCCCAGCGATGTTCTTCAACAGCTGATTGACGGCCGCCAGCCGGCGGCTGCGCAGATCCAGCAGATTGCGCTCGGCACTTAAAGCGGTGGCCTGGGCGGTCACCACGTTGAGGTAGCTCACCGTGCCGGCGCGGTACTGGTTGCTCACCACCTCCAGCACCTTCTGCGCGGCGGTCAGGGCTTCGGCCTGCACCACCACCTGCTCTTGCAGGCTGCTGGCTTCGATCAGGTTGTCTTCCACCTCCTGCAGCGCCGTCAGCACCGTCTGCCGGTAGTTGGCAATGGCCTGGTCGGTGCCGGCTCGTGCCGAGTCCACCGCGGCCTGGCGCGCACCGCCATCGAAGACCGCCAGCGCAAGCGCCGGCCCGAGCGACCAGAACAGGTTCGGCGAGCTGATCAGGTTGGCCAGGGTGCTGTTGCGAAAGCCAACGCCTGCCGACAGGGTCAGCGCCGGGAAAAATGCCGCGCGCGCCACCCCGATCTCAGCGTTGGCCGCGGCCACGCGGCGCTCTGCCGCGGCGATGTCGGGGCGCCGCTCCAGCAGGCTGGACGGCAGTTGCAGCGGCACCTCGGGCACGGCCGGCAGGGCTGATGTGCGTGCCAGGCTGAACGCCGCCGGCGCCTTGCCCAGCAGCGCGGCGATGGCATGCTCCAGCTGGGCCCGGCTATTGTTGGAATCGATCAGCTGCGCCTGGGCGGTCTTCAACTGCGTCTGCGCCTGCGCCACGTCGGCGGACGACGCCACGCCGGCCGTATACCGGTTTTGGGTGAGCTCGAGCGAACGCAGGTAGGCCGCCAGCGTGCTTTCGAGCAGCGCGCCCTGCGCCTCGGTTGCGCGCAGCGAGAAATACACCTGGGCCAATGTGGCCTGCGTGGAGAGGCGCGCAGCGGCCAGGTCGTCCTGGCTGGCTTGCAGCCGCGCCTGGGCGCTGTCCACGGTACCGGCCAAACGGCCCCAGAGATCGATTTCCCAGTTCGCGCTGCCCGACAGCGCATAGCTCGTTCCCGGTGCAGTGCCCGATGCGCTCACCGAGCCGCTGGAGCTGCGGCTGGCGCTCGCACCCACACCGATGCTGGGCAGCAGCCCGGCCCGGCTTGAAGCGAGCGAGGCCTGCGCCACGCGGTATTGGGCAATGCTGGCCTGCAGGTTCTGGTTGCCGAGCACGACCTGCGCCTGCAGCGCATTGAGCACCGGGTCGTTGAACAGCAGCCACCAGTCGTCGGGCACCGCCGCGGCATTGGGGTCGGCCAGCTTCCAGCCGGCGGATTCCTTGAACGCGGCCGGCACGTCAATCGTCGGCGGGGTGTACTTGGGCGCGGTGCTGCAGGCAGCGAGCAGCAGGACTGCGCAAATGGCGGTTGCCCTCGCTCCGGCCACGGCGCGCTGCTTCTTCGGTTCATGCGGCATAGTTGATTTCCTTGGAGGTGGGCCGCGCCGCATTCGCGCCCTTGCGCCGGCGCGTGGCCCAGCCGCGCAGGCGGTCCATGCCCACGTAGACCACCGGCGTCGTGTAGAGCGTGAGCAACTGGCTCAGGATCAGGCCGCCGACCACGGCAATGCCCAGCGGGCGGCGCAGCTCGGCGCCGTCGCCGGTGCCGATGGCCAATGGAATGGCGCCGAAGATCGCCGCCACCGTGGTCATCAGGATCGGGCGCACACGCAGCTTGCAGGCCTTGTAAATTGCCTGCGCGGCCGAGAGATTGCCCCGGCGCTGCCGGTCGATGGCAAAGTCGATCATCATGATCGCGTTCTTCTTCACGATGCCGATCAAAAGGATCACACCGATCAGCGCGATGATGGAAAACTCGGTGTTGAAGAGCATCAGCGCCAGCAAGGCGCCCACGCCGGCCGAGGGCAGCGTGGACAAGATCGTGATCGGGTGGATCAGGCTTTCGTAGAGGATGCCCAGCACCAGGTAGATCGTGACCAGCGCCGCCAGGATCAACAGCGGCTGGCTGTCCAGCGACTGCGCGAACGCGCGCGCCGTGCCCTGGAACGTGCCGCGCACCGACACCGGCACGCCGAGCTCGGCCATGGCGTTGTGCACCGCGTCCGTGGCCTGCGAAAGCGACACATCCAGCGGCAGGTTGAAGCTGATGGTGGTCGCCGGCGCACCGCCCTGGTGGCTCACCGACAGCGGCGTGTTGGTGAGCTCCATGCGGGCAAAGGCCGACAGCGGCACCAGCTTGCCGCTGCTGGCGACGAAGTTCAGGCTGCGCAGCGATTCCGGTCCCTGCAGAAACTCGGGCGCCAGCTCCATCACCACGCGGTACTGGTTCAGCGGGTTGTAGATCACGCCGACCTGGCGCTGGCCAAACGCATTGTTCAGCGTGGTGTCGATGGCGCGCACCGAAAGCCCCAGGCGCGCCGCGGCATCGCGGTCGATCACCAGCGAGGTCTGCATGCCGCGGTCCTGCTGGTCGGTGTTGACATCGGCCAGCTCCGGCAGCCGCGTCAAGGCCAGCCGGATGCGCGGCTCCCAGGTGCGCAGGTCCTCCAGGTTGTCGGACTGCAGCGTGAACTGGTAGGACGCATTGGCCTGGCGCGCGCCGACGCGGATGTCCTGCACGGGGTTCAGGAACAGATTGGCGCCCGGCTCTTTCGCCAGCTTGATGCGCAGCCGCGCCACCACCTGGTCGGTCGATGCATCGCGCTGCGCTAGCGGCTTCAAGGTCAGGAACATCTGCGCCGTGTTGCGCTGGCTCCCGCCCGTGAAACCCGTCACGCTCTGCACAGCCGGATCGGCGCGCACGATCGCCAGAAAGCGGTCCAGCCGCTGCTGCATGGCCTGGAATGAGGTCGCCTGGTCGGCCTGGATGGAGCCGGAGATGCGCCCGGTATCCTGCTGCGGAAAGAATCCCTTGGGCACGATACCGTAGAGGTGAATGTTGAGCGCAATCACGCCCACGAACACCAGCAAGGTCACCGGCTGATGGCGCAAGGCCCAGGCCAGCGAGCGGCGGTAGCCGCGCAGCACCCAGCGTTGCGCCCGCGCCGCCGCACGGGAAAACCGCGACCCCTTGGCTGCGGGTGCGGGCGCGCGCAGCAGCTTGGCGCACATCATCGGCGTGGTGGTCAGCGAGACCACCATGGATACCAGGATGGCGGAAGACAAAACCACGGCGAACTCGCGAAACAGCCGGCCCACGATGCCGCCCATCAGCAGGATGGGAATGAACACCGCGATCAGCGACAAGCTGATCGACACCACGGTGAAGCCGATTTCGCGCGCGCCGGCCAATGCCGCCTGAAGCGGCGTCTTGCCGCGCTCCAGATGGCGCGTGACGTTCTCCAGCACGACGATGGCGTCATCCACCACGAAGCCCGTGGCCACCGTGAGCGCCATGAGCGAGAGGTTGTCCAGCGTATAGCCCGCCAGGTACATCACGCCAAAGGTGCCGGCCAGCGAGACCGGCACGGCCACGCTGGGAATGACGGCGGCGCGCACGTTGCGCAGGAACAGGAACACCACCAGGATCACCAGCCCCACGGAAATCGCGAGCGCCCGCTCCACCTCGCGCAGCGAAGCCCGGATGGTGGGCGTGCGGTCGCTCACCACGTCCAGGTTGATGGCGCTGGGAATCGAGGCGCGCAATTGCGGCAGCAGTGCGCGCACCTTGTCCACCGATTCGATGATGTTGGCGCCCGGCTGCTTGAACAGCAGCAGCAGGATGGCCGGCTTGCCGTCGGCCACGCCGTAGTTGCGCACGTCCTGCACCGAATCGACCACCTCGGCCACGTCCTGCAGCCGCACGGCGTTGCCGCTGCGGTAGCGCACGATCAGCGGCGCGTAGTCCGCGGCGGTGCGCGCCTGGTCGTTGGCGCCGATCTGCCAGTAGCGGTCGCCCTCCTCCACCGAGCCCTTGGGGCGGTTGGCGTTGGTTGCCGTCACGGCCACGCGAATGTCTTCCAGCGAAATGCCGTTGGCCGCGAGCTTGTTCGGGTCGAGCTCGACCCGCACGGCCGGCAGCGCGCCACCGCCGATATTGACCTGGCCGATGCCCTCCACCTGGGCCAGGCGCTGCGCGAGCACGGTCGAGGCCGCGTCGTACATCTGGCCGCGCGTGAGGATCTCCGAAGTCAGCGACAGGATCATGATCGGCGCCTCGGCCGGGTTCACCTTGCGGTAGCTCGGGTTGCTGGGCATGCCCGAGGGCAGCAGCGTACGCGCCGCATTGATCGCGGCTTGCACCTCGCGCGCCGCGCCGTTGATGTCGCGGTTCAAGTCGAACTGCAGCACCACGCGGGTGTTTCCCAGCGAAGACGAAGAGGTGATTTCGTTGACCCCCGCGATGGCGCCGAGCGCGCGCTCCAGCGGCGTGGCCACGCTGGTGGCCATGGTCTCAGGGCTGGCGCCGGGCAGCGAGGCGGTCACCGAGATGGTGGGGAAGTCGACTTGCGGCAGCGGCGCTACCGGCAGCAGGAAGAAGCTGATGACGCCGGCCAGGGCAACGCCCAGCGTGACCAGTGCGGTGGCGACCGGGCGGTGGATGAAGGGGGCGGAGAAGTTCATGCAGCCTTGAGCTCGCGCCGCGCCGTCCACTTCTGAGCCATCCCTGCAAAGCCAAGATAGATCACCGGCGTCGTAAACAAAGTGAGCAGTTGGCTGACGATCAATCCTCCCACCATCGTCACCCCCAACGGATGTCGCAGCTCACTTCCCCAGCCACCGCCCAACATCAGCGGCAACGCGCCAAGCAGGGCCGCCAGGGTGGTCATCAGGATCGGCCGAAAGCGCAACAGGCAAGCCTGGTGGATCGCCTGGCGCGGTGGCAGCCCTTGCTCCCGCTCGGCGTAGAGTGCGAAGTCGATCATCATGATCGCGTTCTTCTTCACGATGCCGATCAGGAGCACGATGCCGATGATGGCGATGATGTCCAGCTCCAGCCGCGCCGCCAGCAGCGCCAGCAGCGCCCCCAGGCCGGCGGAGGGCAAGGTGGAGAGGATGGTCACCGGGTGGATGTAGCTCTCATACAGCACGCCGAGCACGATGTACATGGTGACGATGGCCGCCAGGATCAGCAGCAGCGTGTTCGACAGCGAGGCCTGGAACGCGAGCGCCGCGCCCTGGAAGCTGGTCTCGATGCTGGCCGGCTGGTTCAAGGCGGCCTGCTCGGCCTTGATCGCCTCGACCGCTTCGCCCAGCGAAACACCGCTTGCCGTATTGAACGAGATGGTGACGGCCGGGAACTGCCCCACATGGTTGACCGACAGCGCGGCCGGCTTCTCGACCACGCGCGCCACGGACGACAGCGGGATCTGCGTGCCGTTGCTCGAAGGCACGTAAAGATCGCTCAAGGCATTCAGCCCCACGCGGTAGCGCGGCGCAATCTCCAGCACCACGCGGTACTGATTGGATTGGGTGAAGATGGTCGAGATCAGGCGCTGGCCGAAGGCGTTGTACAGCGCGTTGTCGATGCCTGCAACGGACACTCCCAGGCGTCCCGCCGCCGCGCGGTCGATCTCCACGTAGGCCTGCAGGCCCTTGTCCTGCAGGTCGCTGGCCACATCCGCCAGTTGCGGCAGGCCACGCAGTTTTTCCAGCAGTTGCGCCGTCCAGCTGCCGAGCGCCTCGCCGTCCGGTGAAGACAGCAGGAACTGGTATTGCGTCTTGGATACGCGGTCTTCGATGGTGAGGTCTTGCACCGGCTGCATGAACAGCTCGATGCCAGGTACCGAGCGCGTGTTCTCGGAAATGCGCCGGATGATGTTGCCAATCGAGATGCCCTTGCGCTCCTCGCGCGGCTTCAGGTTGATCAGCATGCGGCCGGCGTTGAGCGTGGCGTTGCCGCCGTCCACGCCGATGAAGGAAGACAGGCTTTGCACCGCCGGGTCCTTCAGGATCTGCTCGGCCAGGGTGCGCTGGCGCTCGGCCATGGCGGCAAACGAGGTGCTCTGCGAAGCTTCGGTCACGCCCTGGATCACACCCGTGTCCTGCACCGGGAAGAAGCCCTTGGGCACGAAGAAGTAAAGCAAGGCGGTCAAGGCGATGGTCAGCACGAAAACAACCAGCGTGATGGCGCTGCGGTCCAGCACCCAGTCCAGCATCTGGCCGTAGCGGCGGATCGTGTTGTCGAAGAAGCGGCCGGTGGCGCGGTACAGCGCACCATGGCTTTCCTCGGGCGTGTGCTTCAGCAGCCGCGCGCACAACATGGGGGTGAGCGTGAGCGACACCACGGCCGAGATCAGGATGGACACGGCCATCGTGATGGCGAACTCGTGGAACAGTCGCCCCACCACATCGCCCATGAACAGCAGCGGAATCAGCACCGCGATCAGCGAAATAGTCAGCGAGATGATGGTGAAACCGATCTGCTTGGCGCCCTTCAGGGCCGCCTCCAGCGGCGGATCGCCCTCTTCCACGAAGCGCGCGATGTTCTCGATCATCACGATCGCATCGTCGACCACGAAGCCGGTCGAGATCGTCAGGGCCATCAAGGTGAGGTTATTGATGGAAAAACCCGCCAGGTGCATCACGCCGAAGGTCCCGATCAGGGACAGCGGCACGGCAAAGCTTGGAATCAAGGTGGCCGATGCGCTGCGCAGGAACACGAAGATCACCATGACCACCAGCGCCACCGCCAGCAACAGTTCGAACTGCACGTCCCGGACCGAGGCGCGGATCGTGACTGTGCGGTCGGTCAGCATCTTCACGTCCAGCGAGGCCGGCAGGCTTGCCTGCAATTGCGGCAGCAGCCGCTTGACCCGGTCCACCGTCTCGATCACGTTGGCGCCGGGCTGGCGCTGGATGTTGAGGATGACGCCAGGCGTGATGTCGGACCAGGCCAGGAGGCGCGCGTTCTCCGCGCCGTCGACGATCTCGGCGACGTCGGAAAGCCGGATCGGCGAGCCGTTCTTGAACGCGATGATGAGATTCGCATAGTCCGCCGCCGACTTGAGCTGGTCGTTGGCATCGATGGTCGAGGCGCGCTGCGGGCCGTCGAAGCTGCCCTTGGCCTGATTCACGTTCGCCCCGTTGACGACGGTGCGCAAGTCCTCCAGCGAGAGGCCGGCGCTGGACAATGCGGCCGGGTTGCCCTGCACGCGCACGGCGGGCCGGCGACCGCCGGCAATCGCCACCAGGCCAACCCCCGGCACCTGCGATAGCTTGGGCGCCAGGCGGTTTTCCACCAGGTCATGGATGCGGATGACCTGCAGCGATGGCGAGGTAATCGCCAGCGTGAGAATCGGTGCGTCGGCCGGATTGAACTTGCGGTAGGTCGGCGGCATCGGCAAGTCACTGGGCAGCAGGTTGCTGCCTGCATTGATGGCCGCCTGCACCTGCTGCTCGGCGACATCGAGCGTGATTTGCAAGGTAAAGCGCAGAGTGATCACGGAAGCGCCGCCCGAGCTCACCGAAGACATTTGCGCCAGGCCCGGCATCTGGCCGAACTGGCGCTCCAGCGGCGCGGTGACGGCCGAGGTCATGACGTCGGGGCTGGCGCCGGGGTACAGCGTGGTGATCTGGATCGTCGGGTAGTCGACCTCGGGCAAGGCCGACAGCGGCAGCATGCGATAGGCCAAAAGCCCGGAGATCAGGATCGCCACCATCAGCAAGGAGGTGGCCACCGGCCGGAGGATGAAGAGGCGCGACAGGTTCATGGCCAAGCGCCTTACTGGCCTTCCTGCTGGCGGCGCTGCTCGCGCAGCTTCTGGAAGAAGGCGCGCCGCTCGTCGGGCGACATGGCGTTCACCTTCTGCGCCACATCCGGCGGCAGCCGCTCCATCGTGCGCCGCACGCGCTCGGCGGCTTCGGGCGGCAACTGGTCAATCCAGGCGGCCGATGATGGCTTGGCGTCGCCGGCCGCGGATGCTGCGGGCGCTGCTGGCGTGGCACCCGGCCGTCCCGCGCGCGAAGCGGCAACGGCCGGCGCCGAGGCACCCGGCGCGGGGACTGCGGCGCTTGCTGCTGCGCCTGCGCCTGCGCCTGCTCCGGCCGCGGCGTCGCGTCGCCTGCCGCCGCCTTCGCCCGGCCCGGCCTGGCGCGTCGGCGGCGTAATCACCTCGACCTTGGCGCCCTCGCGCAGGCGATCAGCTCCGTCGGTCACGACTTTGTCGCCGGGCGCAAGCTCGCCCTGCACGCTCACCCATTCCCCATCCACCGTACCCACGCGGATGCGGCGCACCGTGACGCTGCCGTCTTCCTTCACCACATAGACGAAGGTGCCGATGGCACCGCGCTGCACCGCGCTGTTGGGCACGGAGAGCACGCCTTCCAGCATGTCCAGCTGCAGGCGGATATTGGTGAACTGGTTGGGAAACAGGTTGCCGTCGGCATTGGCGAACTCGGCCTTGAGCTTGATGGTGCCGGTCACCGGGTCGATCGCGTTATCCGTGGTGCTGACCTTGCCGGTGGCCAGCCGGTTGCGCTGCTCGCGGTCCCAGGCCTCGACCACCAGCGGCGTATTGGCCTTGAGCTGGCGCGTGATCTGCGTCAGGTTGGCCTCGGGCACGGCAAACACCACGCTGATCGGCTGCGTTTGCGTGATGCTCACCAGGCCCGCGGCGTCGCCTGAGCGGATGATGTTGCCCAGGTCAGCCTGCTTCAGGCCCAGCCGCCCGCTGATGGGCGCCGTGACCTTGGTATAGGACAGTTGCAGCCGCGCATTGTCCACCTGCGCCTGGTCGACCTGCACCGTGCCCTGCAGTTGGCGCACCAGCGCCTCTTGCGTGTCCACCTGCTGCCTGGCGATGGAGTCCTTGGCCAGCAGCTCCTTGTAGCGCTCCAGGTCGAGTTGCGCATTGCGCAGCTGGGCCTGGTCGCGCGCAAATTGCCCCTGCGCCTGCGCCAGCGCAACCTCGTAGCTGCGCGGATCGATTTCGGCCAGCAGCTGCCCGGCGCGTACCTGCTGGCCTTCCTTGAAGCGGATGGCCTTGAGTTCGCCGTCCACCCGGGCGCGAACCACCGCGGTGTTCAGCGCCGCGATGTTGCCGATCGCCGCCTGCACGACCCGGATGTCCTGCTTGCGCACCGCCGCCACCGTGACAGGCTGCACGCGGTTGGCACCACCGAAGCGGCGCCCGCTGCCGCCGGGTGCCGAAGCCCCACCGGCCGCCGGGTTGGCCCCCGGCGCGCCCTGGGCGCCGGCTGCGGAAAGTCCTCCAGACGCGGGCCGTTGCGTCCACCACCAGCCACCAGCGGCAACGGTAATCGCCACGAGCGCAAGCAGCAGGACCAGGCGCAGGCGCGAGAGGCCGAACTGCCGATTCGAGTTGGGCCGGGACATCGCTATTTTTTTCATGGGCTCGGCTGCGAAAAGAGGTTGGGACGAACCAGATATTAAGTCCCACACCAGCGCCCTCATGTAGGAAGAACGAGGCTTTACGGCAGATTTACGGCTTGGCGACACCGCGTTGACGGCCGCGCGCCGCGCGCGCCCCCGAGCCGTATCAGCTGACCAATGCCAATGCGGCGTAGTCGCCGACCTTGTCGCCAAGCCCTGCGGGCACCAGCGCGAAGCCGGTGGTCAACGCGGCGAAACGACCGGTGATTTGCGCGGAAAGCCGCGGCAGCAAATAGTCGCGGTGGTGCCAGAACACGCTGCCGCCCAGGCTGATGCGCTGCAGATCAAGCGTGGCCACCAGGTTGTACAGGGCCCGGCCCAGCACGCGGCACAGCTCATCGACGATGGCCGTGGCCTGTGCGTTGCCGCCTTGCGCCGCATTCAGCAGGGCGGCGGCGTCGGGCCAGCCGTCGCCGCCGAAGCGGCGCGCAATGGCGTTGCCGGCCACCAGCGCCTCGACGTCGCCCACATTGCCGCAACCGCAAACCGCCGCGCTCGCGTCATCGCTCACAAACATGTGCCCACCATGGCCGGCATTGCCGTTCTTGCCGTGCAGCACCCGGCCATCGACACACAAACCCATGCCGATGCCGGTGCTCCAGGTGATGTAGGCGCAGTGCTGCAGGCCTTGCAGTGCGCCCCAGCGACGCTCGGCCTCCAGCGCGGCGATGCAGTCGTTCTCCACCCGCACGGCGGCAAAGCGCTGGCGCAGCGGTTGTTCCAGCAAGGCCGACTGCCAATCGTTGGGCAGGCCTCGGGCCGGGCCCGCGATGCCGCCGCAAATATTCGGTGCGGCCAGTTCCACCAGGCCCTGGTTGAGCACAAACGGGCCGCAGGAAGAAACGCCGACGGCGCTGATGCCGCCAGCGGCAACGCCGGCTTCGGCGCATGCCGCGTCGATCAGCCGCAGGATCTGCCGGGCCAGGGCGCCGTTGTCGCCGGTCTTGACTGTGGGTTCGCTGCGCCTGGCCTGCGGTGGCGAGCCCTGCATGGCGGCCAGGCTGACCGCCACCTTGGTGCCGCCGATGTCGACGCAAGCTCTCATCAAAACAGCCTGGCGACGGCGCTGGCCAACAGGCTCAGGATGACGGTGGTGGCGAGTGGAATGGCCCACTCGCGGCCGAACAGCTTGAAACGAAAATCACCGGGCAGCCGGCCGAAACCCAGCTTTTGCAGCAGCGGCGAAAACCAGCTGATCAGCAGCAGAGCGAGGAAGATGACGAGCATCCAGCGAATCATGGCTTGAGTGTAGGCGCATCGGCATGCGGCCCGGCACCTAACCCGACACTTAGCCCGGTTCGAACCGTGTCCACTTGCAGTCGCTGCGGGCGGCGGCGACCACCTGCTCGATGAAGCGCACGCCGCGCGCGCCCTCGCCTACGCCGGGGTAGTCGGCGAGCAGTGGATCGGCCTCGACGCCGGCCGCATGCGCGCGGATCGCCGCGGCCACACCGAGATAGACGTTGGCAAATGCCTCGATGAACCCTTCCGGATGGCCGGCCGGCAGGCGCGTCGCTTGCCGCGCCGCCGCACCCAGCCAGGGCGAGCCGCGCGTCAGCAGGCGGCGCGGCCCGTCCAGCGGCGAGTGCACCAGCAGCTCGGGCGACTCCTGGCGCCACTGCAGCGTGCCCTTGCTGCCCGAAACGCACAGCGCCAGGTCGTTTTCCAGGCCGGCGCCGATCTGCGAGGCCACCAGCACGCCGCGCGCGCCGTTGGTGAACCGCAGCAGCACGTTGGCGTCGTCGTCCAGCGCGCGCCCGGGCACCAGCGCGCACAGATCGGCGCACAGGCTGTCGATCTGCAGGCCGGTCACGCAGGAGAGCAGGTTCTCGGCGTGCGAGCCGATGTCGCCCAGCGCCCCGGCCGCGCCGCCTTGCGCCGGATCAGCGCGCCAGCTGGCCTGTTTGTTGCCCGCAGCTTCGAGTTGCGTTGCGAGCCAGCCCTGGTTGTATTCCACGGTCACCTTGCGCACTTCGCCAAGTGTCCCGTCCCGAACCATCTCGCGCGCCTGGCGCACCATCGGGTAGCCGGTGTAGTTGTAGGTCACGCCGAACACCGTGCCCAGGCGCTGAACGGCGCCGACAAGCGCATCGGCCTGTGCGGTCGTGTGCACCAGCGGCTTGTCGCACACCACGTGAAAGCCTGCGTCGACAAAGGCGCTGGCCACCGGGTAATGCACATGGTTGGGTGTCACGATGGCGACGAAGTCGATGCGCTCCGACGCGTCGCGCCTCAACTCGTCGGCCAGCAACGCCTGCCAGCTGCCGTGGTTGCGCGCATCGGCCAGGCCGAGGTCGCGCCCCGAAGCACGTGCCTTTTCGGGGCTGGAAGACAGCGCCCCGGCCACCAGCTCCATCTGGCTGTCCAGCGCCATCGCACGGCGATGCACCGCGCCGATGAAGGCGTCGCGCCCGCCGCCAACCATGGCGTAGCGCAGTTTTCTTTGCGGCAATGCGGTCATGCCCTTGCTACCGGTTTTCCTTGGCGAAGACAGCGTCGAAGGCGCCGGCCGCGGGTTTGAAATCGAGCCGCCGGCTGAAGGCGGCGCTTTCCGTGGCGCCATGCTCGCGGTCCATGCGGCTGTCTTCCCATTCGACCGACAGCGGGCCCAGGTAGCCGATGTCGTTCAGCGCGACGATGATGGATTCGAAATCCACCATGCCACGGCCCACGCTGCGAAAGTCCCAGTGGCGGCGCGCATCGCCAAAACTCGTGTGGCCGCCGAACACGCCCACCGTGCCGTCACCCCGACCCCACCAGACGTCCTTCATGTGGACGTTGTAGATGCGCGCGGGAAAAGTGCGCAGGAACTTCACGTAGTCCACGCCCTGGTAGGCCAGGTGGCTGGGATCGAAGTTGAAGCCGAAGGACTTGTGGCCTTGCACAGCCTCGATGGCGCGCTGGCTGGTGGCGATATCGAAAGCGATTTCGGTGGGATGTACCTCGAGCGCGAAGTTGACGTCCATGCCCTCGAATACGTTGAGGATGGGCGTGAAGCGGTGCGCGAAATCCGCAAAGCCCTTGTCCCAGAATTCTTGCGAGGTCGGCGGAAACGCGTAGGTGGCGTGCCAGATGGAAGAGCCTGTGAAGCCGGTCACCGTCTTCACGCCGAACCGGGCGGCGGCGCGCGCCGTGTCCTGCAGTTCCTTCGCCGCCCGCTGGCGCACGCCCTCGGGGTCGCCATCGCCCCAGACATGGCCGGGCAGGATGCTGCGGTGCCGCTCGTCGATCAGATCGCACACGGCCTGGCCGACCAGATGGTTGCCGATGGCCAGCGACGTCAAGCCATGCGCGCGCAGGAGATCCCACTTGTCCTTGACGTAGCGCTCGGAAGCCAGCGCCTCCTGCACATTGAAATGGTCGCCCCAGCACGCGAGTTCCAGGCCGTCATAGCCCATGCGCCTGGCCAGGGGCGCCAGCTCGGCCAGCGGCAGGTCGGCCCATTGGCCGGTGAAAAGAGTGATCGGTCTTGGCATGCGGATCTCCTTCGATCTGGTTGGCCGGTTCGGCGTCCCTTCAGAAGGGTGAATCGGGAAAATAGAACTGCTTGGCGTTTTCCTTGGTGATCAGCACCGATGGAATGATGGTGGTGGGCGGCAACTTGTCGCCCTTCAGGCGTGCCTCGGCGGTTAGCTTGATTGCGTCGTAGATGAACTTGGGCGAGTACGACACGTTGGCCTGGATCCGCGGGTCCTTGCCATCCATCAGCGTCTTGACCATGCCCTTGGCGCCGGCGCCGCCGAACACGATCTTGATGTCGCTGCGCTTGGCCTGGTCGATGGCCTTGAGCACGCCGACGGCCATGTCGTCGTCGGCCGCCCACACCGCGTCGATCTGCTTGAAACGCGTCAGGTAGTCCTGCATGACCTTGAAGGCATCGTCGCGGTTCCAGTTGGCGTACTTGGCGTCCAGCAGCTTGATCTCGGGATGCGCCTTCATCACGCCATTGAATGCGTCCATGCGCTCGTTGTCCAGGGTCGTCGCGATACCCCGCATGGCAACGATGTTGCCCTTGCCGTTCAGCGCCTTGGCCAGGTACTCGGCCGGGATCTTGCCGAAGGCGGTGTTGTCGCCGGCCACATAGGCATCCTGTGCGCTGGTATCCGTCAGTCCACGGTCGACCACGGTCACGTAGATGCCCTTGCCCTTGACCTGGGCCACCGGCTTGGTCAGCGCGGCGGATTCGAACGGGAAGATCACGAGAGCATTGATCTTGGTCGCGCTCACGAGGTCTTGCAACTGGTTGGCTTGCTCCCCCGCGTTGGCCGCGGTCTTGATCGTGATCTTCAAGCCCGGATTGGCTTTCTCCAGATCCTTCTTGGCCTGGTTGGCCCACCAGACAATGCCGCCGGTGAAGCCGTGCGTCGCGGCCGGGATGGCCACGCCCAGGTTGACCTTGGTCTGCGCCACGGCGGGCAATGTGGCCAGGGCCGCCGCCAGCGCCGTCGCGCCAAGAACCAGTCGTCGGGTGATGCTTTTCATTTGCTTGTCTCCGGTTGGTTGGGAAGAAGGGGCAGCATCCGCGCTGCCGGTAGGGAAAAGAATTTCTTCATCGGCGTCCCCTTTGCAGGAACGCAACGACCACGATCACGAAGCCCTGCACCGCTGCGTTGAGGTACACGCTGATGATGCTGGTGAGATTCAGGATGTTGCTGATCACCGAGAGCAGCACGGCACCGACCACCGTGCCGGTGATGCTGCCGGCGCCGCCCTTGAGCGCCGTGCCGCCGACGATCACGGCCGCGATCGCCTCCAGCTCCCACAGCAAGCCCGTGGTCGGCGAGGCGGAGCCCAGGCGCGGCACATACAGCAAGGTGGCAATGCCCACGCAGCCGCCGAGCAGCACATAGGTCAGGATCTTGATGCGGTCCACGTCCACCGCGGCATAGCGCGCGACCTGCTCGTTGGAGCCGATCGCCTGCACATAGCGCCCGTAGGCCGTGCGGTTCAGGATGACCCCGCCGGCCAGCGCAACCAGGACGAACACGCAGACGGGCACCGGCACGCCCAGCAGGCTGGCGTAGTAGACGGGGCTGTAGAGGTCGGACAGCTCGTTGTCCAGCGTGATGGCGCCGCCGTTGGCGAAGTAGGTCAGGTAGGCGCGGAAGATGCCCAGGGTGCCCAAGGTCACGATGAACGGCTCGATGCGCCCCTTGGTGATCAGCAAGCCATGCGCCAGGCCGAACAGTGCCCCCAGGAACACAGCCAGCGCCATGCCCAACGGCACGGCCCAGATCGGCGAGGGTAGCGACGGCGCCGCCGCGTTCATGAACAGGATCACGCTGCCGGCGATCAGCGCGGCCATCGAGCCCACGGACAGGTCGATGCCGCCGGAGATGATGACAAAGCACATACCCACCGCGATGATGCCAATGAAGGCGGTGCGGGTGAGCACGTTCATCGCATTGTCCAAGGTGGCGAATTCGCTGTTGAGCAGGGTTCCGGCCAGGCAAAGCAAGGCCAGGCCGATGACCGGCCCGAAGCCGTGCAGGCGCGCGGCCAGGCGGGGCGCGGCGGCCGCATTCACGCGCCCAGGGCGCTCAGCGGGTTCCTGTGGCATGGGCGATCAACTCCTCTTCGGTCAGTTCGGCGCCGGCAACCGTGGCGGTCAGGCTGCCGGCGCGCAGAATCGCTACACGGTGGCACAGGCCGATCAGCTCGATCAGCTCGGACGAAATCACGATCACGGCATGGCCCTCTCGTGCCAGGCGTTGGACCAGAAAGTAGATGTCGCGCTTGGCACCGACGTCGACGCCGCGCGTGGGCTCATCGAGCACGACGACGCGCGGCGCCGGCTGCAACACCTTGGCCAGCGCCAGCTTCTGCTGATTGCCGCCCGACAGCGACGATGCGCGAATGTGCAGGCTGCCGGTGCGGATGCCGAATGCGCTGACCGCGCGCTCCAGCGCCTGCAGCTCGGCCTGCGGCTTGAGCCAGGGCGCGGCGAATTGCGGCAAGGCCATCAGCGTGAGGTTCTCGCGCAGGCCGAAGTCCACGTGCAGGCCCTTGCCCTTGCGGTCTTCGCTGAGGTAGGTCAGCCCCTGGGCCACCGCTTCGCGCGGATTGCGCAAGCGCACCTGGCGGCCCTGCAGTTCCACCGTGCCGCCGGAGCCCGGGCGCAGGCCCAGCAGGCCCTCGAACAACTCGGTGCGACCGGCGCCCACCAGCCCGGCGAAGCCCAGGATCTCGCCGGGCGCGACCTCGAAGCTGACATCGTGCGCCCAGCCCGGCACACTGAAATTGCGCACCCGCAGCAGGGGCTCGCGGCCGGCCGGCGCCAGTTCCTTGGGCGGGAACAGGTCCGACAGCTCGCGGCCCACCATCAGGTTGGCCATCTGCTGGCGCGTCAGTTCGCGCGTGGGCTGGCGTGCCACCAGGCGGCCATCGCGCATCACCAGCACTTCGTCGGTCACGCGCTCTACCTCATCGAGCTTGTGCGAGATGTAGACCAGGGTGACGCCATCGTTCCTGAGCTGCGCCATGAGCCCGAACAACCGCTCGGTCTCGGACGGGGTCAGCGTGGCCGTGGGCTCGTCCATGATCAGCAGCCGCGCACGGCGAACCAGCGCCTTGGCGATCTCGACCAGCTGCTTTTCCGCGACGATGAGCTGGCGCAGCTTGGTATCCGGATCGGCATCAAGCCCCACCTGGCGCAGCGCTTGCGCGCACGCGCGCCGCATCGCGGCATCGTCCAGCAGCCAGCCGCGCTTTTTCTCGTGTCCGAGGAAGATGTTCTGGGCAATCGTCAAGTCTTCGGCCAGGTTGAATTCCTGGTGGATCAGGACGATGCCGTCGGCCTCCGCGACGCGCGAACCCTTGTAGACCCGGTGCTCGCCGTTGACGCGCAGCTCACCGCCGCTCAAGACCTCGTAGCCGGCCAGGATCTTCATCAAGGTGGACTTGCCCGCACCGTTCTCCCCGAGCAGGCCATAGACCTGCCCCGGTGCAAGCGCGAAGCTCACGCCATGCAGCACCCGCACCGGACCGAAATCCTTGACGACGTCGCGGAACTCAACCGCAACACTCATGTCGTCCCTCCACGCGCCTTCAGCGCTTCCTGCATGGCAAGCACGCCGGCGCCGATGATGCCGGCCTGCTCGCCCAACGGCGTGTACTGGATTTCCAGGTGCCGTGTCGACAAGGCCAGCGATCGCTGGTACACGCTTTGCCGGACGGATGCGAGGAACAACGGCCCGATGCGCGTCACGCCGCCGCCGATGAACACATGCGATGGGTTGAAGAAGTTGACGACCGACGCGAGCATCTGTCCGATCAAGCTGCCCGCGCGCTGGATGATGGCGTTGGCCGCGGCGTCGCCGTTGCGGCTGGCCTGCCCTACATCGACGGCGCTAAGGCTGCCGCCGTTCTGGCGCAGGCTTTCGGCCAGCATGGCGCTCTCGCCGTTTTGCGCGGCTTGCGCGGCCATGCGCGTGATCGCCGGCGCCGCCGCCATGGCCTCCACGCAGCCCAGGTTGCCGCAGTGACAGCGCGGACCTGCCAGGTCCACGCAAATGTGGCCGACATCGCCGGCCGAGCCATTGGCACCGCGGTACACCTCGCCATGGCAGACGATGCCGCAGCCGATGCCGGTGCCCACCTTGATGACCAGGAAATTTTGCAGGCTGCGCTGCATTCGCCAGAGCTCACCCAGTGCCATCAGGTTCACGTCGTTGTCCACGAACACCGGCGCGGCGTAGTCCTCGCGCAGGTAGTCGCGAATCGAAAAGGCATCCCAGTCGGGCATCAGCGGCGGGTTGACCAACTGGCCGGTTTCGAAATCGACCGGTCCGGGCAGGCCCATGCCGATCGCAATGACCTGGGCAGCGCTCGCGCCGCCTTGCTGCAGCAAATCGCGCATCAGGCTTCGCACCCGTGCCAGCACCACGCCCGGGCCGGCGCGCACGTCAGCCGCTTCGGCATGGCGCGCCAGCACGGTCAAATCGGGTTTCAGGATCGCGATGTCCAGGCTGGTGGCGCCGATGTCGATACCGATGAGAACGCCCAGCTCCGAGGACAGCCGCAATGATTCCGGGCGGCGCCCGCCGGAGGAGACTTGCAGGCCGGTTTCATCCAGCAGGCCTTGTTCCAGCAGGCCGGCCACCAGCACGTTGGCCTTGCTCTTGGAAAAATCGAGCCGGCTCGACAACACATGGCGAGATGTGCCGGCCGACCAGAAAACGGTCTGCATCAGCGCTATTTCGGCAGGCGACAGGTGGTCCCAGCGTGCCAAGTTTTGTCTCCTCTAATGGGCTTCGGCTTGCGAGCAAAGCACCATACTAGGGCCCCAACTTTTGCCCAGCAAGACTTAACTTAGGATATTTTTGGGTCTAAGTTGAAATAATGCATCCGCCCGTGGCGCGAAGCTCAGAGCCGGTGTGTGCGATCGCCCTGGCTGAAGCCGATGGCATCCCACGCTTCGCCCTTGAACAGGCCAAGCACCTTGAAAAGTTCGCCCATCTCGTGCTCGGCGATCAGGTGCTGCGCCTGGATGCGCGCGCGCGCCGTGGCGCCCTCCAGCAGCGCGAGCAGGCCGCAGTTCATCAGGAAGCGCGCCTGGCTGGTGTAGCCGAGCACGCCCAGGCCGGCCTCCTGGGCGGCAAGCGCCACGCCGGTGAAGTTCACGTGCGCGGTGATGTCCTTGGCGCCGACTTCGTGCAAGGGGTCGCCGCCGGCCTGGTGGCCGCGGTGGCACATCAAGGTGCCCATGTGACGCTGCGCATGGTAGTACTCGTGCTCGGGAAAGCCGTAGTCGATGAAAAAGGCCGCGCCTTGCTGCAGGCGGTCGGCAAGCGTGCGCATGAAGCCTTCGGCCTGCGGATGGATCTCGGTCAGGTAGTCGTGCGCGCCTTCGATTTCCAGCGGTGGGCGCAGCGCGGTGGGGCGGTCGGCCCAGGCCAGGCCGCCTTCATGCCATGCCACGCCGCGTTCATGCCAGACACCGTCGATGCGCGCCAGCAGCTGCACCGGCATCGCATCCAGCACCTCGTTGCCGACCACCACGCCTTGCATGGCATCCGGCAGCGCCTCGACCCAGCGCAGTTTGCCCGCGTGGGCTTGCAGCGTCTCGCGCTGGCGCGCGCGCAAGCTGCCCGAGAGATCGACGATGGTGTAGCGGCGAACGCGTTCGCCCAGGGCATCGAGCAACTGCAGCGCCAGCGCGCCCGAGCCGGCGCCGAACTCCCAGATCTCGTCGGTGCCGGTGGCCTGCAGGGCTTGCCCGACCTGTGCTCCTAGCGATTGGCCGAACAGCGGCGTCAGTTCCGGCGCGGTGACGAAATCGCTGCCGGACGAGGGCAACGCACCGAATTTGCGGCTGTCGTTGGCGTAGTAGCCCAGGCCGGGCGTGTACAGCGCGCGCTCCATGAAGCGGTCGAATCCCAGCCAGCCACCGTCCGCCGCAATGGCCGTATGAATGTGCGACAAGAGCCCGGCCGTTAAACTGCCAGGAAGCGCCTTGCTTTGCGGGGGCTTATTGTTTGTTTCCACCCCCGAATTGTCCGCGATGCCCCAACGCCCCACCGTCCTCGTCACCGGCGCCGCCAAGCGGCTGGGCCGGGAAATGGCGCTGGCCCTGGCTGCCGGCGGCTGGCAGGTGGCGGTGCACTATCGGCAATCGCAAGCCGAAGCCTTGCAGACCGTCGCCGATTGCGTGCAGGCCGGCGCCACTGCCGCGGCCTTTGCGGCCGATCTCGCCGATGAAACCGCGGTGCGCGCCCTGCTGCCGCGCGTGGCCGCGCACTTCGGCCAGGTCGATGCCGTGGTCAACAATGCATCCTTGTTCGAGCACGACAGCGTGGCCACGTTCGGCTTTGCCGCCCTGGAAAACCATTTGCGCAGCAACACCGGCGCCGCCATCCTGCTCGCGCAGGCCCTGCACGCGCATCTGGCGGCACGTGACGCCAGCGGCGCGGTGGTGAACCTGCTCGACCAGAAGCTGTGGAACCTGAACCCGGATTTTTTCAGCTACACCTTGTCCAAGGCGGCCCTCGAAGCGGCCACCACCATGCTGGCGCAGGCGCTGGCGCCGCGCGTGCGCGTGGTGGGCGTGGCACCGGGCCTGACGCTGACCAGCCATTTGCTGAGCGCCGAGAAGTTCGAGCAGCTGCACCGAATGGCGCCGCTGGGCCGCTCCTCCACCGCCGCCGATGTCGCCGCCACCGTCAAGTTCGCGCTGGAGAACCAGTCCATCACCGGCACGACCTTGCTGGTGGATGGCGGCCAGCACCTGATGAAATTCGACCGTGACTTCTCGTTAATG
>DATILI010000094.1:0-5212 GCA_035476635.1 Burkholderiaceae bacterium | reverse complement strand
TGTTCCGACAGACCGGCCATAAAATCAAGGTTTCGACGACTCGCCCGCTTTGGCGGCCGGCGCGCCAAGGGCCTGGCCCGGCGCGCGCAGCGTCGGTCCCGTACCGGTGCAGATTCCCGGCGCTTGTCGCCCGGAACGTTACCGCCCCATTGTTTTAGAGATAGACAGGCATTGCACCCATGGTGCAAAGGAATGTATTTGCACAGCAACTTCAGCAGTTCGAGGCTCGTTCGGCTGCTCCAGGAGACGGCCCGCGTGGACGCCCCGGCGCCCAGGCAGGACTTCGCGGAACGACTGGGCCTGTGGGTGGGCGCCTTCGATGCCATGACGCTCCACGCGGCGCACCAGTCGATCAAGACGCTCGATGCGGCGCAGGCAAACGCTTCGGCGAAGGCCGGACCAGCCGCCGCCGTGGACGGGCAATTGCACCAGGTGCGCGCCATCCTGGCGCAGGCCATCACGGCGAAAAACAGTGCCGGCGCCCATGGCAAACGGCCACAGCACCTGCGGGCGCAGCCCGCCCCGGCTCCGAAGGCGGAGCCGAAGGTGGAAGCGGACTATGCGCCCTATCGCCAGCGCCATGCCGAGCTGCAGCGCAACATGGAACTGATGATTGGGCCGCTGCGCGAGCATGTTCGCCAGGCCCTGTCGCAAGCCTCACCCCCGCTGCGGCAGCTGGCCGCGCTCGACGCCGTGTGGGAGCAGCTGCTCGCCGTGCGCGAGCAACGGCTGCTGGCCACAGTACCCAAGCTCATGGAGAAACGTTTCAAGCAGTTGCGCCAGGCGCATCGGCAAGACGAGAACCCGCTCGCGTGGGAGGACGCTTTCGGCCAGGAGTGGCAACAGGTCGCTCTGGCGGAATTGGGCGTGCGGCTGGAGCCGGTGGTGGGATTGGTTAAAGCATTCAGCAACCAGGTTGAGAGTATTCAATGAACAGGATCGTGATTGCAGTGGCCTTCGCCGTCGGCCTGGTGGCCGTGGCCTGGGTGGGCCTGGGGTTTGTCGGGTCGAGCTGGCTGGCTTTGGCCATGACCGCGGTGATCGCCGGGGTCTATTTGCTCGGCGCGTTCGAGCTCCGGCAGTTCCGCGCGGCCACCGCTTCGCTGGCGGCGGCACTGGCCGATATGCCGCAGCCGTTGGCCGACCTCGGCGACTGGCTCCAGCGCGTGCCGGCTTCGCTGCGCAACGCGGTGCGCTTGCGTGTCGAGGGGGAGCGGGTCGCCCTCCCCGGCCCGGCGTTGACGCCCTACCTGGTGGGGCTTCTGGTGATGCTGGGCATGCTGGGCACCTTCCTGGGCATGGTCGTGACCTTCAAGGGCGCGGTGTTCGCACTGGAAGGCTCGACCGATCTGCAGGCCATCCGCTCGGCGCTGGCCGAACCGATCAAGGGCCTCGGGCTCTCGTTCGGCACCTCGGTGGCCGGGGTGGCCGCGTCCGCCATGCTGGGGCTGCTGTCGGCCATCAGCCGGCGCGAGCGCGTGGACGCGGCGCGCCAGCTCGACTCGCGCATCGCCACCGTGTTGCGCCCGTTTTCGCTGGCCCACCAGCGCCAGGAAAGCTTCAAGGCGCTGCAGGCCCAGGCGCAGGCTTTGCCCCTGGTGGTCGACAAACTGCAGTCCCTGATGGACGGCTTGGAGCGCCGCAGCCAGCAGCTGGGCGGGCAATTGCTGGAGCAGCAGGCGCAGTTCCACCGCGAGGTGGGCGTGGCCTACACCGGCCTGGCCAGTGCCGTGGGAACATCGCTGAAAGACAGCCTCGCGGCGGGTGCCAGGGCCGCCGGCGAGAGCATCCAGCCCGTGGTGGAGGCCGCGATGTCGGAGATCGCGCGCGAATCGCTGCGCTCGCACCAGCGCGTGTTCGAGGCGACGCAGACGCAGCTGAGCGAGCTGTCCGGCGCGTTCGGCAGCACGGCGCGCAGTGTGTCCGAGGGCTGGACCACGGCGCTGCGCACGCATGCCGACACCAGTGCCCAGCAGCTCGACCGGCTGGACCAGGCCCTGGGCGCCTTTGCGCAGACCTTCGAGCAGCGCTCCGGTGCGCTGCTGGCGCAGACCGAGGGCTTGATCGGTTCGCGCGTCGAAGCCGAGGCCAGCTGGACGCAGCAGCAACACGAGCGCATGGATGAACTCGCCGCGTTGTGGCGCACCGAACTCGGCGCGCTGCGGGCGCAGGAGGCCGCGCACGGCGAGGCCGCCGTCGCGCGGCTGGGCGAATTGCAGGCGGCGCTGGCCAGCCATCTGGCCACGCTGGGGGCCGCGCTGGAGGCGCCCATGACGCGCCTGTTGCAAACCGCCGCCGAAGTGCCGCAAGCCGCCGCCGAAGTGATTGCGCAACTGCGCCAGGAAATGACCCGGCTCACCGAGCGGGACAACCTCGCGCTGCAGGAGCGCACCGGTCTCGTCGAAAGAATCAGTAGCCTGCTGCAGGCCCTGGACCAGGCCTCGGGCGCCCAGCGCGTGGCGATCGAATCCCTGGTGGCGCAGGCGGCATCGGTGCTGGACCAGGCCGGCAGCCGGTTCTCGCAAACCCTGGAGGCGCAGGCCGGCCGCGCCGCGGGCGTGGCCTCGCATGTGGCTTCCAGCGCGGTCGAGCTGGCCAGCCTGGGCGAATCGTTCAGCCACGGCGTGCAGCTTTTCAGCGCCAGCAATGAGAAGCTGGTGGATGGCCTGCAGCGCGTGGAAGGCGCTTTGCAGCAGTCCATGGCGCGCAGCGACGAGCAACTCGCCTACTACGTGGCGCAGGCGCGCGAGGTCATCGACTTGAGCATCACCGCGCAGCAGGGGCTGGTCCAGGACTTGCGCCGACGCGACGTGAAGCAGTCCGCACTGCCTAAGGAGAGCGTCGGATGAGCAGCCTGGAAGAACAGGGCGACGGCGTCGAGCAGACCGCGCCGGTCTGGGCCGTCTTCGGGGATCTGATGTCGGGCCTGCTGGGGGCGTTCGTGCTGATCCTGGTGGGGGTGCTGGTGGTCCAGATGGACCTGGTGGCCAACCTGCAGGCCGAGGTTCAGAAGCGCCGCATCGAAGAGCAGCGCCGCATGGCGTTGGAAAAGGCCCTGGCGATTCCGCTCGCCACGGGCCGGGTCACGCTGAACAACGGCCGCATCGGCATCAGCGGCAATGTGTTGTTCCCCGTCAATTCGGACCAGCTGCGCCCCGACGGCCGGCTACTGCTTCAGAGCCTGGTGCCCCCGTTGCAGGTGTACCTGGGCGAGCGCGACGACATGCTGATGGTGAGTGGTTTCACCGACGACAAGCGAATCCAGGAAGGCAACCGGCGCTTCGCCGACAACCTGGAGCTGTCGGCCCAGCGCGCGCTCACGGTGTCGCGGGCCTTGATCGAGGAAGGCATGCCGTCCTCGCGGGTCTTTGCCGCGGCGTTCGGCGCCGAACAGCCGGTGGCTTCCAACACGGACGACAAGGGGCGCGCGCTGAACCGGCGCGTGGAAATGGCGCCGGTGCCCCGGTCCTCCGGCCTGAAACCTGTCGCCCCATGAGTGAACCGGGCTGCATTGAGGAGGTGCCGTCGCTTGCGGCCCTGCGCGAAGCGGGGGCACAACGCCTGGACCCCATGCGCTTTCGCTACCTGGAAGTCTTGTCGCGGCGCCTGGAAGAAACCATGCAGGGCGAAGTGCGCGCGCTGGTGCAGGAGCGGTTGCAGCAGGCCCTGGCGGACTATGCGGCGCGTTTTCAGCGGGCGCAGCAGGCGGCCGTCGCTGACCAGGGCATGCAGCGGAGCGCCGCGCCGGCCCCGGCCGCCGCCGTGCGTCCGTTGGTGCAACTCAGCCGGTATCTCCAGGAGCGCACGCAAGATGCCGGTGATGGTCGCCCCCACGACTCGGAGTTCGACGCGCAGTTCGACACGGCGTTCGGCGGCGAAATGAAAAGCGTGCGCCGCTTCCGACAGGCCTGGTCGCGGATCGCGGCCGAAGACCAAGTGGAACTGGCCGCCGGGCGCGGGCCCGTGAATGCCGGCCCGTTGAATTCGCACATGCTCGTGCTGCGCTCTCTGGCGCTGATGCGCGGTCTCTCGCCCGACTACCTGCAGCACTTCCTCTCGCAGGTCGACACCTTGCTCTGGCTGGAGCAGGCCCACCACAATGCGTCGCCGGGAACCAGGCCGGCCCGCCGAAACGGCCTCAGGAAAAGTGAGCCTGTTACAAAAGGGTGTCGGAATCGTTGACAGGTTTGTTGCTGCGCAAAGGCGCGCAGGGTGCGTATCCCAATGACTCGAGGACTCATTCTCTGGATGGCTCGGAAGTTGCGTTATTGGGGTCCACCTGCGAAATTGTTACAAACCAGCGCGTACAGGTCGCGCACAGCCCGGGAGCTTTCATGAACATTCACCTTTTTGTTCGACGACTTGCCCTGCTTTCCTCACTGGTGTCCGGGCCCGCAGCGCTCGCAGCGCCGGTGCTCATTGATTTCGAGAACTACGCCAACACCGGCGTCCACGCGACGGTCCAGAGCAACGGCTTTACGTTCGCGCCAGCATCGGGCACCGTCGCGATTGCCGCAAACGGAAGCAACTGTTCCCCGAACTGCGCCGCGAATGGCACCAGCGCATTCGTGGTTGGTGGAACCGGCTTGAATCCCCCGACGACGGCGCCAGTAACGATGACCGGCCCGGTTTTTTCCTTCAGGCTCATCGGGCTTGATTTTGCCGAGTTGAGCCATTCGGCCGCAACCAACTGGAGCGCTGAATCCATCGTGATGACCGGATGGCTGCTCGGCGGCGGCAGCGTCACCCAGACCTTGACGATCGACGGACTGAATGACGGCCCAGGCGGCACCAACGACTTCCAAGCCGCCCTCCTCGATGCGATCTGGGGCAGCAGCGAATTGACGGCGCTGCAGTTCGCCGGCTTCGACGATGACCTTGCCAATCGGGCGTTCCAGCTGGACAACATCGCACTGGACGTGACGCGCGTTGCGGCCATTCCCGAGCCGGCCAGTTGGACACTGGCAGCGTTGGCCATTCTTGCCGCAGGGTGGCAACGGCGACGCCGGCGCAACGCCTGATCACAACTCCATTGGCAAGCCAATGTTTCGGGGGGCGTCACCGCCCTCCTTTCGATATTTCATAGTGCCGAAACGCCTCGCGAATGTTGTCGCGCAGCAAGTCGTCGTCCCAGGGCTTGGTCAGGAACTTGTAGATCGCGCCCCGGTTGATGGCGTCTGAAATCGACTCCAGGTCCGTATAGCCCGACAAG
>DATILI010000093.1:0-11031 GCA_035476635.1 Burkholderiaceae bacterium | reverse complement strand
AAGCCGATGTAGCCGTCCTGCGGGTTGAACTGCGGCTCGTCGAAGAGGTGCACGCGCGGCGCATCGTGGATGGCGTGGGCCAGCATGAAGTTGGGCTTGTGGCGCTGGAACGAGCGCACCTGGTAGGACTGGTGGTAGTGGATCGCGAGCCGGTCGCGTTCGCCGGTGCGCACGCCGTGGATGTCCTGCCCGTCCACCAGCACGCGGCCGGCGCTGGGCAGG
The DNA here is from genome assembly GCA_035476635.1 of Burkholderiaceae bacterium. Taxonomy (GTDB): domain Bacteria; phylum Pseudomonadota; class Gammaproteobacteria; order Burkholderiales; family Burkholderiaceae_C; genus DATILI01. The sequence goes on along the minus strand of DATILI010000093.1, from coordinate 10,809 downwards.
TTGCTGCCGGTGATCAGTTCGAACAGCGTGGTCTTGCCCGAACCGTTCGGCCCCATCACGCCGACCACGGTGGCTTGATCGATTTCGAAATCCGCGTTCAATGAGAACGTGACCTGCTTGCGCAAGATGCCACGCGTGTACTGCTTGGCAACGTGCTCGACGCGAAGAAGTGGATGGGCCATGCTGATCTCAAACTCCCAGCAACTGGCGCCTGAGCGCCGCGTCATCACGCAACTGTGCAGCCGGCCCCTCATACACGATCTGGCCCAGGCGCATCACATAGGCGCGGTCGGCCACCGCCAGCGCGCTCTGCACGTTCTGCTCCACCACCAGCACGGCAATGCCTTCGCTGCGCAGCCGCGCGATGGTCTTCATCACGTCCTGCACCACCTTGGGCGCGAGACCCTGGCTCGGCTCGTCGAACAGCACCAGGCCGGGCGCACCGATGAGCGCGCGCGAGATCGCCACCATCTGCATCTCGCCGCCCGAGAGGTTTTCGCATTCGCGGTGCATCAGGTATTCGAGCGCACTGAAGATCTCGAAGCACTCCTTTTCGCTCCAGCTGCGAAAGCGTGTCTTCTTGCGCGCGATGGCCAGGTTGCGCGCCACCGTCAGCGTCGGGAAGATGCGCCGGTCGTCCGGCACCCAGCCGATGCCGCCGCGCGCAATCTCGTGCGTGGGCGCATGCGTGATCTCGCGGCCATCAAAGTGCACGCTGCCGGCGCGCGCCGGCGTCAGGCCCAGGATCGAGCGCAAGGTGGTCGTCTTGCCTGCGCCGTTGGAGCCGAGCAGGGCGACGACCTCGCCCGCGCCGACTTCGAGCGAGACCTTGAACAAGGCCTGCGTCTCGCCGTAGAACGTGTCGATGCGGTCGATGGCGAGCACCGCGCTCATTGAAGTGCCCCCAGGTTGGACCGCCGCACCCACTCGTTTTGCCGCAACTCGGCCGGCGTGCCCTGGGCAATCACCTGCCCCCAGTGGATCACCGAGACCTTGTCCGCCAGGCTGAAAAGAAAGCGCATGTCGTGCTCGATGATGACGATGGTGACCTGGCGCTTGAGCTCGGCCACCAGCTCGGCCAGCCGTGCCGTGCCCTCGGCGCCGAGGCCGGCTGTCGGTTCGTCAAGGAACAGCATGCGCGGCTCGGCGGCCAGTGCCACGCCGATCTCCAGCGCGCGTCGCTCGCCGTACGACAAGCTCTTGGCCGGCACATGCTCCTTGCCTTGCAGGCCCACGCGCGCCAGCACGCGCGCGGCCAGGTCCTGCGCGGTGGAATCGGCGCCCAGGTCGCGCCAGGCGTTGAAGCCCTGGCGCCGCACGTGCGGCGTGGCCACCAGCACGTTGTCCAGCGCGCAATAGTCGTTGAACAGGTTCATGATCTGGAACGAGCGCGAGATGCCCTTGCGCGCGATCTCGCGCGGCGCCAGACCGGTGATGTCCTCGCCGGCAAAGCGCACCTGCCCGCGGTCCGGCCGGTACTTGCCGGTGAGCACATGAAAGCAGGTGGTCTTGCCCGCGCCATTGGGCCCCATGATTCCGGAGAGCTGGCCCTCCTCGAACGCGAGCGTGATGTCTTCGAGCACGACCTGCTCGCCGAAGCGCTTGGACAAACGGTGGGCTTCAAACAGCGCCATCGCGGGCCTCCGTGCTCTTGAGTGCGATCGTTGGACTGGGGCCAGGCGTTGCCTGCATGCGCTTCGTCCGCAAGCTCTGCCGCAACCTTTGCCACAACCCCGCCACGCCCTCCGGCTGGAACAGCACCATCACCATGAAGGCCAGCCCATACCAAAGCAGCCAGGTCTCGGTATAGGCGCCGAGCAGGTCGCGCGCGAGGATGAAGAACGCCGCGCCGATCAGCGGGCCCCAGAAGCTCACCAGCCCGCCGCCGATCAGCACCATCATCACGACGAAGCCCGAGTTGTGCAGGCTCATCACATTCGGGTAGGCCGATTGCTGCGCCATGGCAAACAGGGCGCCGGCCAGCCCGGCAATGGCGGCCGACAGGGTGAACGCCAGCCACTTGTAGGCCCAGGTGTTGTAGCCGACGAAAGCCGCGCGCGTTTCGTTTTGCTTGATGGCGCTCAAGACCCGGCCCAGTGGCGAATGCACCAGCCGCCATAGCGCGAACACGGTGATGGCGAATACCGCCAGGCTGAAGTAGAACAGCGCCTCGTTGCTCTTGAGGTTGAACGAAATGAAGCCGAAATCGGCCGGCAGGCGCTTGATATTGAGCAGCCCGTCCTCGCCGCCCGTGACCGAGTGCCACTTGATCGCGATGAACCACGCCACCTGCCCAAAGGCGATGGTCAACAGCGCGTAGTAGATGCCGCGCCGGTGCGAGATGAACAGCGCCACCAGCGCGCCGAGCAGCGCGGCGGCCAGCATCGCGCCCGCGAGGTCGAACCACAGGTTGGCCCAGAGCCGGTGCTGCAACAGGCCGAAGGCATAGGCACCCATGCCGAAGTAGGCGCCGTGGCCGAACGAGGGCAGGCCGGTGGTGCCCAGCAGCAGGTTGTAGCCCAGCGCGAACAGCATCCAGATCATGATCTCCAGCGCCAGGTACTGGTACAGCCCCACGCGCGCCAGCCACAGCGGCGTGGACAGCAGCAGCGCGAGGGTCAGCACCATCGGCAACGGGAACCAGGCGCTGCGCCCGGGGAGAGGCGGCATAGAGGAAAACCCTTTGAAAAACATTCTGGACAAATCAGAATGTACGTTCTAATATTTCATCAATCAAGAATTATTGTTCTAGTGTTTTCCCCAAGTCATGGACAGTGCCACCAACTACGACGAACTGAAGGACGCCATCACCCGGGCCTACCCGGGGCTGTCCAAGCAACTGCAGCGCATTGCCCGCTTTGCGCTGGAGAAGCCGCACGACCTGGCGCTGGGCACGGTGGCGGCCGTGGCCGAGGCCACCGAGGTGCAGCCCTCGGCCATGATCCGCTTTGCCAACGCCCTGGGCTACCGGGGCTTTTCCGACATGCAGCAGGTGTTTCGCGGCCACCTGGTCGAGCGCTCGGCCAGCTACCGCGAGCGCATCGACCTGTTGCGGCGCAAGCAGCTCAATGGCGCGCGCGCGCCGGCCGGTGTGTTGCACCAGCTGGTCGGCGACTCGGTGGCCGAGCTGGGCCATCTGGAGGAGAGCATCCGCGAGAGCGACCTCAAGGCCGCCGTCAAGCTCATCGCCGGCGCGCAGCGCATCCACGTGCTGGCGCAGCGGCGCGCCTTTCCGGTGGCGGGCTATCTGGCCTATGCGCTCGGGCAGCTGGAGTTGCGCACGCACCTGCTGGACGGCGCGGGCGGCATGCTGCGCGAGAACCTGCGCGCCATCGCGCGTGAAGACGTGCTCCTGGTCGCGAGCTTTCGCAACTACTCGCCCGAGGTTGTGGAGGCCGCGCAAGACTGCAGCCGGCGCGGTGTGGCCGTCATCGCCGTGACCGATGGCCCGCTGTCGCCCTTGAAGGCGTCGGCCAAGGTCTGCTTCGAACTGGCCGACGATTCGTCCAAACCGTTTCGCTCGCTGGTGGCACCGCTGTGCCTGGCGCAGGCGCTGGTCATGAGCACCGGCCACCACCTTGCAGAGAAGCCCGAGGCCAGGCGCGCGGGGCGCAAGGCGGCCGCATGAGCGCATCCAGGCCCTTCGATGTGATCTGCGTCGGCCGCGCCGCGGTCGATCTCTACGGCGACCAGATCGGCGGCCGGCTGGAAGACATGCAGACCTTCAGCAAGTACCTCGGCGGTTCGCCGGCCAACACGGCTGTCGGCGTGGCGCGCCTGGGCCTGAAGCCGGCCATGCTCACGCGCGTGGGCGACGAGCACAACGGCCGCTTCGTGCGTGAGACACTCGCAGCCGAGGGCGTCGACGTCGGCCATGTGCGCACCGACCCCAAGCGCCTGACCGCCCTGGTGTTCCTCGGCATCCAGGACCGCGACACCTTCCCGCTGCTGTTCTACCGCGACAACTGTGCCGACATGGCGATCAGCGCAGACGACTTCGATGCGAGTTTCATCGGCTCGGCCACCGGCCTGCTGCTCTCGGGCACGCACCTCTCGCAGCCGCAGACCTACCAGGCCTGCCGCGCCGCCATCGCGCACGCCAAGGCGCAGGGCACCCGCGTGGTGCTGGACATCGACTACCGTCCCGTACTCTGGGGCCTGACTTCGCCCGGCATGGGCGAGCAGCGCTTCGTGCCTTCAAGCCAGGTCAGCGCGCATCTGCAGACCATCGTTCCGGATTGCGACCTGGTGGTCGGCACCGAGGAAGAGATTCACATTGCCGGCGGCAGTACCGACACGCTCGCCGCATTGCGGCGCCTGCGCCAGCGCACGCCAGCCGTGCTCGTCGTCAAGCGCGGCCCCATGGGCTGCGTGGTGTTCCCCGGTGCCATACCCGACGACCTGGAGCAAGGGCTCAAGGGCCCGGGCTTTCCGGTCGAGGTGTTCAACGTCCTGGGTGCGGGCGATGCCTTCATGGCCGGCTTCCTGCGCGGCTGGCTGAAAGACGAGCCGCTTGCGCGCTGCTGCGCCTATGCCAATGCCTGCGGCGCGCTGGTCGTGTCGCGCCACGGCTGCGCACCGGCGATGGCGAGCTGGGAAGAGCTTGAGTTTTTCCTGGCGCGCGGCTCCAGCACACGGCGTCTGCGCGAAGACCTTGAACTGGAACACCTGCACCGCGTGACCACGCGCACGCGGCGCTGGGGCGAACTGGTCGTCCTCGCGTTCGACCACCGCGTGCAGTTGGAAGAAATGGCGGCGCTGCATGGGCAGGGTGCGCAGCGCATCAAGCAGTTCAAGGCGCTCGTCGCCGAAGGCGCGCAGCAAGGCTATGTTTCCGCCTCCTTCGGGAAGCTCGCCCCTCACCCCAACTCTCTCCCCGGAGGGGCGAGGGAGCCGGGGATCATCCTTGACGGCCGCTACGGCGAGGAGGTGCTTCCCGCCATCACCGGGCGCGGCTGGTGGGTGGGCCGCCCGGTCGAGCTGCCCGGCGCGCGCCCGCTGGCATTCGAGGCCGGCGCGCATCTGGCGCTGGCCATGCGCAGCTGGCCGGCGGAGCATGTCGCCAAGTGCCTGGTCAGCTACCACCCCGAGGATGCGCAGGATCTGCGCGAGGCCCAGCTTGCGCGCCTGGCCGAACTGCAGCACGCCAGCATCGCCACCGGCCATGAGTTCCTGATCGAAATCATCCCGCCGCGCGAGCTGCCTTGCGACGAGGGCACGTTGGCTGCGGCGCTGGCGCAGATCTATGCGGCCGGCATCCGCCCCGACTGGTGGAAGCTGCCGCCCGCCAACACCGGCGAGGCCTGGGCACGGATCGCCGCCGTGGTCCACCAGAACGACCGGCATTGCCGCGGCGTGCTGGTGCTCGGCCTGGAAGCCAGCGAGGAAGCGCTGGAGCGCAGCTTTCGCATTGCGGCGCCGCACGCCATCTGCCGCGGCTTCGCGGTTGGTCGTTCGATCTTTGCCGAAGCGGCCGCCGGCTGGTTTGCCGGGCAGCTCGATGACGCCCAGGTCGTCACCGGCGTGGCACAGCGCTATGCGCGATTGATCACCCGCTGGAGCGAAGCCCGAGCCAGCGTGGCCGAGGCGGCCAGTTCCATTTTTTGATTACTACAGGCAGCGCAGCATGAAACAAGACATAGCATTCATCGGCATCGGCATGATGGGCCACGGCATGGCCAGGAACCTCTTGGCCAAGGGCTACGGGCTGACCTTCAAGGCCAACCGCAATCGCGACAATCTCGCCGACCTGCTGGCCGCCGGCGCAAAGGAGGCCGCCACCAATGCCGCCTGCGCGCGTGCCGCCGATATCTTGTTCATCTGCGTCACCGGCTCGCCCCAGGTCGAGGAAATCGTCTACGGCCGTGATGGCGTGCTGGAGGCCGCGCGGCCCGGCTTGCTGGTGGTCGATACGTCGACCGCCGAGCCAGTCTCCAGCGCCAGGATCCGCGCCGACCTCGCGGCCAAGGGCGCCAAGCTGATCGACGCACCGCTGGCCCGCACGCCGAAAGAGGCCGAGGAAGGGCGCCTGAACACCATGGTGGGCGCAGAGCCCGAAGACTTCCAGGCCATCGAGCCGGTGCTCAAGGCCTTCTGCGAGAACATCTTCCACGTCGGCCCGCCTGGGCACGGCCATGTGCTCAAGCTGGTCAACAACATGATGGCCATGAGCTTTGCCGCGTCCATCGCCGAGGCCTTCGCGGTGGGCGCCAAGGCCGGGCTGGACCTGAACCGCCTGTACGACGTGGTCTCGGTCGGCGGCGTGAACTGCGGCATCTTCCAGATGATGGCCACCAAGACCTTGAAGGAAGGCGACGTGACCGGATTCAAGTTCGGCATCGCCAATGCGCAGAAAGACCTGCGCTACTACACCCACCTGGCCGAGATGCTGCCGGTTTCCAGCTTCATGGGCGAGGCCGCGCACCAGAGTTTTGTGCAGGCCGCCAACATGGGCTTCGGCGGCAAGCTGATCGCCTCGCTGTTCGAGGCGCAGGAAAAAATCAACGACGTCAAGATCGTGCCGCGTTAGCAGACCACCACCTTTCACCGAAGGAGACACATCATGCGCGAATCAGACAGCCAGAAGGAAACCACCTCCCGCCGCTCGCTGCTCAAGCAGTCGGCTCTCGCCCTGGCGGGTGCCGGCCTGTACGGCGCCGCGCCGTTCTACGGGCCGTGGAAGCACAACCATGCCTGGGCCCAGGCCGCGCAAAAGAAGCCGCTGGTGATCGGCTTGACGATGGATGCCTCGGGCCAGTACGCGGCTTCCGGCGGCGAGGAGCGCCTGGGCGCGATGATGGCGATCAAGGAGTTCAACGACAAGGGCGGGGTGCTGGGCCGGCGCATCGAGGCCATCCACATGGACACCGAGACCACGCCGGCCACCGGCTCGCGCGTGGCCGAGCGCATGATCGCGCGCAACGAGGCGGCCTTCCTGATCGGCGCGGTGCATTCGGGCGTGGCGAATGCGATTTCGCAAGTGGCGCAGAAGTACGGCACGGTCTTCCTCAACACCAACTCGAGTTCGCCCACCGAAGCCGGCAAGGACTGCCACCGCACCAAGTTCGTCTGGGACGGCAATGGCACGAACTTCTCCAACGCCATCGTGAAGAACGCGATCAAGGCCAGCGGGCGCAACTGGGTGCTGCTGACCAACGACTACGTCTGGGGCCACACCACCTCCAAGGCCACGCGCGCGGTGGTCGAGGCCAATGGCGGCAAGATCATGGAAGAGCTCCTGGTGCCGCAGAACACGCGCGACTTCTCGGCGTACCTGCTCAAGCTGCAGCAGCTCAAGCCGCAGGTGGTGGCCACGGCCGTGGGCGGCGACGACATCAAGGCGCTGCGCCAGCAGGTGGTGCAGCTCAAGATGCACCAGGCCGCGGCCTGGATCAACAACCAGCAGGATTGGCCCGACGTCTATGGCCTGGGGCCCGATGCGATCTTCGGCGTGTTCGGCACCACCTGGTACTACCGGCTCAACCTGCCGGGCGTGAAGGAATTCGTCGCGGCCTACCAGAAGCAATATCCGGGCATGGCCATTCGCGTGCCCGGCAACGTGTACCACAACGGCTACATGGCAACGCGTGAACTGCTGCGCTGCGTGGAGGAGGCCGGCACCACGCAGAACATCGCCGTCATCAAGAAACTGGAAGGCCGCAAGATGGCCGCGGCCGACCGGCTGCAGCACTTCGATGCCTGGATGGACCCGGTCACGCACCAGTGCCAGCAGACCATCTACATGGCCAGCTACAACGACCAGCCGGCCGAGAAGGACGATATCTTCAAGATCCTGTCGCAGGTCGACCCGAAGGACGTGATGGACAAGGACTCGGCCGCAAACTGCAAGCTCGAAAGCTACGAAGCCACGCCGAGCTACGAGGTCTAGCTCGCTGCGATCGACACCGATGCTGGCGAACCTGCTGCCCCATCTGCTGAACGGCATCGCCCTGGGCCTGCTGTTCGCGCTGATCGCCTTGGGCTTCATGCTCATCGTCGGCGTGATGGAGACCATCAACCTGGCGCACGGTTCGCTGTTTGCCCTGGGCATGTACTTCGCGCTGTTCTTCGTGGCGCCCCAGCTCGGCTGGTTCCCGCAGCTGCAGGCGGGGTACATGGCCCTGTCGATCGAAACGCGCTATCTCCTCGCGCTGGTGCTGGCGCCGGTGTTCGTCGGCATCTTCGGCATGGGGCTGGAGCTGTGCCTGCGCCGCACCTATGGCCGCGACCCGTTGTACGGCCTGCTGCTGACCTTCGGCGCCGCGCTCGTCATCGAGGAGACCATTCGCCTGGTCTGGGGCTCCACGGAAAAGCAGCTGGCCCTGCCGCCGTTCATCTCGGGCGCGTTCCTGCTCGGCGATCTGATCTATTCGAAGTACCGATTTTTCGCCAGCGGCTTTGCGGTGCTGATGATCGTGGCGCTCTGGCTGTTTCTGGAGAAGACGCCGTACGGCGCCATCATCAAGGCCGGCGCGCACGACAGCGAGATGGTGCGCGCCCTGGGCCTCAACCTGAAGCGCCTGCGCCTGCTGGTGTTCGGCCTGGGTGTGGCGCTGGCGGCCGTTGCCGGGGTCGTCATGGCGCCGATCTGGGGCATCCGCCCGCATGTCGGAGTCGATGCCGTGGTGCCGGCTTTCCTGATCATCGTGCTCGGCGGCGTGGGCTCGCTCTGGGGCGCGGTGGTGGCGGGGCTGATGGTCGGCATGGTGGTGGGCCTGACCGGCGCGTACGCGTCCGAGTGGTCGCTGATGTCGATGTACCTGTTGTTCATCGCCGTCGTCACCTTCCGGTCGCGCGGCCTTTTTGGGAAAAAGAGTGTGCTCGATGTATAGGTTGCTGAAATGAAGCCGCTGCTGGACAAGGTCGCCATCGTCACCGGGGCGGCCGGCACCATGGGCCTGGCTGCCACCAGGTTCCTGCTGGAAGACGGTTGCAAGGTGGCGCTGGTCGACTTCAACCACGCGCGCAACCAGGCGCTGGCGACGGAGCTGGGGCCGGCAGCGCAGGCCTTCTCATTCGACATCAGCGACGCCGAGGCCGTGCGCCTGGGCCACCTGCGCATCGTGCGCGCACTCGGCCCGGTCGACATCCTGGTCAACAACGCGGGCATCCTGTCGAACAACAAGCTCGAAGCCACCAGCGCCGAGGAATGGCGCCGCGTGCTGGGCGCCAACCTGGACGGCGCGTTCTATCTCGCGCAGCAGGTGGTGCCGGCGATGAAGGCGCGGCGCTTCGGCCGCATCATCAACACCTGCTCGCTCGCCGCCAAGACCGGTGGCCTGACGGCCGGCACGGCGTACTCGGTTTCCAAGGGCGCCTTGAGCTCGCTCACTTTCTCGCTGGCGCGCGAGCTGGCGTCCTTCGGCATCACCGCCAACGGCATCGCCCCCGCCTATGTGAAGACGCCCATGATTACCGAGCAGTTGGATGAAGAGCAGCGCCAGAAGCTGCTGAAGGACATCCCGGTCGGCCGTTTCTGCGAGCCCGAGGAGTTTGCCCATGTGGTGCGCTTTCTCGCTTCGCCGCTGGCCGGCTTCATCACCGGCGAAATCGTCGACATCAACGGCGGCCTGCTGATGGACTGAGCATGGACGAGATCACACCACGCATCGATTTTCGTAACGAACTCTCGGGCCTGTTCGACCTGAAGGGCAAGACCGCCTATGTCACCGGCGGCTACGGCGGCATCGGCGAAGCGATTGCCTGGGCGCTCGCACTGGCCGGCGCGCAAGTGGCCGTGTCGGGCCGTGACGCGGCCAAGGCCGAAGCGCTGACCGCGCAGTTGCGGGGTGCCGGGCTTTCGGCGTTCGGCCTGGCGATGGATGCGCATGAAGTCGCGTCCATACAGCATTCTGTCGATGCCGTGGCCGGGCATTTCGGCGGACTCGACATCCTGGTCAACTGCGTCGGCATCCAGCGCGAGCAGACCGTGCTGGAAGTGACCGAAGAAAGCTTCGACGAAGTGCTGCAGGTCAACCTCAAGGCCGCGATGTTCCTGGCCCAGGCGGCGGCCAGGAAGCAGATTGCCGGCGGGCGTGGCGGTGCGCAGGTGCACCTGCTGTCGGTGCGCGCGCAACTGGGCTTGCGCGCACGCGGCTATTCAGCCTACTGCAGCACCAAGGGCGGCTTGGTCATGCTGATCCGCCAGCACGCGAGCGAGCTCAGCGCCCATGGCATCACTGTCAACGGCATTGCGCCGACCGTGGTGCGCACGGAGATGGCGCGGCATTGGCTGGAAAACCCCGAGACGCGGCGCCAGGTGCTGGAGCGCATCCCGCTGGGCCGCGTGGCCGACCCGAAAGACGTGGCCGGCGCGGCCGTGTTCTTCTGCAGCCCCGCGGCCAGCTTCGTGACCGGCCAGGTGCTCTACATCGACGGCGGCATCACCGCCAGCCAATAGCCACCGTCAGCGACGGCGTGCTAAGGCTGGCCGGGCACTGCCGTCTTGTACAGCGGCTTGCCCTGCGTGCCGACGATGAGATGGTTGACCACGCCCATCACATCGTCCACCAGCCAAACCGCCTTCTCCATCGCATCGGCCTGCTCCCTGGACTGCACGCAGCCCATCAAGGTCACCAGCCGGCGCTCGCCCAGCACCCAGACACTGGTGTTGTCGAAGCGCCCGTCCTGCTGGAGATACAGCACCACGCGCGGAATGATTTCCTTGTCGTAGAGATAGGAGTTGGCCAGCCGGCAGCGGCCCGAGCGGTAGCAGCTGCCGCCGTGCTGCGAGCGTACATGCGCCGCTTCACGCAGCTCGGCCAGTGACATCGACGGCGCCGCCGGCACCGGGCAATTCGCGACCGACGA
>DATILI010000092.1:0-9544 GCA_035476635.1 Burkholderiaceae bacterium | reverse complement strand
CCACTAAATTAATTAATGAGCAATAAAATGCGCAAAAGATCCGCATTTCCATTTGAAGTGAGTGAATCCGCCGTGAAGTTGGGCGAGAACCTGCGGGTGGCGCGTGTGCGCAGGAGCATGACCCAGGATGACTTGGCCCTGCGCTGCAATATCACCCGCAAGACTTTGTCCGAAATCGAGAAAGGGCAGCCGGGCGTGACGTACGGAAACGTGCTCACCGTCTTGTGGACCTTGGGGCTGCTCGAAGGCGTCAAGAAGGTCGCCGACCCCGACGCCGACGAGCACGGTCGAATTCTGGACGCCGCGCGCCAACCGAAACGGATTCGCAATTCCTCGGCCTCCGCAATCGACAACGATTTCTAAGCCAATGGCCATCAAAGAACAAGTTTGCTATGTGCACATCCAGCTGCCAGGAGACGCTCCCTCAGTGCCTTGCGCATCGCTACGGGTGCGAGAAGTCGGCGCGGGTCAGTACGAGGGAACCTTCACGTATGGCAAGCACTATCTGGCACGACCCAACGTCGTCGCGTTGGACCCATACCATCTGCCGCTCACTGAAAAGCCCCAGAAATTCACCAAGCTCAAGGGCTTGCCGGGCGCTGTTCGCGATGCCAGCCCCGACCACTGGGGCCGCCGGGTCATCCAGGCGAAGCTCGAGCGCGCGGAAGGCGACTTGCAGGAAGTCGACTACCTGCTCAACGGTCCGGACGACAGCGCGGGTAACTTGAGCTTCGGATTGTCCCCGACGCCGCCGGGACCTCGCCGGCCCTTCAACAGAACCCACCAATTGGAAGCGCTGATTGAAGCCGCGGACAAGCTGGAGGAAGACGGGCGGCTGCCGCATGAAGTGCTGGAGCAACTCGAGCCAGGCACCAGCATGGGCGGCGCTAGACCGAAAGCCACCATAGAGGATGGCAACGCCATCTGGCTGGCCAAGTTCCCCGAAAAGAATGACCTGCACAACATTCAGCGCATCGAGTATGCGACGCTGGAACTGGCGCGCGCCGCAGGATTGAACGTGTGTGGAACGCGGCTGCAATCTGTAGGCAATCGGGATGTGCTCATGCTGCGCCGCTTTGACCGAGAGTGGAGCCCAGAAGACAAATTCTTCCATCGGCACGGCCTTCTTTCGGGGATGACTGTCGTGGATGCCGAGGATGGCTATCACGGGCGCGAACGTTGGTCATACCTGTTGCTTGCCAGCGAACTGCAGCGCTGGTCCTCCAAGAACAAGGACGACCAACGCGAATTGTTTAGGCGTATGGTGTTCAATGCCATGGTGACGAACAATGACGACCATCCGCGCAACCACGCACTGCTGCACACCTGCGGAGGTTGGCGCTTGTCTCCGGCCTATGACATCGTGCCGGCACCGATGGTGTCGCAGGAAACCCGCAACCTGGCGTTGACCGCCGGCAGCTTCGGTCGGGTGGCGTCGCTGTACAACCTGCGGTCGCGCAGTGAAGTGTTCGGGGTGAGCGCCGCGGAGGCTGACCAGCTGATTTCAGGAATGCTCGAGGTGGTCGGGTCCTGGAAAGAATTCTTCTTCAAGAATGGCGTCGAGGCCAGGAGCATCGAGTTCCTGAAGCAAGCCATGTTGCCGGAGTCATTCTTCCGCACCGAACCGCCCGACCCGGTATAAAACGTTAGTCTTGCCCACGCTGGCCCGCTTTGTGCAAAGGATCGAATCATGAGAACCCTCTTTCTGGCTGCCATGCTGGGTGCGCCGCTGGCGGCCGCGGCTGCGACGGCGCAGATCGAAGTCGAAACCGAGGCCGGCAAGCCGCTGGCCGGTGCCGTTGTCTTCCTTGAATCGCGCGAAGCGCGCGCCGCGGCCAAGCCGGCCCAGGGCGTGGAAATCGCGCAGGTCGCGCGGCAGTTCAGCCCGCAGGTGACGGTGGTGCCGATCGGCACCTCGGTGCAGTTCCCCAACCGCGACACCGTGCGCCACCACGTCTACTCTTTTTCGCCGACGAAGAACTTCGAGCTGAAGCTCTACGCCGGCAAGGATGCGAACCCCGTGCTGTTCGACAAGCCCGGCATCGCCGTGCTGGGTTGCAACATCCATGACAACATGGCGGCCTGGGTGGTGGTGGTGGAAACGCCCTACTACGGCCAAAGCGGCGCCAACGGCCGCGCCACGCTGGACAACGTGCCCGCCGGCAACTACCGCTTGCGCGTGTGGCACGCCGGCCTGCCCGTCGGCGCACCGGCGCAGGACCTGCCGCTGGCGCTGGCCGCCACCGGCAGCATGCTGACCGTGCGCTTGCCCGGTGTGAAGCCATGATTTGTCGGAGCACGCGGTGAACTGGCCGCTGCGTTCGGACCGTTGGGGCCTGGGCACACGCATCGTCGCGCTGTCCTTGCTGCTGTTGCTGCTGGTGCAGGCGGCCGGTTTTGGCGTGGTGCGCGCCAGCATCGGCCGCAATGCACGGAACCAGATCACACACGAATTGAGCGTGAGCGAGCGGGTATGGCTGCGCCTGCTGGAGCAGAACGCGCAGAAGCTGCGCCAGGGCGCGGCCCTGCTGGCGGCCGACTTCGGCTTCCGTTCGGCCGTCAGCTCCGGCGATGTGGACACCATCCGTTCGGCATTGGACAACCATGGTGCGCGCATCGGCGCCGCCGTCACCGCGCTGCTGGACACCGGGCTGCAACTGCGCGCCTTGAGCGAAACCCCGGGCGCCACCACGCTGGCGCCGGCGCTGCGGCAAATCGCCCAGTCCCTCGCACGCGACCCGCAGGGCAGCCAGATCGCGCTGGTCGGCCACGTGCCCTACCAGTTCGTCATGGTGCCAATGCGCGCACCGGTCGTGATCGGCTGGGTGGTCATGGGCTTTCCGGTGGACCAGGCGCTGGTCAACGACATGCGCGCTCTGTCCGAAGTGCACCTGGCCCTGCTGAGCCGAAGCGGCGACGCGCCGGTGCGCATCGTCGTCAGCACGCTCCCGCCCGAATCGCTGCAAGCCCTGCTGGCGGCCGGCGGCGCCATCGACGAGCTGCGGCTTGATGGCGACACGCTGGTGGCGCGCAGTGTCAGGCTGCCGACGGCTACCGGCGAGGTGCATACGGTCATGCTGCGCTCGCTGGACGAAGTCACGGCGCCGTTCCTGCAGGTGCAGCTGGTGCTGGCCATCATCACCGGCCTGGGCGTGCTGCTGTTCGGCATCGGCAGCTCGTTCACGGCGCGCTGGGTCACCACGCCGCTGCGTTCGCTGGTCGCCGCCACTGAGCGGCTGGGGCGCGGCGAGTACGACACGCCGATGCAGCACACGCGCCGGCACGACGAAATCGGCGGCCTGGCCAAGGCCTTCGACCGCATGCGCGTGAACATCGCGGCACACCAGGCCGAGATCCGCCGCCTTGCCTATTGGGACCGTCTCACGGGCCTGCCCAACCGCGTGCGCTTTCGCGAGGCGGTGCTGCACGCCATGGCCAGCCGCAACCCGCAGGAGGGCGGCCTGGCGATCGTGATGTTGGACCTGGACCGGTTCAAGCACGTCAACGACGTGCTCGGCTATGCCTTCGGCGACCGCCTGCTCAAGGCCGTGGCCGAGCGCCTGTCGCAGCAGACGACGGGCAGCGGCGACCTGGTGGCGCGCCTGGGCGGCGATGAATTCGCGGTCTTGCTGGCGCACAGCGATGCGCAAGGCGCCCTCGATGCGGCGCAGCGCATGGCCGCGTCGTTCGAAACACCGCTGACCCTGGAAGACCAGACCGTGGACTTGAGCGCCGGCATCGGTGTCGCCTGCTGGCCGGCGCATGCGACGGATGTGGACGCCCTGCTCAGCCGCGCCGAAGTGGCGATGTATGCGGCCAAGCGCAAGACCACCGGCGCCCAGCTCTACGACCCGGCGCTGGACTCCACCAGTAGCCAGACGCTGTCGCTCCTGACCGAGTTGCGCCACGCGGTGGAGCACGGCGAGCTGCGCCTGTACTTGCAGCCCAAGATCGCGCTGGCCAGCTCGCGCGTGGTCGGCGCCGAGGCCCTGGTGCGCTGGCAGCATCCGCAGCGCGGCCTGCTGGCGCCGATGCAGTTCATTCCCTTCGCCGAGCAGACCGGCTTTGTGCGCCAGCTCACGCTGTGGATGATGGACGAGGCGGCGCGCCAATCGCCCGGCCTGCAGCTGGCCGGCCAGCCGCTGCGCATCTCGGTCAACCTGTCCACGCGCGACCTGCTGGACCAGGACCTTCCGGCCAAGCTCGATACGGTGCTGGCCCGGCACCAGGTGCCGGCGACGGCGTTCTGCCTGGAGATCACAGAAAGCGCCATCATGGACGATCCCCAGCGCGCCGAGGCCACGCTGAACCGCCTGTCGGAACGCGGCTTCAAGCTCTCCATCGACGACTTCGGCACCGGCTACTCTTCGCTCGCCTACCTGAAGCGCCTGCCGGTGGACGAACTGAAGATCGACAAATCATTCGTCATGGGCATGGAAAGCGATGCCGACGACGCCAAGATCGTGCGCTCCACCATCGACCTGGCCCACAACCTGGGACTGAGCGTGGTCGCCGAAGGCGTGGAAACCGCGGCTACGCAAGACCAGCTGCGCGAGCTCGCATGCGATGAAGCCCAGGGCTACCACATGAGCAAGCCGCTGCCGGTGGCCGAGTTCATCGCGTGGCGCGCGCGTTGGGCGCAGCAGGCAAGCGACGATCTGCAATTAATTCATTGATTTGGCTGCAACGCGAAGAACCTGCTTGATTGGGACTCGGAGTCCTGGCTGCTCTTGCTAACCCCGAAGTACACCTGCACACCGATGCCTTCGCCTATCTTGTCGGCCGCACCTTCCAGGTCGCCAGCGGCAACCATGTCGTTCACTTTGTTGGCGAACTTGTAGGCGTCATAGCCCGCCTTGAGCGCGTTGGCGGATACCAGCCGGTCGCTTGCGCCGTTCTTGCTGCCTTCATACGCTTCGGTCGCCTGGTTGATGATGGCGCCCAGTGCTCCGGCCGGTCGCGCGCCCACCACGATGCTCTTGGAGTCCATGTGGTACGTGCTGTCGCGCGTGTTGTCCACGGCTTGCAGGTCCACGGCGTTGCCGCTCACGCTCACGCGGTCTTTGGCCAGCAGCTCCGCGCCTTGCGTCACCACGTTGCCTTGGCCGGTGCCCCCGATCACGGGCTCGCTAGCGCTCGCGCTGCCCGAGGCGGCAATCGAGAGGACCAGAGTGCACAGAAAATTTGCTGCCTTGCGTGCAGGCCAATCTAGAAAGTTCATAGTCGATGGGGCGTGGGATCGGAATCACCTAATCGAAATTTGATCTCGATTTCAGCGATTTCCGTGCCCCCTATTTCCGACCCCGATTTCCATATGTTTTGAGCAACGCTCTGATCAACTCGATATTGAGCGCACCAGAATAAAAGCTCCAATCGCACAATGCATGATCTCTCAACATTCTCGTCAAATGTGCAGTTCCGGAAAATTGCACGGCGTTCCACAAATTGAACTCTCTTTCGTCTTCCAGGTTCTGCGAAGCACGTGCAAAAAGAGAATAGAGATCAAGCGAAGGCATCGACGTTGGAACTAGAGGCGTCGGAACACTCACAGCTATCAAGCCACTCGAAAGATTGCGCCAAAGAAAACCTAGCGCAGCATTCCGCCATCTTTCAACATCGCCCGTGTAACCTCCTCCAGCATATCCAGGAAGCATCGACGACACTGACTTTTCATCAAGCGCCAAGTAGATCAAAGACCTTTGATACTCAAGAAGGAGCGTATGTTGTGTATTTTTCATCTCTGAGGAAATTTGAATTTCGCAGGTTCATTGCGATTGACCGTGCGAATGTCGGGATTGTTAACTTCCACGGTCGCGGTGGAAGGATCTGTCTTATTGCTGGCTTGTCCAGCGGGTCGATAGAGCACATACGTTCCATCTGGTACCCGAGTAGGTCAAGGCTGCGCCGCTGTTCAGGCTGCCGGCGTTGGTCAGGCCTTGTGCGGCAGCCATCGTGGTGTCGGCCTTGGATGTAACGACGCCTTGCGCGCCAAGCTCGATCTTCTGGGTGGCGGCGAGGTCGAGTTTGCCGGTGCTGGCGATGCCGCCGACCGTCGTCAGGTTGCTTTGGATGTTGCGCGCGCTGATGGCGATGCCGCCATTGACCTGCACGGTGGACTCATTGATGAAGTCGCCGGCCGGGTTGATAGTCAGGCCATTGGCGCTGACGCCGCTGCCCAACAGCGCCGTTCCGCCGGCCTGGCTGTTGTTGAGCACGACGCCCGCTGCTGGCGCGTCAAAGCGCTGGTACTGATTCAGCGACATGCCGGCCGCGTTCGGCGCAGTGATGTTGACCAGCGCCGCGCCACTGCCCAGCGTGCTGACCGAGGGGCGGAACGTCAAAGGCGCGTTCGGGTCGGCGATCGGGATGCGCGGCTGGATTGGTGGCAGTGGGCTTTGCGTTTGCGCATGCGCCCACAGGACATTCGAGACCAGCAGCGTTCCCAGCAGCGCACGGCCCACGACAATGGTCCAGCGCGGCGTGTAGTCACGATTGCGCAATGACGGCGACGCAGCGATGGCCGAAGCAATCGGACGCACGTATTGCGCCCCGGCAGAACCGAGATGTGTCATGAAGACCCTCGCTGAATTCTTGATTTGATTGATGACCAGCCTGAAGCTGACTGGCATGAGGCCGCTATGCAGCGGCCCGCAGGCATTAGAAATGCACCGCCTCAATCATGACAAGGGGTTACGGCGAAGATTAACAATCGTTCACTTTTGAGTGCGCTGATAAGTCTTGTCCAACGAGGACTGCGCCTGGCCGAAGTGTTTGTGCGAAGCCGCGCTGAGCCGCTGATGAGCAGCGGCGGTGAAGACTATTCCTAGATCTCCACCTTCCCGCCCAGCTCCACCACGCCATTGGTCGGCAGGGCCAGGAAATCCGCGGCGGCGCTGGCGTTGTGGTGCATCTGCGCGAACAGCTTTTCGCGCCATTGCGCCATACCGCCGCCGATCGTCGGTACCACGATGTCGCGCGAAAGGAAGTAGCTGGTCAACATGGGGTCGGTCGCGCAGCCCAGCTCCTGCATCTGCCGTAGCGCGGCGGGAACGTCCGGGTTGTCCTTGAACCCGTAGTGGATCACGACCTGCCAGCAGCCATTGCCAAGCGCCTCGACTTCCAGGCGCTCCTTCGCTGGCACCAGCGGCAGCTCGTGGTTGCGCACGGTGACGAAAAGGTTTTGCGCGTGCAGCACGCTGTTGTGCTTGAGGTTGTGCAGGAATGCGTTCGGCACGGTGAATGGCTCCGCGGTCAGGAACACCGCGGTACGTGCAACGCGCGCCGGCGGCTCGGCGAATACCGAGGCCAGGAAGGCGCGCAACTCGATGGCGTCTTCGCGCTGCTTGAGCTTGAGCAGCTGGCGCCCCTCCTTCCAGGTCGCCATCAAGGTGAAGATGGCGCCTGCAATGACGATCGGAAACCAGCCTCCGTCGGCAAACTTCAGCATATTCGAGGAAAGAAAAGCCGCATCCACCAGGAAGAAGCACCCGGTAGCCAAAATGCAAAGGGCCAGGGAGTATTTCCATTCATAGCGGATGACATAGAACGTCAGCACGGTCGTGATGATCATGTTGCCGCAGACGGCGATGCCATAGGCCGTTGCCAAGGCGCTTGAAGACTTGAACATCAGCACGGCGACGACGATGGCGGCGAACAGCGCCCAGTTAACGAACGGGATGTAAATCTGCCCCGTGTCCTGCTCGCTGGTGTGAATGATCTGCATGCGCGGCAAGTAGCCGAGCTGGATGATTTGCTTGGTCGCGCTGAATGCGCCGGAGATGAGCGCTTGGGACGCAATCACCGTCGCCATCGTGGCCAGCGCCACCATGGGAAGCAAGGCCCAGTCCGGGGTCATCAGGTAAAAGGGATTCTTCACGGCCTCGGGATTCTTCAACAGCAGGGCGCCCTGGCCGAAATAGTTCAGGGTCAAGGCCGGCATCACGATGGAGAACCAGGCCAGGCGTATCGGCCTCTTGCCGAAGTGGCCCAGGTCCGCATACAGCGCCTCCGCGCCTGTGACGCAGAGCACGATCGCCCCCAGCAGCAGGAAGGTGGTTCCAGGGTTGGCCAGCATGAACCCCAGGGCATAGTGCGGGCTCAGGGACCACAGGATTTGCGGGTTCGATGCCACCTGGGCCAGCCCCAATGCGCCAATTGCGAGAAACCAGGCCAGCGTGATCGGCCCGAAGAACTTGCCGATGCCGCCGGTCCCATGCTTTTGCACCAGGAACAGCAGCACCAACACCAGCAGCGTCACGGGAATCACATAGTCCTTGAACCGCGGCGAGACGATTTCCAGGCCCTCGACGGCAGACAGCACCGAGATGGCCGGCGTGATGACACCGTCGCCATAGAACAGCGCGGCCCCGAACATGCCGACGACCAGCAGGCGCTGGCGCAACGCCGGCTTGTCCTTGACAGCGTTGGATGCCAGCGCCAGCAGCGCCGCCGTTCCGCCTTCGCCGTGGTTGTCCGCGCGCAGGATGAGCACCACGTACTTGATCGACACGATGACGGTCAAGGTCCAGAAGAACATGGACAGGATGCCGTGCACGTTTTCGGAGGTGAATGGCACATGCCCAGAGGCAAAAACCTCCTTGAGGGCATACAGCACGCTGGTGCCGATGTCGCCGTAGACCACGCCGATGGCGCCCACGGTCAGACCGGCGAGGGTGGACTTGGGATGTTCCATTCAGGTTCCTTGCAGACAAGTCGATGCACCGAGTCCCACCGCATGACTTGATGTTGTTGCGGCTGCCAGTGTGGGACATGGAGTGTAAAGAAACCGTAAAAATGAAAGCCGCATTTACGCTTTCTTGACAGCCGCCATCCGCCTTTGTGCCCCGTTTTTACGCCACCAAACCTAAGCTCCCCCTGTCTTGATTCGCAGGAGTGAGAAATGGATATCGTATTTGTCGGCGCCGCCGCCCTGTTCTGGGGTGCGATGGTCTTGTTGGTCCGGGGTCTGCAGAAGCTGCATCGCCCGCAAGGGAGCCGCTCATGAACAGCCTTGAAGTTCTTTATGGCTTCGGCGGCATGTGCGCCGTGATTCTGCTGGCCTACCTGGTCTATGCGCTGATCTGCGCCGAGGAGTTTTGATGAGCAGCGGTGCCTGGAGCCTGCTGGCCCTCTTCCTCGTCGTTCTGCTCGTCGCCTCCTGGCCGCTGGGCCGCTGGCTGGCGGCGTTGTGCGCGGGCCGGCTGCCGGCCTGGATGCTGCGGGCGGAAAAACCCCTCTATCGCCTTGCCGGTACTTCGGCCGAGCAATCGATGCACTGGTCGCAATACGCGCTGGCGCTGCTGGCCTTCAATGCTATGGGCCTCTTCGCGCTGTATCTGCTGCAGCGGCTGCAAGGCATGCTGCCCCTGAACCCGCAAGGCATGGCGGCGGTGTCGCCAGACTCGGCTTTCAATACCGCCGTGAGCTTTGTCTCCAACACCAACTGGCAGGGCTACGCAGGCGAAGCCACCATGAGCTACCTGACGCAGATGCTGGCGCTGTCGGTGCAGAACTTCCTCTCGGCGGCCACCGGCATCGCCGTGGT
>DATILI010000091.1:0-4381 GCA_035476635.1 Burkholderiaceae bacterium | reverse complement strand
GAATTCGGCGGACAGGCCGGTGTCGGGGTTGAACACCGGGTTGATGCAGTTCACGCGGATGTTGTCGGGGCCGAACTCCGCGGCCAGCGACTTGGATGTGGTGATGACGGCGCCCTTGGAGCCGTTGTACCAGGTCAGGCCCGGGCGCGGGCGCACGCCGGCGGTCGAAGCGATGTTGATCAGGCTGCCGCCCTTGTTGGCGCGCAAGGCCGGCACCGCGTGGATGGTGGACAGGTAGATGCTCTTCATGTTCACCGCATAGCACTTGTCGAAGTCGTCTTCCGAGACTTCGAGCGCCGGGCGGTTGCGGTGCGTCCAGCCGGCGTTGTTGACCATCGCATCGAGCTTGCCGTAGCGCTGTACGGCCGCCTCGACCAGCGCCTTGACGTCAGCGGATTTCGTCACGTCGGCCGCGAAAAACGAAGCGGTTCCACCGGCCGCCTTGATCTCGGCCACCACCTTCTCGCCCAGGGCGGCATTGATGTCGTTGACGACGACCTGGGCCCCTTCGGCCGCCAGCCGCTTGGCAATGCCTTCGCCGATGCCGCCGCCGGAGCCGGTGACGATGATGGATTTGTTTTGGACGCGCATGTTCAGGTTCTCCTTTTGTTTGTAGTTTCAGATGGCGTTACGTGCCCTTCACCTTCAAGATGAGGGCCGGACGCTTGCCGGTTCAACCGTGCCTGATCGCCACCGTTTTCAGCGTGGTGAACCCCAGCAGCGCCTCGAACCCCTTCTCGCGCCCATAGCCCGAAGACTTGACGCCGCCGAAGGGTAGCTCCACGCCACCGCCGGCACCATAGTTGTTGATGAAGACCTGGCCGCTCCTGACGCGCTTGGCCATGCGCAGCTGGCGTGCGCCGTCGCGCGTCCAGACGCCGGCCACCAGGCCGAACTGGGTGGCATTGGCGAGTTCAACGGCATGGTCTTCATCGCGAAAACTCATTGCCGCCAGCACCGGGCCGAACACTTCTTCCTGTGCCAGCCGGTGCATCACCGGCACGTCGCGCAGCAGGGTCGGGGCCTGGTAATAGCCGGTCTCCGGTGCTTCGTCGACGACTCTTCCCTGCGCCACCGTCGGGATGCCGGCCACGTGCGCGTCGCTCAGGAAATCCCAGACGCGCTGCTGCTGCGTCTGGCGGATCAGCGGGCCGACGTCCAGGTCCATGGTGGCGGGGCCGACGCGCAGGTTTTCAAAGGCCGCGCCCAGGCGTTCGAGCAGCGGCTCGTAGATGGCCTGGTCCACCAGCAGGCGCGAGCCGGCGGAACAGGTCTGGCCGGCGTTTTGCACGATGGCGTTGATGACCATGGGCAGGGCGGCGTCCAGGTCGGCGTCGGCAAAGATGATCTGCGGGCTCTTGCCGCCCAGTTCCAGGGTGACCGGGCAGTGCCGCTCGGCTGCCACTTGCTGGATCAGGGTGCCGATCTTGGGGCTGCCGGTGAAGCTGATGTGGTCGATGCCCGCGTGCCGCGCGAGCGCGTCGCCGACCTCATGGCCATAGCCGGTGACGATGTTGATTGCGCCCGCCGGAAAACCGACCTCGGCCGCCAGCTGCGCCACGCGGATCAATGACAGGCAGGCATCCTCCGCCGGCTTGACCACGCAGACATTGCCCGCCGCCAGCGCGCCGCCCACGCTGCGGCCGAAGATCTGCATCGGGTAGTTCCAGGGAATGATGTGGCCGGTCACGCCGTGTGGCTCGCGCCAGGTGAAGACGCTGTAGCCGTCAAGGTAGGGAATGGTGTCACCATGCAGCTTGTCGCAGGCGCCGGCGTAGTACTCGAAGTAGCGCACCAGGGCGAGCGCGTCGGCCCTGGCCTGCTTGGTCGGTTTGCCGCAGTCGCGCTGCTCGATGGCGGCGAGTTCTTCGGCATGCTCGGCCACCTTGGCTGACAGGCGCATCAACAAGCGGCCGCGTTCGGCTGCGCTGATCTTGCTCCAGACGGCGTCGTAGCACTGGCGGGCGGCGCGCACGGCGGTGTCGATATCCTGCGCATTGCTGCGCTGCAGTTCATCAAAGGGCTGGCCGTCCGATGGATCGATGACGGGGATGGTGCGGCCCGAGGCCGAGGGCACGGAGGCGTTGGCGATGTAGTTGAGTTGCATGCCCTCGATTCTGCTTCAAACTGCATTTACCATGCGGCTGGTCTTTTACTCGTCTCAAAGCCATGCGCCTGTTCAAACGTCTTCTTCTCGCCTTGCTGGTGCTGTTGATCCTGGCCGCGGGCGGGCTTGCATGGCTGCTGCAGCAACATCCCTCGCTGGCGCCGTGGGCCGCGCTGAACTGGGGTGGCAAGCCCGTCGTTGCGCCGCCGCCCGCGCTGCGGGTGAGCTTCCTGGGCGTGGCCACAGTGCTGCTGGACGACGGCGAAACCGCGATCCTGACCGATGGTTTTTTCTCGCGACCCGACAAGCTGCAAGCCTTCCTCGGCAAGGTCGAGCCCGATCTCGATGCCATCACGCGCGGCATGCAGCGCGCGGGCATTCCGGGCAAGACCGGCAAGCTGGCCGCCGTGATTCCCGTGCATTCGCACTACGACCATGCCATGGACGCACCCGAGGTTGCCAAGCGCACCGGGGCGCTGCTGCTGGGCTCGGAATCCACCGCGAATGTGGGGCGCGGCTGGGGCCTGCCCGAATCGCAAATCCGGGTGGCCAGGCTCGGCGAGCCCATGCAGTTCGGGCGCTTCACGGTCACGCTGTACCCGGGCCGCCATGCGCCGACCGGGTTCGCCGGCGGTGAGATCACGGCGCCGCTCAAGCCGCCGGTGCGCGCGAGTGCGTACAAGGAGGGGCAGAGCTATGCCGTGCATGTTCAGCACCAGGGCCAGACGCTCTTGATCGTGGGCAGCGCGGGTTTCGAGCCCGGCGCGCTCAAGGACGTGCGCGCCAAGGTCGTGCTGCTCGGCATCGGCGCCTTGGGCCCGCGCAGCGACGCGCACCGCGACGCCCTGTGGCGCGAAGTTGTCGCCAGCGTGCAAGCCCAGCGGGTGATTCCGATCCACTGGGATGACTTCTGGGTGCCTTCAGGCCAGCCGATGCGACCGATGCCGCCGCCGCTGGACCGGTTCGACGTGTCGATGGAATTCCTGCGCGCACGTGGCGCGAAGGAGGGCGTCGACATCCAGCTGCCGCTGGAGTGGCAGCCGATGGACGTGGGGGCCGGGCTGGTGGCACGCTGAGTTTTCGCCTGCTCCGTCGCTGCGTTGCCAGTGGCCGCCAGCGCGCGGACAATCGCCTGACGGAGGTGTGCCATGGACCCTGCATTGCCTTTTGCGCTTCCTCAGATGGCTGGGGGCCTGTTTCTCAGCGACGGCGGGCTGGAAACCACGCTGGTGTTTCTCGAAGGCGTTGCGCTGCCGCACTTCGCAGCCTTCGTCCTGCTGGCCGACGAGGCCGGCCGCGAGCGCTTGCGCCGCTACTACCGTCCCTACCTTGAACTGGCCGCTTCCACGCCCGGTGCCGGCTTCGTGCTGGAGACGCCCACCTGGCGCGCCAGCGC
Organism: Burkholderiaceae bacterium; assembly: GCA_035476635.1. Lineage (GTDB taxonomy): Bacteria > Pseudomonadota > Gammaproteobacteria > Burkholderiales > Burkholderiaceae_C > DATILI01. The sequence goes on along the minus strand of DATILI010000091.1, from coordinate 878 downwards.
CGACTGGGGTCTCCTGCTCGGCCATGATGCGGCCACGCTGGCCGCCGTCAACATCGCCGCCGCAGACCTGGTGCGCGGTTTACGCGATGCGTGGCATTCTCGTATCGAAGGCGGCATTGTGCTCAGCGGCATCATCGGCCCACGCGGCGACGGCTATGTGGTGGACCGGATCAGCAGCGCCGCTGACGCCCAGGCCTACCACCGGCCGCAGGCGCAGGCGCTGAAGGATGGCGGCGTCGACATGCTCGCGGCCGTGACGATGACGCATCTCGATGAGGCCGTTGGCGTCGTGCGCGCTGCGCGTGACGTGGGCCTTCCGGTGTCTGTGTCTTTCACCGTCGAGACCGATGGCCGGCTACCCAGCGGGATGACTTTGCGCGAGGCCATCGAACGGTTGGACGTCGACACGCCGCCGGACTATTTCGGGATCAATTGCGCACATCCGTTGCACTTCGAGACGGTGCTTGGCCGTGGCGACGCCTGGACGACGCGCATCCGTTCTGTCCGTGCCAACGCGTCCACGCTCAGCCATGCCGAGCTGGATGCGGCGACGGAGCTTGACATCGGTGACGTTGCCGGCCTGGGCGACTGCTATCGCCGCCTGCGCGGACCGTTGGCCCAGCTCAACGTGCTCGGTGGTTGTTGTGGAACCGACGCGCGCCACCTGCGCGCGATTCGCGACGCGTGGGTGGGCCAAGGCTTGCCGTTGCTTACGCCGTAGCGGCGTGCGCCGCGCCGGTGGCAGGCGCGCCCACCAGCGAATACTGGTCCGCGTGGTCGGCCAGCCAGCGGCGTGAAAGCTCGCTTTCCTGCTGGCTAGGGTGGAAGTCGGCGCGCAGGTATTCGCGCCAGGGCTTGTAGGTGGTACGCACCAGGCC
>DATILI010000090.1:0-7930 GCA_035476635.1 Burkholderiaceae bacterium | reverse complement strand
TTCACGCGCAGGTCGTTTTCGGCGGCGATCTCTTGCGCAATCACCAGGTCATGGCGCGCCTGGGCTTCGCGCGTGTCGGTGATGGTGGTGGTGCCGACCTCGAAGTTGCGCTTGGCCGAAGCCAGCTGTTCGGCCACAGCGGCCTTCTGGGCCCGCACGAAGGCCAGGCTGTCCTGCGCGGCGAGCACGTCGAAATAGGCCTGGCTCACGCGCACCACCAGGTCCTGCTCGGCCACAGCCAGCTGGGCCCGGGCCATCTCGGCCTGGCGCTTGCCTTGCTCATAGGTGGCCCGATTGGCCGGGCGGTACAGGGGCTGCGAAGCGCTGACGGTGGCGTTTTGCGTGCCGTAGGTGCGGTCCACGGAAGGATTGTTGAGATCGAACTGCGAGCGCGTCGCACCAGCCGACAGATTGGCGCTGGGCAGGATGCCGGCGCGCGCCTGCTCCGCCTTGAACAGGTTGGCTTCGTACTGCGCCCGCGCGGACTGGTAGGTCGCGTCATAGGCGCGCGCGGCTTCGTACATTTCCACCAGGCTTTGGGCCTGGGCCAGCGGGGCAAATGCCGCTGCCAGGGCCAGAGACAGTGAAAGCTTGGCGGAAAGGCTCATGTTCGTCCTTGAAAGATATCAACAATGGTTTGGCTGCAGTCTGGCATCGGCGCGCTAATAGCGCGGCACGTTGGCATCCACTTCGTCGGTCCAGGCATTGATGCCGCCGGCGATATTGGCGACATGCGTGAAGCCGTTCTGCGCCAGAAACGAGGCCACGCGCAGGCTGCGGGCGCCGTGGTGGCACAGGCAGGCGACCGGCTGATCGGCATCCAGTTCGGCCAGGCGCGCAGGGATTTCGTTCATCGCAATGGTCACCAGCTTGAAACCCTCGGCCTTGACGCTGGCGGCCTGCAATTCCCAAGGCTCGCGGACATCGAGCACCACCGCCTGGCCGGGGCCTGTGGCGGCACTTTCGGCCTGCAGCCAGGCGGCCAGGTCGGAGGGGCGGACTTGGGAAATCATGGGCGTTGTTCCGGTGGGACTCAAAAAGTGAAGCGCGAGGGCTGGGCGAAGTGCGCCAGGCGCGGCGCCACCGTGTCCCAGGGCTGCACGGTGCTCCAGGCGCTTTCGCCGGTGCGCGTGACGAAGGTGGCGCGCATCATGGGCTCTTGCCCGACCACGGCCGCCAGCCGGCCGCCGACCTTGAGCTGGGCCAGCAGGGCCTGCGGCACTTCGGCCACCGAACCGCTGAGCACGATGACATCGAAGGGGCCGTCGGCCGAAGCACCGTGGGCGCCATCGGCTTCGCGCACTTGTGCGTTGTGGATGCCGGCCTGCTGCAGGTTGGCACGCGCCATTTTCACGAGGTCGGCATTGATTTCAAGCGAGATCACGCGTTGCGCGCGGTGCGCCAGCAAGGCCGCCATATAGCCTGAACCGGCGCCAACTTCCAGCACTTTCTCGTGCTTTTGCACATTCAGGTCTTGCAGCATGCGGGCTTCCACCTTGGGCGCGAGCATGCAGTGGCCCTGGCGCATGGCATCTTCGTGTGGGCCCAGCAAGGGGATTTCCATGTCGACAAAGGCCAGCGCCTTATGGGCCAGCGGCACGAAGTCTTCGCGCCGCACCACTGCCAGCAATTGCAGGATGTGGCCGTCCAGCACATCCCAGGGGCGGATCTGCTGCTCGATCATGTTGAAGCGGGCTTGCTCAAGATTGGCGGGCGATGTCATATGTTGTTCTCCGAGGGGGGATCAGGACAAACCCTCGATTTTAGAGGCCGGCACGGGCTGTGCTGTGCCGCCACCGCCGGACGGGCGGCCGCGGCCTGTGAATTTCCTGCGGAACCAGTTCGCCAGGTCGTCCATGTAGCAATACACGACCGGCACCACCACCAGCGTGAGCAACGAGGAGGTGATGACGCCGCCAATCACCGCCTGGCCCATGGGCGCGCGCTGCTCGGAGCCTTCGGTCAGCGCAAAGGCCAGCGGCACCATGCCGAAAATCATGGCCAGGGTGGTCATCAGGATCGGGCGCAACCGCACCTTGGCCGCCATCAGCAGGGCCTCGGTGCGCTCCATGCCGTCTTCCCTGGCGCGGATCGCAAAGTCGACCAGCAAGATTGCGTTCTTGGTCACCAGGCCCATCAGCATCACCACGCCGATGATCGAGAACATCGACAGCGTGGAGCGGAACATCATCAGCGCCAGCACCACGCCGATCAAGGTGAGGGGCAGGGAAGTCATCAGCGCCAGTGGCTGCAGGAAGCTCTTGAACTGGCTCGCCAGGATCATGTAGATGAAGATGATGGCCATCGCCAGCGCCGAGACCGCGTAGCCGAACGACTCCGCCATGTTCTTGGTCGAGCCGCTGAACTGGTAGCGGTAGCCCGGCGGGAAGTTGATGCCTTCCAGCGCGGTCTTGATGGCGGCGGAGACTTCACCGGCCGAGCGGTTGTAGACGTTGCCGTTGATCGACACCTCGCGTGTCAGGTCGCGCCGGTTGATCTGGTTCGCGCCGGTGCCTTCCTTGATGGTGGCCACCTGGTTCAGGCGCACGATGCGCGGGCTGCCGTCGGCGTTGCTGCCGGTGGTGAAGGGCAGGCGCTCCAGGTCGCGCGGTGCATTGCGCGCATCCGGCGCGAGGCGCACGTTAACGTCATAGGTCTGGTCGTCGGGCGCACGCCAGTTGCCCACGGTCTGGCCGGCCACCAGGGTGCGCAGCGAACTGGCGATCTGGGCCACGCTCAAGGAAAGGTCGGAGGCGGCCTCACGCTTGACATCGACGTCGATCACCGGCTTGTCGGGCTTGAGGCTGGAGTCGAGGTCGACGAATCCGGGGATGTCGCGGATTTTTTCGTTCACCAGTTGCGTCAGGCGCTCCAGCTCCTTGAGGTCCGGGCCCAGCAGCGAAAGCTCCACCTGCTTGTTGCCGCCGACCGAATCGAGCAGGCCGACGTGGGTCACGGTGATGCCGGGCACCTGCTTCAGGCGATCGCGCAGCACGGCCGACATCTGGTCCACGCTGCGGCTGCGGGCCTTGCGGTCGACCAGGCGCACATAGACGCTCGCGTAGATCTTGCCTTGCGCGTTGCCGGTGTTGATGGTGGCCAGGGTGTACTTCACCTCGGGGAACTCGCGTACGATGGTTTCGACCTGCCTGGCCTTGGCCTCGGTGGTTTCCAGCGAAGAGCCGACCGGCGTGTAGAAGTTGAGCGAGGTCTCCGAGAAGTCGGCCTTGGGTACGAACTCGGTACCCAGCAGCGGCACCATGAAGATGCTGGCGACGAAGATCACGACGGCCAATGCCACAGTGGCCAGCTTGTGCCTGAGCGACCAGCGCAGGATGCCCTGGTAGGCGTCGGCCAGCGCGTCCGTGGCGCGGTCGAACCAACCCGTCACGCGGCCGATGGTCTTGTCATACAGGGTGACCGGCGCCTTGTTCTGGCCGTGCGCATGGATGCTCGGGTCATGCCAGATGGACGACAGCATCGGGTCCAGGGTGAAGCTCACGAACATCGAGATCAGCACCGCCGCCACGATGGTGATGCCGAACTCGTGGAAGAACTTGCCGATGATCCCGCCCATGAATCCGATGGGCAGGAACACCGCGACGATGGAGAAGGTCGTGGCCAGCACCGCCAGGCCGATTTCCTGCGTGCCGTCCAGCGACGCCTGGTAGGGCTGCTTGCCCATCTGCACATGGCGCACGATGTTCTCGCGCACCACGATGGCGTCGTCGATCAGCAGGCCCACGCACAGCGACAACGCCATCAGCGTGATCATGTTGATGGTGAAGCCGAACATGTTCATGAACAGGAAGGTGCCGATCAACGCGATCGGCAAGGTCAGGCCGGTGATCACGGTCGAGCGCCACGAGTTCAGGAACAGGAACACGATCAGCACGGTGAGCAGTGCGCCTTCGATCAAGGTGCGGCGCACGTTCTCCACCGCCACGCGGATCGGGCGCGAACCGTCGGCAATGGGCTCCAGGCGCACGCCAGCGGGCAATTGCGCGCCGATTTCATCGATTGCCTTCTTCAGCCCGTCGACCACCTGGATGGTGTTTTCGTCTTGCGACTTCTGCACCGTGAGCAGCAGGGTGCGCTCGCCGTTGTACAGGGCCAGGCTGTCGATTTCCTGGGCGCCATCGGAAATGCGCGCGACCTGGCCGACGGTGATGGGCGCGCCGTTTTTCCGCGTGACGATGATCCTGGCGAAGTCTTCGGGGCGCTGCATGCGCGCATCGATCTGCACCACGCGCTCTTGCGCGAGCGAGCGGATCGCGCCCACCGGCAAGTCCTGATTTTCGTTGCGCACCGCGGTGACCACCTGCTCGGCGCTGATGCCCAGCGCCTCCATGGCCTGCGGGTTCAAGTAGACGTTGATCTCGCGCTTGGTGCCGCCCACCAGGTTCACCGAGCCGACGCCGCGCACGTTTTCCAGGCGCTTCTTCAGGACCTGGTCGGCCCAGTTGGTGAGCTCCACCGCGTTCATGGCCTTGCCCTTGGCCGCGTCGGGCAGCACCGCCAGCGACCAGATCGCGCGGCTGGAGGGGTCAAAGCGCAGCACGCGCGGTTCCTTGACCTCGGTGCGGAAACTCGGGCGGATGGAGGCGACTTTCTCGCGCACGTCCTCGGCCGCCTTGCGGCCATCGATGTGCAGCTGGAACTCGATGATGACAACCGCCTGGCCTTCGTAGCTGCGTGAGGTCAGCGCGTTGATGCCGGCAATCGAGTTGACGCCTTCTTCCAGCTTCTTCGTGACTTCGCTTTCGACGATTTCCGGCGACGCGCCGGGATACTCGGCCGTGACCACCACCACCGGGAAATCGATGTTGGGAAACTGGTCGACCTTCAGGCGCTGATAGGAGAACAGGCCCAGCACGACGAAGGCCAGCATCACCATGGTGGCGAAGACCGGGTTTTTAAGGCTGACTTTGGTAAACCACATGAGCGCTGGGCGTTGGACGAGGAGCTTGCGAAAAGATCAAGGCGCTGTCTTGGCAGCCGGCATCTGCGTGAACTTGACCGCCGTGCCGGCGCGCAGCGCGCCGATGGCGCCGCTGATCACCACCGCATTTTCCGGCACGCCCTTGACCGCGACGACCTGCTCGCCGTCGGCATCGCCGCGCGCGCCCAGTTCCACGGGCGGGTGCACGACGATGTTGTTTTCCACCGCCTGAACATAAGGGTTGGGCTTGTCCGTGCGCACGGCACTGACCGGAACCGATAGCGCGGAAATGCGCGCGCTGGCGAGTGTGCCTTGCGCAAAAAGGCCCTGGCGCAGCCCCTCGGGGCGCTCAATGCTGAGGTAGGCCAGCACGCTGCGGCTACCGGCCTGGGTGCTGGGGTTGATACGGACCACGCGGGCGGCCAGGGGCTGGGCGCTGCCTTCGATCTGCAGCGCCGCGGTCTGGCCCACGCGCACCTGAACGGAGTCGGCAGCGCTGAGTGCTGCCTCCAATTCGATGCGGCCCAGGTCCACGATTTCGACCACCTTCGCATCCACCCCCACGCGTTCGCCGGGCTGCGCCAGGCGCTGCGATACCTGGCCTGCAATCGGCGCGCGCAGCACGGTGTCGTCCACCGATTTGCGTGCCATGTCCACGGCCGCCAGCGCCGCCTTGTGGTTGGCCTGCATCGCAACGAAATTGTTCCACGAGGTGTCCAGTGCGGTCTTGGAGATGAAGCCCTGGTCGACCAGGGCCTTGTTGTTGTCCCATTGGCGCTGCGCGATGTCGATCTGCGACTTGGCCGAATCGGCCTGTTCCTGCGCCTGCTTGGCGCGTGCCATGTATTCCGTGGGATCGACGCGCGCGATCACCTGGCCGGCCTTGACCGGGTCGCCTTCGCGCACCGCCAGGCCTTGCAATTCGCCGGCCACGCGGGCCTTGACCACGGCCGAGTTGGCCGCCTTGAGCGTCCCGGAAATCGGCAGGCCTTGCGCGAGTGTGCGGGTCTGGGCCTTCACCACGTCAGTGGCCGCTAGTTCCACCGCGGCCTGGGCCTTGGTGGTCGCAGCGGCGGCCACGGCCTCCTGCTGGGCCTTGCGGGCCGACAGGGCGCGCAATACGCCGATCACGAGCAATGCGACGACGAGGCCGATGGCCAGCCACTTGAGCGAACGTTTAAGCGAGCGATTCATGTTCCGCTTTTTCCCTTGGGCGATGGGGTGTCGCCGGTGCGCACGGTCAGGCCGTGCAAGATGATGTCGATTTGCGAAGCGATATAGCGCTGTGGATCGAGTTGGAAGTTTTCCGGCACGCAGGCGCCGAGCGAGTGCCGCGACATGATCAGGAACACCATCGTCGCGACCACGCTGTATACCGCGTAGTCCAGATCGACCGGACGGAACTCGCCGCGCTGCACACCGCGTTGCAGGATGCGCCGAATCAGGTCCTGGCCTGGCTGGATCACTTCCTGCTGGTAGAACGCTGCGATTTCGGGGAAGTTGCGCGCTTCGCTGACCATGAGCTTGGTGATGCCCGAGGCTTTCGTGGCGCCCACGCGCTCCCACCAGACGTTCATGCAATAGTGCAGCATCTCGGCGCTGCTGCCTTCAAACGCCTGGAACTCCTCATTCCATTCCTTGAAGCGGCCCGAGATGTTCTCGCGTACGACCGCCTTCAGCAGCTCTTCCTTGCTCGGAAAATACAGGAACAGCGTGCCCTTGGAGACGCCGGCGCGCGCGGCCACTTCCTCGGCCCGCGTGGCAGCAAAGCCTTTTTCAACGAACAGGTCCAGCGCCGCGTCCAGCAGCTCACCCGGGCGTGCCTCCTTGCGGCGCTCACGCTTGGCGTGGACCTCGGCTTTCTTGGCGCTGATGAACTGGGAAATCGACATCTCGACTCGACATCTCTGCTAATGACTGACTGGTTAGTAATGTAGCTTTCCAGCAGAAAGGCGTCAAGCTTCAAGGAGGTCGAATCCCCCGGAATTGTGGCCGGCGCAGGTAAATCCCAGGTAAACGCCAGAGCGGGTCTGGGGTCTGGCTAGCGTGCTTGCAGCCGGGTGATCTGCAAGGCCAGCCATTCGCGCAGCACCAGGCGCGAAGAATTCATTCCCGTGGTCGAAGGCAGCCAATCCAGCAGGGGGCGGTCCATCGGGCCGATGAAGCCCATGGGGGCAGGCGTGACTTCGATGCCCGTGCTGCGAAAGGCTTCAATCGAGCGCGGCATGTGAAAGGCATTGGTGACGAGCACGATGTGGCGAATGCCGTCGCGCTTGAGCAGCGCCGCCATGAGCGTGCCGTTCTCCGCCGTATCGCGCGACTGGTCTTCGGCCCAGCGCAGCGCCAGGCCATGCTCTTCCTGTGCCACGCGGCGTGCGACCACGGCCTCGGGCGGGGTGCCCGAGCCCACGTTGGCCCAGCCCACGCCGCCGGTGTAGCCCAGGGGCAGCCGCATCTGCTGGGCCAGCCAGGCGCCGTAGCGCAAGCGCGCAGCGGTCAAGGGCTGCAGCATGGGCTGGCCGTACTCGGGCGCGTTGGCCTGGACGCCAGCGCCCAGCACCACGACGGCCTGGGCCTTGCTGCTCTTCAGGGTTTGGACGGATGCCGCCGGGTACTGCGCCAGCAGCGTTTGCGACAGCCAGACGGCCACCGCATTGCAGCTCACGAGCCAGAGGCCGGCAAGACTCACCAGCACCAGCACGGCGCCGGCGGCCCTTCTCCTTAAGCCGAGCAGCCAGCCGAGCAGGGCCAGCAGCACCAGCGACGCCGGCGGCATCGCCAGCGTCGTGAGGATGGGTTTGAGTTCGCCCAGGTTCAAATCAATAGAAGGCCTGCAACCCGGTTTGTGCGCGGCCGAGGATCAGCGCGTGCACGTCGTGCGTGCCTTCGTAGGTGTTCACGGTTTCCAGGTTGATCATGTGGCGGATCACATGGTACTCGTCATGGATGCCGTTGCCGCCGTGCATGTCACGCGCCATGCGGGCGATG
>DATILI010000089.1:0-7452 GCA_035476635.1 Burkholderiaceae bacterium | reverse complement strand
ATGCCAGACCGGGCTCTCGCCCGTGCCATTGCGCGCGTCGACCAGGAGTTCGGCCTGGGGGTTCATGTCCTAGTTTTCCATGGTGGCTTGCACCACCTGCGCGCGTTCGGGGTGCGTGCACAGGACACCGGGTACTCCCCTCCGCGAATGTCCCCCGCCTTCGGCTCCTCCTTTATTTCGCTGCTGGGAGCACCCGGTGCCCTGCGCACGAGGGCACGCTGCGGGTTTGCCGCCGATCAACCACTGCTCTGAACGATCACGTTGATGGTGTGCTTTGCGCAGCGAAATAAAGGAGGAGCTTCGGCCATAGGCCGAGCGGGGGACATTCGCGGAGCAGAGCACGCCGTCGGCGTGGTCGCGCCCTGAACAGCACCCTGAACCACGCACTTCACGCACAGCAACGCGACGAATCGAAAGGAAAGGTTTCATTTCAGTTGTCGCCAAACGGGCCTTGGGCGGTGAAGGCGCCGCCCTGGTAAATGGCGTTGGGGTCGGTCTGCGCAACCGGCGGTTGGGCTTCGACCTTGTCACGGAATATCTCGGAGCTGTCCAGCGGTGTGAAGCCAAGATGTGCCGCCGCCTTGTTGTCCCACCAGACGTCGCGGTTGGCCGACACGCCATAGACGATGGTGTGCTTCACATCGGGCGTAAACAGCGACTTTTCGATCAAGCTGGTCAGGTCGCGGTAGCTCAGCCAAGTGCTCATCATGCGGCGGTTGGCGGGCTCGGGGAACGAGGAGCCGATGCGGATGCTCACGCTCTGCACGCCATAGCGGTCGAAGTAGAACTGCGCCATGTCTTCGCCGAATGACTTGGACAGGCCGTAGTAGCCATCGGGCCGGCGCTGGGCGCTGGCGTCGAGGCGGTCGGACTGCTTGTGAAAGCCGATCACGTGGTTGGAGCTGGCGAAGACAATGCGCCGCACGCCGTGGCGGCGCGCGCCTTCATAGATATGGAAGACGCCCTTGATGTTGGCTTCGAGGATTTCCTCGAACGGACGCTCCACCGAAACGCCGCCAAGGTGAACGATCGCGTCGCAGCCCTCAACCAGGGCGTCGACCGCGCGCTTGTCCGCCAGGTCGCAGGGCACGACTTCTTCGCTGGCGGCGGCCGGGGCCATGTCCGAGATGTCGGAAACGCGCAAGACATGGGTGCTGGGTTTGAGGCTCTCGCGCAGCACTTTGCCGAGGCCGCCGGCCGCGCCGGTCAGCAGCAGCCGGTTCAAGCTATGTCCGTTGGTCATGGTTTCCTTGTCTCTTTCGATATTTCTTGTTGCGGACGCATGTTATCAGTTGTCGTACAACATCAAAACAATTATCATGACCCCATGGCGACTTTGTCAACAGGAGTGACCCCGGAAATGCCGGCCCCGGCAGGACCCGACACGCAGGCCTTGCTGGCAACGGTGCGCGCGCCGCAGCGGCCGCCGCGCCGCTCGCGCAGCCTGGCGCATGACCTGGTCGAGGGCATTGGCGGCCAGATCCGGGCCCAGACGCTGCGCCCGGGCGACAAGTTGCCGACCGAATCCGAGATCATGCAGACCTACGGCGTGAGCCGCACGGTGGTGCGCGAGGCGCTTTCCCGCCTGCAGGCCGCCAGCCTGGTCGAGACCCACCACGGTATCGGCACCTTTGTGCTGGAGGCCAGGCCGGGCACCAGTTTCCGCATTGATCCCGCAGACATAGCGACCGCGGTCGATGTCATGGCCGTGCTGGAGCTGCGCATCAGCCTGGAGTCCGAATCCGCGGGCCTTGCCGCCTTGCGCCGAACCGACGAACAGCTTGCGGAAATGCGCAGCGCGCTCGATGCGTTCGAGGCCAATGTGGCCGGGGCGGGCGATACGGTGTCGCCGGATTTCCGCTTCCACCTGCAGATCGCCAACGCCACCGGCAACCGCTACTTTGCCGACATCATGAGCCATCTTGGCGCCACCTTGATCCCGCGCACGCGCATCAACTCATCGCGGCTGGCGATGGAGGATCTGCCGCATTACCTGCGGCGCGTGAACCGTGAACACGAGGAGATCTATGCGGCGATCGCCCGCAAGGACCCCGAAGCCGCGCGCGCGGCCATGCGCATCCACCTGACCAACAGCCGCGAGCGGCTTAGGCGTGCGCAGGAGGAGGCGGCGCAGGCTGCCCTGGCGCTGCCCGCTGCGGGCTGACCGGGCCAAAGGGCTGGGTTCGGCGACGCGGTTATTGCCTTGAAAAGTTCGCCTCATGTTGTATGATGACGTACAACTTAAAACCCAAAAATCACTCTATCCCGCCAGTTTCAATGTCAAAAACGGAGACATCCATGCACATCAATCGTCGAACAATGGTCACGGGCACGGTCGCTCTGGGGGTCTTGGGGCGCGAAGCGCTGGCCCAGCAGTGGCCGGCCAGGCCCTTGCGCATCGTGGTGCCGTACCCGCCGGGCGGCTCGTCCGACATCATTGCGCGCGCCATCAGCCAGCCGCTGTCCGAAGCGCTCGGGCAGCCGGTGATCGTGGAGAACAAGGCCGGCGCCAACGGCAATGTCGGCGCCGAGTTTGTCGCCAAGTCCGCGCCCGACGGCTACACGCTCCTGCTGTGCGATACGGGGGCACTGGCCATCAGCCCTTCGGTCTATACCAAGCTCGCGTTCGACCCCTCCAAGGACCTGCGCGGCACGACCATGCTGGCTTATTCGCCGCACCTGCTGGTGGTGCACCCTTCGGTGCCGGCCAACAATCTGAAGGAGCTGGTGGCGCTGTCCAAAAAGATCGACCTCAACTTCGCCGTGACGGCCACCGGCAGCGCGCCGCACCTGGCCGGGGTGGCGCTGGAGCGCGCCAGCGGCGCACGCTGGCAATACATCCCCTACAAGGGCGGTGTGCAGGCCGTGCAGGACACGGTGGCGGGCCAGACGCAGGTGCTCATGAATGGCATGCTGGCCACCTTGCCGCAAGTGCAAGGCGGCAAGCTCAAGGTGCTGGGCGTGTCCAAGCGCACGCGCATGCCGCTGATCGGCGATGTGCCGACGATTGCCGAGCAGGGCGTTCCCGGCTACGAGTCCGGCACCTGGCAGGGCGCGCTGGTTGCGCGCGGTACACCCGACGCCATCGTGGCGCGCCTGAACACCGAGCTGGTCCGCATCATCCGCTCGCCCGACATTCGCGCGCGCCTGGCCGGCCAGGGCGCCGAGGTCGTCACCATGACATCCGCCGAGCAAGACAAATTCTTCCAGGCCGAACGCGCACGCTGGGCGCTGGTGGTGGCCCAAGGCCAGATCAAGATCGATTGACCTCGATCGACCAGGATTCGCCGCGATTGAAATCTCAAACCTCAACCAACACACCATGCATCCACAAGACCTCAAGACCATCGTCAGTTCCGGCCTGCTGTCTTTTCCGCTGACCGACTTCGACGCGGAAGGCAACTTCAACCGCAAGACCTACATCGAGCGGCTCGAATGGCTGGCGCCCTATGGTGCGACAGCCTTGTTCGCCGCCGGCGGCACGGGTGAATTCTTCTCGCTGACCGCTGACGAATACCCCGGCATCATCCAGACCGCGGTGGACACCTGCCGCGGCAAGGTGCCCATCATCGCCGGCACCGGGGGCCCCACGCGATTCGCCATCCAGTGTGCGCAAGCGGCGGAAAAGGCGGGCGCGCACGGCATCCTGCTGCTGCCGCACTACCTGACCGAAGCCGGCCAGGAAGGCTTGGCCGCGCATGTGGAGGCGGTGTGCAAGAGCGTGAAGTTCGGTGTCATCGTCTACAACCGCGGCGCCTGCAGGTTGCAACCGAACACGCTGGCGAGCCTTGCCGAACGCAATGACAACCTGATCGGCTTCAAGGACGGCATCGGCGATATTGAATTGATGTCCTCCATCTACCAGAAGATGGGTGACCGCTTCTCCTATCTTGGCGGCTTGCCCACGGCCGAGGTCTATGCCGCGGCGTACAAGGCCCTGGGCACGCCGGTGTATTCGTCGGCCGTGTTCAACTTTATTCCCAAGACCGCGATGGAGTTCTATCGCGCGGTGGCGGCCGACGACATGGCAACCCAGCACCGCCTGCTGAAGAACTTCTTCATGCCCTACCTGGAGATCCGCAACAAGGGCCAGGGCTATGCGGTGAGCATCGTCAAGGCCGGCGCCAAGCTGGTCGGGCATGACGCAGGCCCGGTGCGCGCGCCGCTGACCGACCTCAAGCCCGAGGAGATGGAGCAACTGGACGCGTTGATCAAGAGCCTGGGCCCACAATAAGCGCCTTTGCGCACAAGGACCGAAACCATGACGACACCGCAGCACAACAACCTGATCGCCGGGGAATGGATTGCCGGCAACAGCTACAGCCCGAACCTGAACCCGAGCGACCTGGGCGACGTGATCGCCGAGTACACGCAAGGCGACGCAAAGCATGTGGATGCCGCGGTGGCCGCCGCCCGCGCGGCTTTTCCGGCCTGGGCCACCGGTGGCATCCAGGCACGCAGCGATGCGCTGGACAAGATCGGCAATGAAATCCTGGCACGCAAGGAAGAGCTGGGTACCCTGCTCGCACGCGAAGAAGGCAAGACCAGGCCCGAAGGCATTGGCGAAGCCACGCGCGCCGGCCACATCTTCAAGTTTTTCGCCGGGGAATGCTTGCGCCTCGGCGGCGAAACCATTCCTTCCGTGCGTCCCGGGATTGGCGTGGAGATCACGCGCGAGCCCGTGGGCGTGGTCGGCCTGATCACCCCCTGGAACTTCCCGATTGCGATCCCCGCCTGGAAGATCGCGCCGGCGCTGGCCTTTGGCAACTGCGTGGTCTTGAAGCCTGCCGACCTGGTGCCCGGCTGCGCCTGGGCCCTGGCTGAAATCATCAGCAGGAGCGGCATCCCGGCGGGCGTGTTCAACCTCGTCATGGGTCGCGGCAGCGTGATCGGCGATGCGCTGGTCAACCATCCCGGCATCGATGCCGTCAGCTTCACCGGCTCCGTCGGCGTGGGCCAGCGCATCGCACTGGCCTGCGTGCAAAGCCACAAGAAGGTGCAGCTGGAGATGGGCGGCAAGAACCCGCAGGTCATCCTGGACGACGCCGACCTGAGCCAGGCGGTGGAGCTCAGCGTGCAAAGCGCGTTCTATTCCACCGGCCAGCGCTGCACGGCATCCAGCCGCCTGATCGTCACCGAAGGCATCTATCCGAAGTATGTTCAGGCGATGAAAGAGCGCATGGCCAGGATCAAGGTGGGCGACGCATTGGCGCAAGGCACCGACATCGGTCCCGTGTCCAGCCAGAGCCAGCTGGAGCAGGACCTGAGCTACGTGGAAATCGGCAAGGCCGAAGGGGCGGTGCTGGCCGCGGGCGGCGAGCGCCTGAAGCTGGCGACCGATGGTTTTTACATGGCGCCGGCCCTGTTCAGCGAAAGCGCGAGCAGCATGCGCATCAACCGCGAAGAAATCTTCGGCCCGGTGGCCAGCATCATTCGCGTGAAGAACTACGAGGAAGCCCTGGCCACCGCCAACGACACGCCATTCGGCTTGTCTTCGGGCATTGCCACCACCAGCCTGAAGTACGCCACGCATTTCAAGCGGCACAGCCAGTCGGGCATGGTGATGGTGAACCTGCCGACGGCGGGCGTGGACTACCACGTGCCGTTCGGCGGACGCAAAGGCTCCAGCTACGGCCCGCGCGAGCAGGGCCGCTATGCGCAGGAGTTCTTCACGACCGTGAAGACTGCCTACACCCTGGCTTGAAGCTGGCCGTCGCTGGCCGTTGCCGGCTTGCCGCGTCTTTTCGCGAGCAAGCGCTCCAGCACCTCGAACAGCGCTTCGCTCAATAGCGCCAGTACCGCCGCCGGCAGCGCCCCGGCCATCAGCAGTTCGTTGTCGTTGAGTGCGAGGCCGGTGACGATGCGCTCGCCAAAGCCGCCGGCGCCGATGAAGGCGGCGATGGTGGCGGTGCCGATGGCGATCGAGGTGGCGGTGCGCACACCCGCGACGATGGTCGGCAGCGCCAGAGGCAATTCGATGTGGCGCATGCGCTGGCCCGCGCGCAGTCCCAGGGCCTGGCCTGCGGCACGCAGATCGCCGGAAACTTCAGCCAGCCCCGCGACGGTATTGCGCATGATGGGCAACAGCGCATAGAGCGTGAGCGCGATCAGTGCGGGCAGGGTGCCGATGGCGCCCAACAGCGAAATCAGCACCGCCAGCAAAGCCAGCGAGGGCACGGTCTGCAACAGGCCGGTGGCGCCGAGCAGCACGGCGCGTGCCCGCGGGTGCGGAAACGCCAGCACGCTCAGAGGCACCGCCACCAGCGTCGCCAGGGCTACCGAGGCCAACACCAGGCCCAGGTGCTGGCCGGCCAGCCGCGCCAGGTCGGGGCCGAACAGCTTGGCACCGAAGCCGCGCACGCCATCGGAGCCAGCAGCCGCCGCGCCACCCGCTTTCGCCGCCAGATGGTCGCGTGCGATCGTGTCGAACGCCGCGCCCTGTAACTCGGCCCGCGCGTTCATCGCGATCATGGCCGCCTCATCGATGCTGCCTTCGAGTTTGCGGATCGCGGCCCAGGCATTGGGAAAGCGCTGGGGCACATCGTGGCGGTACAGCACCAGCGCGTCGTAGCGCGGAAAGTAGGCTTTGTCGTCCTGCAGCACGCGCAGGCCCAGGTGGCCGATCTTGGCGTCGGTGGTGTAGATGTCCATCACATCGATCTGTTTGGCCGCGATCGCGTCATAGGCCAGGCCGTGGTCCAGGCCGGTCGGCGTGTGCGGCAGGCCGTAGCGTTGCGCCAGGCCCTTCCAGCCGTCGGCGCGGCCGATGAATTCGTTGGAAAGGCCGAGCTTGAGCAGCGGATGGTGCGCCAGGTCGCTCAAGGTCTTGATGTTCAGGCGTTGGGCATCGGCTTCGCGCAGGGCCAGGGCATAGCCGTCATTGAAGCCCAGCGGCACGGCCGCGGCCAGGCCCAGCGGCGCCAGCGCGCGGTTCATCGCATCGATGCTCATCGGCTGCGCGCTCTTCAGGATTTCCTGGCTGATCGTGCCCGCGTACTCGGCGTAGAGGTCGATGCTGCCGGAGCGCAAGGCTTCATAGACGATGGCGGTATTGCCCAGCCCTTGCTGCACATGCGGCGTTGCGCTGGTGTGTGGGGCAGCCGTTTGCGCCAGGATCTCGGCCAGGATGTAGGACTCGGTGAAGCGCTTGGAGCCGACGCGCAACGGGCCATCCGCAGCAGGCGCCGCAGCGCCGGCCGCGCTGGCCAGCCAGAGGATGGCGGTGAGGACCGCGCTGGCGACGAGATGGATTGCTTGCTTCATGGCCGCAAGCATGCCACGTTGGCCCAGGTTGGCCCAGGTTGGCGTTAGCATGGCCACCATGTTGATGCAACGACCGCCCGCGCCGCGGCTGCGCGCCTTCGTGAAGACGCTCTGGGTGTCCGAACCTGGCCCGTTGGCGCCTGTGCGCGGTGTCGCGCGGGAGCATGTCTTGCCCACCGGCGGCATGCA
>DATILI010000088.1:0-15640 GCA_035476635.1 Burkholderiaceae bacterium | reverse complement strand
ACCTTCGACGTCTCCATCATCGAGATCGCCGATGTCGACGGTGAGAAGCAATTCGAAGTGCTGTCCACCAACGGCGATACCTTCCTGGGTGGCGAAGACTTCGACCAGCGCATCATCGACTACATCATCGGCGAATTCAAGAAAGACCAGGGCGTGGACCTCAGCAAGGACGTGCTGGCCCTGCAGCGCCTGAAAGAAGCGGCCGAGAAGGCCAAGATCGAGCTGTCCAACAGCGCGCAGACCGACATCAACCTGCCTTACATCACGGCAGATGCCAGCGGCCCGAAGCACCTGAACATCAAGCTCACGCGCGCCAAGCTCGAAGCCCTGGTGGAAGAGCTGATCGAGCGCACGATCGCACCCTGCCGCACGGCCATCAAGGACGCCGGCGTTTCCGTGGGCGACATCCATGACGTGATCCTGGTCGGCGGCCAGACCCGCATGCCCAAGGTGCAGGAGAAGGTCAAGGAGTTCTTCGGCAAGGAACCGCGCAAGGACGTGAACCCCGATGAAGCCGTGGCCGTCGGTGCCGCCATCCAGGGCCAGGTGCTCTCCGGCGACCGCAAGGACGTGCTGTTGCTGGACGTGACCCCGCTTTCCCTGGGCATCGAGACTCTGGGTGGCGTGATGACCAAGATGATCGGCAAGAACACCACCATCCCGACCAAGTTCGCGCAAACCTTCTCCACCGCCGACGACAACCAGCCGGCCGTGACCATCAAGGTGTTCCAGGGCGAGCGCGAGATGGCCTCGGGCAACAAGCTGCTCGGCGAGTTCAACCTCGAAGGCATTCCGCCGTCCGCGCGCGGCACGCCACAGATCGAGGTGTCGTTTGACATCGACGCCAACGGCATCCTGCATGTGGGCGCCAAGGACAAGGGCACGGGCAAGGAAAACAAGATCACCATCAAGGCCAACTCGGGCCTGTCCGAGGAAGAAATCCAGAAGATGGTGAAGGACGCCGAGCTCAACGCCGCCGACGACAAGAAGAAGCTTGAAATCGTGCAGGCCAAGAACCAGGGCGAAGCCACCGTGCACAGCGTGAAGAAGAGCTTGACCGAATACGGCGACAAGCTCGACGCGGGCGAGAAGGAAAAGATCGAAGCCGCCGTGAAGGACCTGGAAGAAGCCCTGAAGGGCGAGGACAAGGCCGCCATCGACGAGAAGAGCAACACGCTGATGAGCGCCAGCCAGAAGCTCGGCGAGAAGATGTATGCCGACATGCAGGCCAAGGAAGCCGCGGCGCAAGCGGCGGCCGGCGGCGGCGCAGGTCCCACGGGCCCCGCAGGCGGCGGCACGGAATCTGCTTCCGCCAAACCGGCGGACGACAACGTGGTCGATGCCGAAGTGAAGGAAGTCAAGAAGGGTTAATGGCGGACACCTAAACCCGCAAGAAGCCGCCGCGTTCGAGCGATTCCCTTCGGAGTCTTCGACGCGGCGTTTGCGTTAACCAGGCTCACCAGACAACATGGCTAAACGAGACTACTACGAGTCCCTGGGCGTTCCGAAGAACGCCTCGGACGAAGAAATCAAAAAGGCCTATCGCAAGCTCGCGATGAAGCACCACCCGGACCGCAACCAGGGGGATGCGGCCAAGGCGGCGGAGGAGAAATTCAAGGAGGCCAAGGAGGCCTACGAGATGCTCTCGGACAGCCAGAAGCGCGCGGCCTACGACCAGTACGGCCACGCGGGTGTGGACCCGAACATGCGCGGTGCCGGCGGCCCCGGTGCGGAAGGGTTCGGCGGATTCGCCGAGGCCTTCGGCGACATTTTTGGCGACATGTTCGGCCAGGGAGGCCGCGGGCGCGGCGCTGGCGGCGGCCGCCAGGTCTACCGCGGCAGTGACCTGAGCTACGCGATGGAAGTCACGCTGGAGGAGGCGGCCAAGGGCAAGGACGCGCAGATCCGCATTCCCACCTGGGAGGCCTGCGACACCTGCCACGGCAACGGCGCCAAGCCCGGCACCAAACCCATTACCTGCACCACCTGCAACGGCGCCGGCGCGGTGCAGATGCGCCAGGGCTTTTTCAGCGTGCAGCAAACCTGCCCGCAATGCCGCGGCACCGGCAAGATCATTCCCGAGCCCTGCATGACCTGCCACGGCCAGGGCAAGCTCAAGAAGCAAAAGACGCTCGAGGTGAAGATCCCGGCCGGCATCGATGACGGCATGCGCATCCGCAGCGTGGGCAACGGCGAGCCGGGCACCAACGGCGGCCCGTCGGGCGATCTCTACATCGAGATTCGCCTGAAGAAGCACGACATCTTCGAGCGCGACGGCGACGACCTGCACTGTTCGGTGCCGGTGAGCTTCATCACTGCGGCGCTGGGTGGCGAGATCGATGTCCCGACCCTGGCGGGCAAGGCCGCGATCGATATCCCGGAAGGCACGCAGGCCGGCAAGCAGTTCCGCCTGCGCGGCAAGGGCATCAAGGGCGTGCGCGCAAGCTACCCCGGTGACTTGTATTGCCACATCGCGGTGGAGACCCCGGTCAAGCTGACCGAGCACCAGCGCAAGCTGCTCAAGGAGCTGGACGAGTCGCTGAAGAAAGGCGGCTCGCGCCATTCGCCCAGCGGCGACAGCTGGACCGACCGCTTGAAGAATTTGTTCACCTGATCGCCGGAACAATCAAAGAACGCCACGCAGCCTTACCATGGTTTCGTGGCGTTTTTTTCTGGGAAATCGGCCTATCAGACCTGCCGCCGCAACGCTGCTGAAAATCTAGGCACCGTGACGCAAGCCGCGTCAAATGTCACATAAACCTACTTAGCCCAATCAAATCCACAAACTTATCCACAGTGGGCAGGGACAACTTTGATCCGGGAAAACGCCAAGGCCTTGTTCATTTTTTAAAACAAGCTCCCCTGCCCCACACTGCCCCCCGGCCTGAAACGGCCCAGGTCCAGTTCGATGCGGTCGCGGTTGAAGCCCAGGCGCATGGTGGCCTTCTCGAACCGCTGGCGGATCAGCTCGGCCCACAGGCCCGAGCCCTTCATGCGCGTGGCGAAATCGCTGTCGTAATCCTTGCCGCCGCGCATGTCGTGCACGCGCGCCATGACGCGCGCGGCGCGCTGCGGGAAGTGCAGCTCCAGCCATTCGCGAAACAGCGGGCTCAACTCCCAGGGCAGGCGCAGCACCGTGTAGAAGGCGCTGCGCGCGCCCGCCTCCCACGCCGCTTCGAGCACCTGCTCCATATCCTCATTCACGAATGGAATCTGCGGCGCCAGGCTCACCCCTACCGGCACGCCGTGCTCGGCCAAGGTGCGGATGGTGCGCAAGCGCCGCTGCGGCGCGGCAGCGCGTGGCTCGAGCTTGCGCGCGAGATCGCCGTCCAGGGTGGTGATGGTGACGTACACCGCCACCAGCCGCTTTGCAGCCATGGGCGCGATCAAATCCAGGTCACGTTCCACGCCGCTTGATTTGGTGACCAGGGAAAACGCGTGCCCCGTGTCGCGCATCACCTCGATCAGTTGGCGCGTGAGTTTCAGCTCGCGCTCCACCGGCTGGTAGCAGTCGGTGGCCGAGCCGATGTTGAGCAGCTGCGGCACATAGCTCTTGCGCGCGAGTTCGGTGCGCAGCATGGCCGCCACGTTGCGCTTGGCGATGATCTTGGTCTCGAAGTCCAGCCCCGGCGAAAGGCCCAGGTAGCTGTGCGTGGGCCGCGCATAGCAATAGATGCAACCGTGCTCGCAGCCACGGTACGGGTTGACGGAATAGTCGAAGTGGATGTCGGGTGAGTCATTGCGGCTGATGACGCTTTTGGCCTCCTCAAAAATCACCTGCGTGGCCAGCGGTTGGTGATGCTCCTGGGCGCCTTCCTGCAGCGTTCCCCAGCCATCGTCGAAGGCGTCGCGCACGTCGCGCTCGAAGCGGTGCGCGATGTGCGTGGCCGCGCCACGGCCTTTGATGGCAGACACGGGAATGAGTGTTTCGCGCGGCATGGTTCAGGGCTTTGATACTGTAATTTTATCCAGTCTTAATTTGAAATCAAACGGAACGGAAAAACAAGGGCCAGGGATAAACTCGACGCCTTCCCAAGGAGGTCCCGTGCTCGAAATTTCCTGGTTGTTGTTCAATCCTCGTCGGCCTGGGCCTGAAGCTCGCCTTCCACCACCATGCAAGCCCAGATGATCCTCGTCGCCGGCCCTTACCGCTCCGGCACCAACGACGACCCCGCGCTGATCGCGCGCAACGTACAGGCCATGACTGAAGCCTCGCTGCAATTGTTCCGCCGCGGCCACCTGCCGGTGATGGGCGAGTGGTATGCCCTGCCCTTGATCGAGCATGCGGGCTCCAGCGGCATCGGCGACCCGGTCTTCAACGAAATCTTCCACCCCATCTCGCGCCGGCTGGTTGCCAAGTGCGACGGCTGCCTGCGCATCGGCGGGCCTTCCGCCGGCGCCGACGAGATGGTGGCGCTGGCGCGCCAGCACGGCAAGGCGGTGTACTTCGCGCTCGACGAAATTCCGTGGCTGACCCCCATCCAGCGTCCGCGCAACATCCACGCGCTCTACCACGCACACGTCTACTTCGGGCCGAAAACCGTGGAGCAGGCACGCGCCTTGTGCCTTGAAGCCGGCCAGCGCTTCGGCGTGGCCGTGGGCCGCGTGCATGAAAAACTGGTCGGGCCGCATCCGCACTGGAGCTGCCAGCTCGCCTTCGGCACCGAGATATTCGAGCCCTTCATCGCCTGGCTGGACGAGAACCGCAACGGCCTCGACGTGTTCGTCCATGGCCTGACCGGCGACGACCTGGAAGACCACACGACGCACGCCTATTGGCTCGGGAATTCCACGCCGTTGAACCTGGAAATGTTCCGCCGCGGGTGAGCCGCGCGCAACGCTGGACACTCCCATCCGCCGCTGGACCGGCAGCGCAACCGGACGCAGCCGCAGCGTCGCCTTCGGTGAACTGCTCTGGACTGTGGCCAACGCCACGCAGCCCGATGCAGACTTCGACACGCAGGTCGTGCAGACCTTGGCGATGCTCGACGCGGCGCTGCAGGAAGCCGGCGCCAACCGCACGCGCATGCTCTCGGTACAAGTCATATTGGCGGACATCCAGCACAAGGCCGCTTTCGATGCGCAATGGACACCATGGATCGGCCCCGATCCGCAGGCCTGGCCGCAGCGCGCCTGCTTTGCCTCGGCACTCTCGGGTGGACTGCTGGTGGAGTTGATCGTGGTCGCCGCACGCCAGCCATTGACATGAAGCTCTTTGAGCAATCACTGAATTTTCAGTAATTATTGAAAATTCAGAAACTTCCAGCCACAATAACGCCATGCCGCTGGAAGAACACCTCCCTCCCCTGAATCGCCAGTTCGTCGCCCATTTCGGTGAGATGGGCAGCCGCTGGGGCATCAACCGCACCGTGGGCCAGATCTATGCGCTGATCTTCATTTCGCAGCGCGCGCTGAATGCCGACGAGATTGCGGAGGCGCTGGAATTTTCACGGTCCAACGTGAGCATGGGCTTGAAGGAACTGCAGGCGTGGCGGCTGGTGCGGCTGCGGCATATACCGGGGGACCGGCGTGAATATTTCGAGGCGCCGGCCGACGTCTGGGAGATCTTTCGCGTGCTGGCCGAGGAGCGGCGGCGGCGCGAAGTCGAGCCCACGCTTTCGATGCTGCGCAACGCCTTGCTGGAGCAACCCACCAGCGACGCGGAGCGCCATGCGCAGCAGCGCATGCGCCAGATGCACGACCTGATTGACCGCTTGATGACCTGGTTTGATGATGTGCAAAAGCTGGCGCCCGAGACCGCCATGCAGTTGATGGGCATGGGCGCCACGGTCACCAAGGTGCTGGAGTTCAAGGACCGTGTCACCGGCAAGTCGCCCAACAGAACAACGAAGGGATCCTGACCATGGACGCGCTCATGCTGGCTCGGCTGCAGTTCGCGGCCAACATCAGTTTTCACATCCTGTTTCCGACCATCAATATTGCGATGTGCTGGTTCCTGGTGTTCTTCCGGCTGCGCAGCATGTCCACACGCGGCACCGCCGCCGCGCCGGCCTGGGAGCAGGCCTATTACTTCTGGACCAAGGTGTTTGCGCTGACCTTCGCCTTGGGCGTGGTTTCGGGCATCACCATGAGTTTTCAATTCGGCACCAACTGGCCGGGCTACATGGAGAAGGCCGGCAACATCGCCGGGCCGCTGCTCGGCTACGAGGTGCTGACCGCGTTTTTTCTGGAAGCGACCTTCCTGGGCATCATGCTCTTCGGACGCACGCGCGTATCGGAGCGCACGCATTTCATCGCGACCTTGATGGTGGCCTCGGGCACCACGCTGTCCGCGTTCTGGATCCTGAGCCTGAACTCGTGGATGCAGACGCCCGCCGGCTACGAGATCATCGACGGGCGCTTCCACGTGACGAGCTGGATGGAGGTGGTGTTCAACCCCTCATTCCCCTACCGCCTGGGCCACAAGCTGCTGGCTTCCGCGTTGACCGCATCGTTCCTGATCGCGGGCTTGAGTGCATGGCAGCTCCTGAAGAACACGGCGAATGCGGGTACGCACAAGGCGCTGCGCACCGCTGTCATCGCCGCGGCCGCGGTCATTCCGCTGCAGATCTTCATGGGCGACCTGCACGGCTTGAACACGCTCAAGCACCAGCCCGCGAAGATCGCCGCCATCGAGGCCATCTGGCACACCGAAAAGGCCGCACCGCTGACCTTGTTCGGCTGGCCCAGCGAAAAGGAAGGCCGCACGCTGTTCGCGATCCAGATCCCCAAGGGCGCCAGTCTGATTCTTGCGCACGATGCCGAAGCCGAGCTCAAGGGCCTCAACGAATTCAAGGGCCAGCACCCGCCCGTCGCGCCGGTGTTCTGGGGCTTTCGCGTAATGGTCGGCATGGGCATGCTGATGCTCGCGGTGGCGTGGTACGCGGCCTGGACGCTGCTGCGCCGCGGTCGCACCGGCGTTGGCCATCGCGCCTGGCCCAAGCCGCTGCTCTATACCCTGGCGGCCATGACCTTTTCCGGCTGGGTCGCAACGCTCGCCGGCTGGTACGTGACCGAGATCGGCCGCCAACCCTACATCGTCTATGGCCTGGTGAAGACCGCCGATGTCGTCGCGCCGCATGCGCCGCCGCTGGTCGCGCTGACCCTGACCGCCTATCTTGTGGTGTATGGGCTGCTGCTGATCTCCTACGTGGGCGTGCTCAAGTACATGGCCGAGCATCCGGCCAAGCCCGCACCCGCGCAACCCGCCCCGGCGAAATAAGGGAGGCCCCGATGGAACTCACCTGGAACACCTTCTTGCCGCTGTTCTTCATGGCGGTCATGGGCCTGGCGCTCTTGATCTATGTGGTGCTGGACGGCTACGACCTGGGCGTCGGCATCCTGATGCCGTTTGCAACGGATCCCGAGAAAGACGTGATGGTGTCCAGCATCGGCCCGTTCTGGGACGCCAACGAAACCTGGCTGGTACTGGGCATCGGCGTGCTGTTGATCGCGTTCCCGATGGCACACGGCATCGTGCTCAGCGCGCTCTATTTGCCGGTCGCCATCATGTTGATCGGCCTCATCCTGCGCGGCGTGGCGTTCGACTTTCGCGTCAAGGCGCGCGACTCGCACAAGACCGCCTGGAACCGTGTGTTCGCCATCGGCTCCCTGATGGCCAGCATGGCTCAGGGCTGGATGCTGGGCAGCTACCTCACGGGGTTTGACTTCGGCGTCTGGTCGCTGGCGTTCAGCGCCGGCATCGCGCTGACCCTGCCCACGGCGTACGCCATGCTGGGCGCGGGCTGGCTCATCATGAAGACCAGCGACGAATTGCAGGCCAAGGCCGTGGGCTGGGCGCGCAGCGTGCTCTGGCCCATGGGCATCGCGCTGGTGGGCATCTCATTGGCCACGCCACTGGTGAGCCCGACCGTGTTCCAGAAATGGTTTGGCTTGCCGCAGCTGTTCGCGCTGCTGCCGATCCCGCTGGCCTGCGCTGCCGCCTTCTTCGCGGCGCGCCACGTCATCATGAGCCCACGCGTGGTCGCCGCCGGCTATGGCTGGCTGGTGTTCGGCGCCACCGTGCTGATCTTCGTGCTCGCCTTCTTCGGCCTCGCCTACAGCCTGTACCCGTACATCGTGATCGACCGCCTGACCGTGTGGCAGGCAGCAAGCGCACCCGAAGCCTTGTTCGTTATTTTCATCGGCGTCGCCATCACCCTGCCCGCAATCATTGTCTACACCATCTTCATGTACAAGGTGTTCTGGGGCAAGGCGCGGGAGTTGACGTATGGGGCGGAGATTTAACCTTGGGAAGGATTCCATGAACAAGTCCATTGCTGTCTCCCGTGTGTTTCCACAAGCCAGCGCCATCCATGCGCGCGTGGCAGGCTCACATTTTCATGACAGCTACAGCATCGATGTGGCCAATGCATCCCGCACGGCACTGGGGCACTTTTTCGACACCGTGGCGCAGACACCCGGCTGGGTCAACGTGCTGATGGCGATGCGAAACCGGGTCGTCGCCCTCTTTGGCCTGAAGCATCTTGGCCACCTGGGCAAAGTCGATGCCGCCAAGCCCGAGCAAGCCTACGCGCCCGGCGACCGGGTCGGCATCTTCACGCTGGTATCGAACACGCCGGACGAAGTGATCCTTGAAGACAACGACAAGCACCTGCACGTGATGCTGTCCGTACTGAGACTGCCGCCAGGCGCAAGCGGTACGCGCGCGATTGCGGTGAGCACGGTGGTCCACATCCACAACACGCTCGGCCGCCTGTACATGATCCCGGTTGCGCCGATCCACAAACTCATCGTGCCGTCGGTTTTGGCGCGGATTGCCCGAATCAGGCCGGCAGCTTGACCGGAGCCTCGACAGGCGGCGTGCCTTCCTTGAACAATTGCTTGATCTGTACGCGCAGTTCCGGTGTGTCCTCGTGCCGATGGACGGCCACTGCATGCTGTACCGCGGCTTCCAGCAACTCTCTATCCGTATCGGCAGATAGCGCCACGCTGCAATTCATTTCACTCGGAAATTCTCGGCAATCGACATACTTGCGTGTCATTTCAACCTCCTGGCAAAACAAATGATGGAAAGGCCTGGGTGGGGCGTGGCTCAGCACTGCGCGGCAACGCCCCGCTTGGAGTTATAGATTGAAAAATCTCCCACAGCAAGACCACAACGGACATGGGTGATTTGGTCAACTAGTCGCTTGACGCACCCGCGCTGTGGCGCGCCCTCGCCAGAATAAATTCAATGAACGTACTGGCCGCCAGCGTGTGGTGCCGGTTCGGCATGTACAGCATGAACATCTGCGTGCCGAAGATGCTCAGGCGCCATTCGTCCAAAGTGGTCACCACCTCGCCGCGCTGGATGTCCGCTTGCACCACGTAGTCGGGCACCAGGCCTATGCCCAGGCCGGCCAGGATGGCCTGGCGCAGGAACAGGAAGTTTTCTGAAATCAGCGTGGGTTCGAGGATGACCTCGCGCCGCTCTTCGCCCTGGTAGGCCGAGATGCGCAGCTGTTGCCCGACGACGGCCGCGGTGACCACCGGTGCCGTGGCGAGCTGGTCCAGCTGGGTCGGCAGCCCATGCTCCTTCGCATACCCGGTTGAAGCGCAGGCGACGTAGCGCACGGGTCCGAGTTCACGCGCCACCAGGTTCAGCGGCGGCTCGGGCATCACGCGAATGGCGATGTCCACCTCGTCGCGCAGCAGGTCGGCGATGCGGTTTTCAAACACCACGTCCAGCACGATGCCGGGGTACAGCCGCTTGAATTCGATCAACCAGTCGGACATGACCAGTTGGCCATAGCCGCTGGGCACGCTCAGGCGCACCCGGCCCTGCAAGGTCTGGCCGAGGGTGGAGACCGACTCCCTCGCGGCCAGCAGCTCGCCCTGGATATTCAGGCCGTGCTGGTACAGGCGCAGGCCGATCTCGGTGGGCTCGGCGCGCCGCGTGGTTCGCCGCACCAGTTGCGCGCCAACCGAGCGTTCGAGCTGGTTGAGGTGGTAGCTCACATTGGCGCGGCTCATCTTGAGCCGGCGTGCCGCGGCGCTCAGGTTGCCGGCGTCGAGGATTTCGACCAGAAGGGTCAGCGACTGCACGTCCATGGTGAACGGATTGTGTCAAAAATTCTTTGACAGTCTGTCAATCGTCAATGCAATTGTCAAAACATGCGAACCGGCCAAGAATGCAAGGTTCACCCAAGGAACCGCCCGGTTCGCCCCTTTCGGAGACAAATCAACATGGCCATCGCCACTGCCTCGCCGGCTTCCGCCACCCCCGACAACGCTCCCGATACCTCCCCCGGCCTGCTCCACGCCGCCTTTGCCGAGCGCGAAGTGCTGAACGCGCCCGAGACCCAAGCCGCGCAGCCCCGGCCGATCAACGCCTGCGGCATCATCGGCGGCGGCACCATGGGCGCCGGCATTGCGGTGGCCATGCTGGATGCCGGGCTGCCGGTGGTGATGATCGAGCGCGACGAACCCAGCCTTGCACGCGGTCGCCAGCATGTCGAGAAGGTGTACGACGGCCTGATCAGGAAGGGCCGCATGACGCCCGAAGCCAAGGCCGCGGTGATGGCGCGCTTCTCGGGGTCGACCTCGTACGACGCGCTGGCCCAGGCCGACCTCGTGGTCGAGGCCGTGTTCGAGGACATCGCGGTCAAGAAGGCCGTGTTCGCCGAACTCGACCGCGTCTGCAAGCCCGGCGCCGTGCTCGCCACCAATACCTCGTACCTGGACATCGACGAGATCGCCGCCAGCATCGCGCGCCCGGCCGACGTGCTGGGCCTGCACTTCTTCTCGCCGGCCAACATCATGAAGCTGCTGGAGATCGTAGTGCCCGCCAAGGTCAGCGCCGATGTGGTGGCCACCGGCTTCGAGCTCGCGAAGAGGCTGAAAAAGGTGCCGGTGCGCGCTGGCGTGTGCGACGGCTTCATCGGCAACCGCATCCTCGCGGTGTACCGCCAGGCGGCCGACCACATGATGGAGGACGGCGCCTCGCCCTACCAGATCGACCAGGCCGTGCGCGACTTCGGCTACCCGATGGGCCCGTTCCAGGTGTCCGACCTGGCCGGCGGCGACATCGGCTGGGCCACGCGCAAGCGCAAGGCCGTCACGCGCAACCCGAAGGCGCGCTATGTGCAGATCGCCGACCGCATCTGCGAGCGCGGCTGGTTCGGGCAGAAAACCGGCCGCGGCTACTACCTCTACCTCGACGGCGCGCGCACCGGCACCCCCGACCCGGAAGTGGCTGCCATCATCGACGCCGAACGCACGCGCGCCGGCATCACGCCACGCAGCTTCACCGATGAAGAAATCATGCGCCGCTACATGGCCGCGATGATCAATGAAGGCGCCAACGTAGTCCACCAGCGCATCGCCCTGCGCCCGCTGGATGTGGACGTGACCTTCCTCTACGGCTACGGCTTTCCGCGACAGCGCGGCGGGCCGATGAAGTACGCCGACACCGTGGGCCTGGCCCAGGTACTGGCCGACATCCGCGAATTCGCCAAGCTGGACCCGCTGTTCTGGCAGCCCTCGCCGCTGCTGGTGGAGCTGGTGGAACGCGGCGCCGATTTCGACAGCCTCAACCGGCCCAAGTAGGCAAGGTCACGCCACAGAAAGTGGACGATATCGCCAATCAATTGGAGGAATTCCATGGACCTGAACTTCACCCCCGAAGAAGAAGCCTTCCGCGACCAGGTGCGCGCCTTCCTGGCCACCAGGCTGCCGGCTCGCCTCTCTACCAAAGTCGCCAGCGGCAAGATCCTGGGCAAGGCCGACATGGAGGAATGGCACGCCATCCTCAACGAACGCGGCTGGCTGGCCAACCACTGGCCGGAGCAGTACGGCGGCCCGGGTTGGACCGCCATCGAGAAATTCATTTTCGAGAACGAGTGCGCACTGGCCCACGCGCCGCGCATCGTGCCCTTTGGCGTGAACATGCTCGGGCCGGTACTCATCAAGTACGGCAACGAGGCGCAAAAGCGCCATTGGCTGCCGCGCATCCTGAACGGCTCGGACTGGTGGTGCCAGGGCTATTCGGAACCCGGCGCGGGCTCGGACCTGGCGGCAGTGAAGACCTCCGCCGTGCGCGGCACCGATGCCCAGGGCGAGCACTACATCGTCAACGGCCAGAAGACCTGGACCACCCTGGGCCAGCACGCCAGCATGATCTTCTGCCTGGTGCGCACCAACCGCGAAGCCAAGAAGCAGGAAGGCATCAGCTTCCTCCTGATCGACATGAAATCGCCCGGAGTGGAAGTGCGCCCCATCATCACGCTGGACGGCGAGCATGAGGTGAACGAGGTGTTCTTCTCCGACGTGCGCGTACCGGCCGAGAACCTGGTGGGCGAAGAAGACAAGGGCTGGACCTGCGCCAAGTACCTGCTGACCTACGAGCGCACCAACATCGCCGGTGTCGGTTTCTCGGTGGCCGCGCTGGAACAGCTCAAGGCCATTGCCGCCAAGCAGACGAAAAACGGCCGGCCGCTGGCCGAAGACCCGGCCTTTGCTGCCCGCATGGCCCGCGTCGAGATCGACCTGGAGAACATGAAGACCACCAACCTGCGCGTGATCGCGGCGGTCGCCGGCGGCGGCGTGCCGGGCGCGGAGAGCTCGATGCTGAAGATCCGTGGCACCGAGATCCGACAGGAGATCTCCTCGCTGATCCGCCGCGCCATGGGGCCGTACGCGCGCCCCTTCGTCGCCGCGGCACTCGACGACGAAAGCTTCGACGGCGTGCCCTTCGGCCCGGCCTACTCCGCGCCCGCGGCGGCCCGCTACTTCAACAACCGCAAGCTGTCGATCTTCGGCGGCTCCAACGAAATCCAGAAGAACATCATCTCCAAGATGATTCTCGGATTGTGAGGACGTCATGAACTTCGAACACACCGAAGACCGGCGCATGCTCGCCGACAGCCTGAACCGCTTCTTCGCCGAGCAATATGCTTTCGAGAAGCGCGATCGCATAGCCAAGTCGGCCCATGGCTTCAGCACGGACATCTGGAAACAGTTCGCCGAGCTTGGCGTGATCGGCGCGCTGTTCAGCGAAGCCGACGGTGGCTTTGGCGGCGGCGGCTTCGACCTTGCGGTGGTCTTCGAAGCGCTGGGACGCGGCCTCGTGGTCGAGCCCCTGCTGGGCGCGGTCATGGCCGGCGAGGCGATCTCGTTTTCCGGAAATGAGGCGCAGAAGGCGGCGCTTGCGGGCCTCATCGACGGCAGCACGATCATGGCGCTGGCACATGACGAACCCGGCGCGCACTACGCATTGGCGCACGTGGAAACGCGCGCTGAAAAGATCGGAACCGGCTGGGTGCTGAAGGGCGCCAAGGCCGTGGTGCCGCAAGGCGAGCAGGCCAATCTGTTCGTGGTCTCGGCACGCACCTCGGGTGCGGTGGGCAGCGAAGCCGGCATCTCGCTGTTTCTAGTACCCGCCAAGACAGCGGGCTTGGCTGTACGCGGCTGCCCCGCAGTCGACGGCGGCCGCGTCGCCGAACTCACATTGGATGGCGTCGCCGTTGGCGCCGACGCGCTCCTGGGCGTTGAAGGCCAAGGCCACGCCACGCTGGAGCGTGCCATCGGCCGCGGCGTGCTGGCGCTGTGCGCGGAAAGCCTGGGCGCAATGGAGTCGGCCAAGACGGCGACGCTGGAGTACCTGCGCACGCGCAAGCAATTCGGCGCGCTGATCGGCAGCTTCCAGGCGCTGCAGCATCGCATGGCGGACCTGTTGCTCGAGATCGAGCAGGCCCGATCGGCCGTGATCAACGCCGCCGCCGCGATCGACGCCGACCGGCTGACGCGCGAGCGCGCGCTCTCGGCCGCCAAGGCCAGCATCGGGCGCATCGGCACCCTGGTGGCCGAGGAAAGCATCCAGATGCACGGCGGCATCGGCATGACCTGGGAGCTGCCGCTGGCCCACTACGCCAAGCGCCTGGTGATGATCGACCACCAGCTGGGCGACGAGGACCACCATCTGCAGCGCTTCATCGCGCTTGGCAAATCATGAGCCGCCGGGCCGTTCCCAAGGCGAATACCGCAGCACATCGTGCGCAGGTTACCCAATGAGCGCCGCGCCCTTTCGCCCCGCGTTTCCCATCCGCAGCATCGAGGACGTGCGCCGGCTCGAAGAGACGCCCTTGCATGAGGCGCTGACCGTTCGCAGCACCTACGAGATCTTCTGCAATTCGGCCGCGGCCTTCGGCGACAAGACGGCGCTCACCTTCCTGCGCAGCGGCGACCCGGCCGACACGCCAATCCGCTGGTCGTATGCAGAGTTGCTGGCCGGCATCCACCAGACCGCGAACCTGCTGCACAGGCTTGGCGTCGGGCCGCAGGATGCCGTGGCCGTGCTGCTGCCCGGCTGCCTGGAGTACCACCTGGCCTTGTGGGGCGGCGCCGCGGCAGGCATTGTGCAGCCGCTCAACCCCCTGCTGACGGACGAGAAGCTGGTCTCGCTGATGACGGCGGGCCGCGCCAAGGTGTTGATCGCCTACGGCTCGGACGATGAATCCGGCATGTGGTCCAAGGCCATGCGCCTGCGCGGCCAGGTGCCCACGCTCACGACGGTGCTGCGCGTGGCGCCGCACAATGAGCTGCATGGCGAGGCACATGGCGCGGGTGGGAGCGGCGGCCCCGCCCTGCCCGAGGGCACCGCCGACTTCCAGGCCCTGCGCGCGCGCGAGCCGGCCGACCATCTCGTGAGCGGCCGCGACATAGTGCCCACCGACATCGCCGCGTACTTTCATACCGGCGGTACCACCGGTGCGCCGAAGCTGGCGTGCCACAGCCATGGCGCCCAGGTCTTCACGGCCTGGGCCAGCGTGCAGCTGCAGGGACTGAAGGACACGGACGTCTCCATCAACGGTTACCCGCTGTTCCATGTGGCGGGCGTGCTGCCGGCTTCGCTCACGTCCTTGTCGGCTGGTGTGGAAGTGATCATTCCGACGCCCGCGCTGCTGCGCAACAAGGAGGTGATCCGCAACTACTGGCGGCTGGTGGAAAAGCACCGCCCGACCTCGTTGTCGGCCGTGCCCACCATCCTGGCGGCGCTGGCCAATGTGCCGCTGGACGGTGCGGACATCTCGTCCATCCACTACTGCCGCACCGGCGCAGCCGTGCTGGCGCCCGAACTCGCCGCGCGCTTTGAGCGCCAGTTCGGCCTGCATGTGCACGAGAGCCTGGGCATGACCGAGATGGCCGGCATCTCCACCGTCACGCCGCCTGGCGTGATCGGGCCGGCGGGCTGCGTCGGCTTTCGCCTGCCCTATTCGCAGCTGCGCATCGTGGCGCTGGACGAGCACGGCAACGCGAGCGACCGCGACCTGCCGCCGGGCGAGCACGGCATGGTGTTGTTCAAGTCGCCCAACCTGTTCTCGGGGTTTCTCGATGCGGCCGACACGGCCAAGGCCTTCACCGCCGACGGCTGGCTGGCCACCGGCGACCTGGGCTGGATGGATGCCGAAGAGCGGCTCAACCTCACCGGCCGTTCCAAGGACCTGATCATCCGCAGCGGCCACAACATCGACCCCAAGGTGATCGAGGATGCCTTGGGTGCGCACCCGGCCGTGCAGCTGTGCGCTGCCGTTGGCGCGCCCGATGCCTATGCGGGCGAGCTGCCGGTGGTGTTCGCAACGCTGATTCCCGGCGCATCGGCAACCGAGGCCGAGCTGCTGGCCTTCGCTTCGGCGCGCGT
>DATILI010000087.1:0-24481 GCA_035476635.1 Burkholderiaceae bacterium | reverse complement strand
GGCCTCGGCCGGATGGGAAAGCCCATGGCCGGCCGCCTACTCGATGCCGGCTACCGCCTAGTGGTGGCGGATCCCTCCCCTGCCGCGCGCGACGAACTGACGCGGCGCGGCGCGATCGCCTGCGCCACGCCGCGGCACGTGGCCGACTCGGCGGACCTGGTGCTGGCCAGCCTCCCGACGCCTGACGTGGTGCGGGAAGTGGCGCTGGGTGAACAGGGCGCCGTGCATGGAATGCGGATGAAACTGTGGATCGACTTGTCGACGACAGGTCCCATGGTGGCCGCGGAAGTCGCCCAGGGCATCTCCGGCGCGGGCCGGGCGGAAGTCCTGGACTGCCCTGTGAGCGGCGGTGTGGTGGGTGCGGCGAAGGGATCGCTGACGCTGATGCTGGCCGGGTCGCCCGCCGCCCGCGAGCTGGCCAGCCCGGTCCTGCAGCACCTGGGGACACTGCGGCTGTGCGGGCATGTGCCGGGGCATGGCCAGGTGGTCAAGGTCATCAACAACTTGCTTTCCGTCATCGCGATCGCTGCCAGCAGCGAAGCCGCGGTGCTTGCCGAGCGCGCCGGGCTGGATCCGGCGCTGGTGTTCGACGTGATCAACGTCAGCAGCGGTGCGAGCAACGCTTCGCAGACCAAGATTCCGAAGCACATCTTGCCGCGAACCTACGACTTCGGTTTCGCGACCGCGCTGTCGCAAAAGGACGTGCGGCTCTGCCTGGAGCAGGCCGATGCGCTGGGCGTGCCAATGCTTGTCGGGTCGATGGCGCGCCAGATCCTGACCATGACGGCGGCCCGCTTCGGCGCGGACGCCGACTTCACCACGATGCACCGGCTCATCGAGCAGCTGGCCGGTGGACGAATTCCCAAGGAGTAGATGGATGTCGACATACGAAGATGATCCCGCGTTCCAGCGAGGCTTCGCGAATCGCAAGGCCGTGCTCGGCGCAGCCCACGTGGAGCGGTCCTGGGCCGCCGCCGATGACTTCAACCGTCCCATGCAGGACTTGGTCACGCGCTATTGCTGGGGCGAGGTCTGGGGCAGCGACGTGCTCCCGTTCAAGACGCGCAGCCTCCTTAACATCGCGATGTTGACGGCGCTGAACCGCCCGCACGAACTCAAGTTGCACGTGCAGGGCGCGCTGCGCAACGGCTGTACGCAAGCCGAGGTCCAGGCCGTTCTCATGCAGACCGCCATCTATGCGGGAGTGCCGGCAGCGCTGGATTCCTTCCGTGTCGCCAGCGAGGCAATCAAAACCTACGAGGGCTGAGGCATGGCCGCCGCAGTCCCCTGCTACGAGGTTTACGCGGTCAAGTACGCGGAGCATGCCCGCAAGGCGTCGGCCAACTTCATCGGCGGGGACAGCCACGACACGCCTATGCCGATGGACTACTTCGTCTGGGTGCTCAAAGGACCCGACGCGAACTGGGTCGTGGACACCGGCTTCAATCAGGCGGCTGCGGATGCGCGCGGGCGCCGGCTGTTGCACAACCCCGCCCAGGCCATTGAACTCGTGGGCGTGCGGGCAGCGGACGTTCACAACGTGATCATCACGCACATGCACTATGACCATGCAGGCAACTGCGACCTGTTTCCCGCCGCCACCTTTCACCTGCAAGACCGGGAAATGCAGTTTGCGACCGGCCGCTACATGGCGCACCGCTGCATGCACGAGGCCTACAGCGTGTTCGATGTCGTGCGCATGGTGCGCAATGTGTACGACGGGCGGGTGCGCTTCCACGATGGTGACGCCGAACTGGCGCCCGGCCTCAGCGTGCACCTGATCGGCGGCCATACGCTGGGCCTGCAGGCGGTCCGGGTCCACACGGCACGCGGCTGGGTCGTGCTGGCCTCCGATGCCAGCCACTACTACCGCAACATGGGCGAGGAGCGGCCTTTCCCGATCGTCGCCGATGTAGGCGCGATGGTGGAGGGCTGGAGACAGTTGCGGCAGCTGGCGGACTCGCCGGAACATGTCATCCCTGGCCACGATCCCCAAGTGCTGATGCGATACCCCGTACCGTCCGCGAGCTTACAAGGTGTCGTGGCCCGCCTGGACCACAATTCCGGTTCCGCAAGCTGACCGCAACCACGGTCCATGCGTGGAATCCCCATGAACCTGTCGAAGCTGCAAGCCCTGCACCCGAGTTGGCAGGTTTGGAATCTGCTGGGCTACGCATCTTCCGCCGAATAATTGATGCTGCATGCGTTGAGGGCATGGTGTCCGCAATGGGCCATAGCGGCCATGATGGCCGCCGCCGAGTGGAGACTGTCTCGCGGCCTGGCGTGCCGTAAAGTGAGTGGTGGTGCGGGCGGCAGCGCGGTTTATCGATTCCGCCCCAGCCGCCCTTACTTTAGTATTAAAAAGTAGCCATTCAAGCGCGCTGCTCTTCTCTCCAATTTGCGTAAGCTATGACGCAATATTGCCTAGAATTCTAGGCAAAATGTTCCTTTGAGTACCTCAAGACTTATAAAGACTAGTTTTCTAGACAAAAGACTATCGCTGACCTGTAGTCGGGGATAAAATCTAGAAATCTAGTCTTTATGAAACGCGTCAAACCCCTTCCCCCTCCGGCGGACCTGTTCGTGCCCGACAGCAAGACGTTCGGCGCCTCGATCCGTGCCGCGCGTTGCGCGGCCAACATGACGCTCACCGAGGCGTCGCTCCTGCTCGGGGTGGCGCGGCAGACGCTCACGAACCTCGAGACCGCCAAGAGCAGCGTCAGCCTGGAGACCGCACTGCGTGCCGCCCGCGAATTCGGCGTCTCCATCCTGGCCGTTCCGGGAGGACAGCGGGAGGCCGTGCGCCGCGCGCTGGTCGGCATGACCCCGGACGGCGACACGAAGAGCTCGCCGTCGCCAAGCAGGTGATCCCACCATGGCGACGCTGAACGTCTGGGCGGGCGAGGATCTGGTGGGCGTGCTGGGCCATGACCCGCAAGCCAACCGCTTCAGCTTCGACTACGCCGCTGAGTGGCGGCAGGCCGAGGAGCGATTTCCGCTGAGCCCGCTGCTTGCGCTTCAGCGTCCGGCTGGTGAGACCCCCGAGCAGCACAGCGCGCAGGTGCGGCAGTTCTTCGAAAACCTGCTGCCCGAAGGCGAGGCGCTGGACCACGCCGCGCAAACGGCCGGCACCATGCGATCCAACCTGGTGGGCCTGCTGATCGCCATCGGCAAGGAGACCGCCGGCGCTCTGCGCGTCACCCTGGCCGAAGACCATGCCGCTCCCAGAGCTGCCGAGGGCGAGCGCCTGCGCGAAATCACCCCCGCCCAGCTCTCCGAGCGGATTCGCGAGCGCGAGAACATCCCGTTCTCCGTCTGGGACGGCAAGGTGCGGCTCTCGATCGCGGGCTATCAGGACAAGATCGCGGTCTACGAACGCGAGGGCAGGTGGTACCTGGTCGAAGGCGGCCGGCTCGCCTCCACGGAGATCGTCAAGCCGGTGCCGATGCGCAAACAACTGGCAACCTTGCCGGCCAACGAACACCTGTGCATGCAACTGGCGCGCCGCGTCGGTCTCGAGGCAGCACAGACGCGGCTGGTGCACGTGCCGGAACCGGTGCTGCTGGTGCGCCGCTTCGACCGCGTTGAAACCGAGACTGGTGTCAGGCGCTTGCACATCGTCGACGGCTGCCAGGCGCTGGGCTTGGCGGTGTCCATGAAATACGAACGGGCCTACGGCGACACCGCCGAAGTCGCCCACCTGCGCGAAGGCGCGAGCCTTCCAAAGTTGTTCTCACTGGTGGACCAAAGCCCGCTCCCGGCCGTGGACCGGCTCGGCTTGTTGCGATGGGCGATCTTCCAGGTGCTGATCGGAAATACCGACGCGCACGGGAAGAACGTGTCTTTCTTCTGCGACGGGCGCGGGCTGCGGCTGGCGCCGGCCTATGACCTGGTCTGCATGGACGCGCTCGACGCGGGGTTCTCGCGCACCTACGCGATGGCGATCGGCGATGCCTTCAGCGAGGACGTCTTGACACCCTACGAGTGGGCGCGCTTCGGCCATCTCTGCAAGCTTCCCTTCAGGCTGGTAGCGCACGAACTCGACGCTCTGGCCGGACAGGTGATCGCCGTGATGGACGCGTTCCTCGCAGACATGATCGCCCAGTCCGTTCCTGCGGCTGTGGCGCAGCGCTTCGAGGAACTGGTGCTGGCCACGTGCACGCGGCAACGCGAGCATGTCCGTCAGATCGCGCGATTCAAGCGCTCGGACTTCGAGTGAGCGAAAACCCGGCCAAGGACCCAGCCTCGCGTCCATGACATCGCCCGAACTCACCGGCGTCGCCGGATTTACCTACGAGGACGCCGTCGCCGCCTACTACCTGGTGGCGATGGTCGGTGGCACGACCACGAGCGGATTGGCCTCCAGGGTGGTCGAACGGGTGGCGCAGCAGCAAGCGGACTTCGGCGAGCCGCTGGATGACGTGATCGTCGATGCGGTCACGCCGGCGGACGGCTCCGTGATGCGCCTGTCGCTGCAAGTCAAGCGGTCGTTGACGATCTCCGACGCGGCGACCAACACCGACTTCCGTGAGGTGATCGAGCGAAGCTGGCCTCTAGCGTGAGAAGCAGAATGCAACGCGCTGCCACGTAGCGCCCGCGCTTTTCGTCTCGTGATCGACCACATGCAAACTCGCTTTGCCCGGTTGCGCCCGGTTGCACCGGGTAGCAAACAAGCCCTGTTGCCCTTGAGGACCGGGGCTTTTTTGCTGGCTCCATTTGAATCTTGTCGCAGTTAAGATCGAGGGGCCCATGCCAACGACCCCTACAACGAAGCGCATCAAGAAGGCGCAGCCCGCTGCGCCCGCCGCGCGAAGCCGATCCGTCAAGACAGCCTATCACCATGGCAACCTGCGCGACGAGCTGGTCCTGCAGGGCATGGCCATCCTGGAGTCGCAGGGCATGGCGGCCCTGAGCATGCGCGAAATCGCCCGCCGCGCCGGCGTCACACAGACGGCGCCGCTGCATCATTTCGAAGGCAAGGCGGGTCTGCTCGCCGCGATCGCGGCCATGGGGTTCCTCCAGCTGTTCGAGCACCGCATGGCGGCCTTGAAGGACAAGCGCGATCCTGCCGAGCGGCTGATGAGCGTGATGCTGGCCTATGTCGAATTTGCGCTGGCCCATCCGGCCCTGTTCCACCTGATGCATGGGCCCGAAATTCCAGACAAGACGCTGTTCCCGGAACTCAACGAAGCGGCCACCCGCTCGTACGGGATTCTCGAGACCGCGGTGGCGGATTTTCTGCTCACCAACGAAGCGTCGATGGAGCGCGGCCGTGAAGCCACGCTGGCGGCGTGGACCGCCTGCCATGGCCTGGCCACGATCCTGATCAATCCGCAGAACACGCCGCGCTATGTGTTGCGCAAGGACCCGATGGGTATCTCCCGGACCATTTTCGAGATGTTCATCGCGGGGCTGGCCTCACGGCCGCGCTGAGGTGCTCACAAGGCCACTTCGAACAGGCCGGCCGCACCCATGCCGCCGCCCACGCACATGGTGACCACCACATAGCGTGCGCCGCGGCGGCGCCCTTCCAGCAGCGCATGGCCGGCCATCCGCGCCCCGCTCATGCCGAACGGATGGCCGATCGCAATGGCCCCGCCGTTGACGTTGAGGCGTTCCAAAGGAATCCCCAGCGTTTTCTGGCAATAAAGCACCTGCACCGCGAAAGCCTCGTTCAGTTCCCACAGACCTACGTCGCTGCTATTCAGGCCGAGTCGCGAAAGCAGCTTGGGCACGGCGAACACTGGCCCGATACCCATTTCTTCCGGGGCGCAGCCGGCGACCGCGAAGCCGCGGAACCAGCCGAGCGGACGGATCCCTTGCGCGCTGCGCAATTGATCGTTCATCAGCACGCAGGCCGCGGCGCCGTCGGACAGCTGGCTGGCGTTGCCTGCCGTCACGCTGCCATCCGCCAGCACCGGTGCCAGCGCGGCCAGGCGATCCAGGCTGGTGTCGCGTGCGCCTTCATCGGCGCTTGCAGCGCCCGGCAATGCAACGATTTCCTCGTCGAACAGGCCGTGCTGGCGCGCCTGCGCGTAGCGCTGCTGGCTGCCCAGCGCGTATTCATCCTGCTCTTCGCGGCCGATGCCGTAGCGCCGGGCCACGATCTCCGCGGTCTCCAGCATGGGCAGGTAGACCTGGGGCCGCTCGGCCAGCAGCCAAGGCTCCTCGCGCATGTGCTTGTTGGTGTGTTCGCGCACGCAACTCACTGACTCGCTGCCGCCGGCTACGGCAACTTGCAGCTGACCGGTCTGTATGCCTTGCGCCGCCATGGCGATGGCCTGCAGCCCTGAAGAGCAGTAGCGGTTGACGGTCGCCCCGGGCACATGGTCCGGCAGTCCGGCGGCCAGCGCGCTGATGCGGCCCAGGTTGAACCCGTTGGCGCCCTCGGGGAAAGCGCATCCCAGGACCACATCGTCCACCGCGTCGGGCGCAACGCCCGCGCGCCCGATGGCGTGCCGGATCGCATGCGCGCCCAGAGTGGCGCCGTGGGTGGACTTGAACATGCCCTTGAAGGCTTTGCCGATGGGCGTGCGCGCATAGGCGACGATGGCAGCGTCTTGCATGGTGGCTCTCAGAAAGTTTGGCTGATGGACGCGCGGTGAAGGTGGTGCTCCTTCAGCGCGGCGATGGCTTCGTGCTCGCTGGCGAACACCGAGATGCCTTCGGCCGCGAAGGCGCTGCGCACCCGAGGGTCGGGCGAGCTGAACACCGCCGGCTTGCCGCTGGCCCGGATAGCGCGCATGGTATCGGCGGCGAAGCGTGGCACGTCGTAGCCGCTGCCCGCCACGGCCAACAGGCTCAGGGCCAGTGCGGCGCACCCCGGGTCTCGCAGCACGATGCTGACGGCGCGGCCCAGCAGGCTGGCATCGGCCAGCAGCATGGCCGTGAGGTCCACCGGATTGCGGCTGCGCGAGAAAGCGGGCAACAGCGCGTCGAGTTCGGCCACCGTGGCGCCGGCCAGCGAGGCCAATGGCAGCGCCAGCGCATCGCAGACGTCCGCTGCCATCACGCACGAAGCGCCGCTGTTGCTGCAGATACCGATCTGCAGGGGATTGGCGGGCACGGTGGACACGGCGGGCGCCAGGTACAGGGGGACGCTCGCCGTGAGTTGGGGCAAGCTGGCCACCTGGCGGCAGCCGTAGTGGGCGAACAGGCCGGCCAGGGCCGGACCTTGCGTGCCGACGGAGCCGGTGTGGCAGTGCGCCATCTGCACGCCGCTTTGGCTGCGTGCCGCCTGCAGCACGAGCACCGGCACGCCGCGGCGGCGCGCCGTCGCCAATGCCGCTTCCAGCGCCGCACTGTCGCGGGCTTCTTCCAGGTACAGCAGCAGCAGGCGCACCGCAGGATCAGCCAGCGCCGCGTGCATGAAGTCGCACACCTCGATGTCAGCCTGGTTGCCGGTGGTGCAGACGTAGCGCACGCCCACACCGTTCTGCCGCAGCATGGCATAGGCTGACGCGCCGATGGCGCCGCTTTGCGAGACGATGGCCACCGGCCCATCCTGCGGCGCGAAGTCCTGGTAGATCGAAGCGAAGGAAAGAATCGCGCCGCACGAGAAATTGGCCAGGCCAATGGTGTTGGGCCCGAGCAGCCGCACCCCGCCGGCGCGCGCTGCGGCGACCAGTTCCTGCTGCTGCTGCTGTCCGGCCGGGCCCATTTCGCCGAAGCCGGAAGCAAACAGGATCACATTGCCCGCGCCGATGCGGGCGCAGGCCTGGATCTGCGCCAGTGCAGCCTCCGCCGGCACCGAAAGGATCACGCTGTCGGGCGCTTCGGGCAGCGCCTCCAGGCTGGGGTAGGACGCGATGCCTTGCACCGGCCCGCCACGCTGGCTGACCGGGAAGAGCTTGCCCTGAAAGCCGTGGCTCAGCAGGTAGTGCAGCGGCCGTCCGCCGATCTTCTGGATGTTGTCCGAAGCGCCCACAATGGCCACCGACCGGGGGCGCAGCAGGTTTTCCAGGGCGTGGACCACGGCTTTGTCGTTGATCATGAGGAGCTTGGCCCTGCGTTTGAAGTTGAATCCATCCAGCTGCGCAGCACCGCCTTCAGCACCTTGCCGGTACCGGAAGCGGGCAGCTGAGGCAGCACGACGATCCGGCTCGGCACCTTGTAGGGCGCCAGATGCTGGCGCAGGAACAGGCCCAGGGCCGTGACGTCCACTTCGCGGCCTTCCAGCGGTTCGACAAAGGCCACCACCTGCTCATCGTCCGCGACAGCGCGGCCGACCACGGCACACTGGGCCACGTCCGGCCAGGCGGCAATGGCTTTCTCGACTTCGGCCGGGTACACGTTGAAGCCGCCGCGGATGATCATGTCCTTGGCGCGCCCGACGATCGACAGGTCGCCGTCCGGGCCGAACACGCCGATGTCGCCGGTGTGGAGCCAGCCTTGCGCGTCGATGGCCTGCCGGGTTTGCTCCGGATCGCGGAAATAGCCCTTCATCACATTCGGGCCACGGATGCAGACCTCGCCGCGGGCGCCGGTTGCCACTTCGCACCCGGCCTCATCGCGCAGCAGCACCTGCACACCGGGGATCGGCCAGCCGGCCGTGACGTCGGTGGGCGGCGGGTGGCCGATGGTCCGCGTCGCGGCCGGCGCGCATTCGGTCAGGCCATAGCCATGATGCAGGCGCAGGCCGAGCAGGGCCTCGGTCTGCGCCTTGCGCGTGGCGTCGATCTGTGAACCACCGATATAGGCCATGCGCAGGCGGTTGGGTGCAAGCGGCACGCCGGCCTGCCTGGACCAGTCGAACAGCCGGGCATACATGGCGGGAACACCCTGGAACACCGTGATGCCATCGTTCAGGATGGCATGTGCGAGCTGGTCGGCGCGAAAACGCGTCGCCAGCTGGAACGTCGCGCCCGCGCGCAGGCCGCACAACAGGGCGGAGATCAGGCCAAAGGAGTGCGAGATGGGCAGCGCATGAAAGATGCGGTCGCCGGGCAGCAGGACTTGCTGCGCCAGGGACGCGTTGGCGACGAATTCGAGGTTGGCATGGGTGAGCATCACGCCCTTGGGCGTGCCGGTGCTGCCCGAGGTATAGATCATCACGGCCACGTCGTGGGCGGAGCCGTCGTCGCTGCCGTCGGCCTGCACGCCCTCGTCGCGCAGTGCGACCAGGCCCTGCATGAGCCCGTCTTGCGCCACGGCACGGGCACCCTGGCGCGCCGCGTGGCCGATGGCCTCGGCGCACTGGTTCGAGAAGTAGGCCAGGCGGGGAGCGCAATGGGCACAGATGCCATCGATCTCGGAAGCCGACATGCGCGCGTTCAGCGGCACGGCCCAGGCGCCAAGCCGTATCGCGGCGAGCAGCAGGACGATCATGTCGACTGTGTTCTCGCCCACCAGCACCGCGCGCTGGCCCGGACCCAGGCCGCAGCGCTGCAGCGCCCGGGCGCCCGTGGCGACGCGGCCGGCCAGGTCGGCATAGGTGAGCGCCTGGCCGTCCTCGGCCAGCAGCGCCAGCGTGCTGGCGCCCTGGCCGGCGGCGACGCTATCGACGAATTGATCTACGCGCATCGCCGCTCAGTCCAGGCTGATCTTCTTGGCCTTGATGAGAGGCCCCCACTTGTCGCGCTCCCGGCGGATGTAGTCTGCGTAGGCCGGGGCGCTGGTGGGCGCGGGAACCACCAGGCCTTGCGCTTCGAACTGGTCGCGAAAACTCTTGACCAGCAAGGCCTTGCCGATGGAGGCGTTCAGGCTCGCGATGACGGCCGGCGGCGTTTTGGCCGGGGCCATGATTCCGTACCAGGCGCTGACGTCGAATCCGGCGAAGCCGCTTTCCGCCACGGTGGGCAGGTCAGGCAACACGGTCAGGCGCTCGGCAGTGGTCACCGCGAGGGCGCGCAGCTTGCCGGCCTTGATATGCGGCAGCGAGCTGCTGATGGCATCGACGAACAGCTGTACGTCGCCCGCCAGTGTGGCTGCGAGCGCCGGCGTGCTGCCATTGAACGGGATATGCGCCATGTCCAGGCCGGCTTGCGATTCAAGAAACAAGCTGGCCAGATGGATGACGCTGCCGGTGCCGGTGGACGCGTAGTTGAGCTTGCCGGGCTGGGCCCGCGCCAGGCGGACCAGCTCGGCCAGGCTGTTGGCCGGAACGGCCGGGTTGACCGCCACCACCAGCGGGCTGACGGCGATGCGCGCCACCGGCGCCAGGTCACGCTCGGGGTTGTAGACCAGCTTGGGGTAGAGCATGGGGTTGGTCACCACGGTCGACCCGGTGCACAGCAGCAAGGTGTAGCCGTCCGGCGGGGCTGCTGCGACGAACTGCGCGCCGACGGCGGTGTTGGCGCCGGGCTTGTTTTCGACGACGACGGTTTGCCCCAGGTCTTTTCGCATCAACTCGGCCAAGGCGCGCGCCAAAGTGTCCGCCGAGCCGCCGGCAGCGTAGGGCGCGATGAGGCGGATCGGTCGGTCCGCAAAGGCCTGGGCCCGACTCTGCGGGCTGGCCAGCACGGCACCAAGACCTGCTGGAAGTGCAGCCAACCGGGCGAGGGCGGTGCGGCGGGTTGTTTTCATGGATGTCTCCTTGGAAGAAAGGCGCTGGCTGATCTACAGGCTCGACTTGTCCTGCTCGTCCTTGCGCCGGATGGCTTCGCGCATGGCCTGCCACTGCGCGTCGCTGAGCTCGGCCAGGTCGGTGAACGAAGCCCCGTTCTGGTAGTGGCCGGCACCGTCGATGGCGATGGTTTCGCCGGTCAGCCACTGCACGCCGTCGGCCATCAGGAACACCGCCAGGTTCTGCAGCTCGCTCATGCGGCCGACGCGGTTCATGGGGTTGCGCACCACGCCGTCCTTCCATTCCTCGGTCGGGCTCAGGCGCTTGTTGGCGCCTTCCGTCGGGAAGATGCCGGGCGCTATGGCATTGAGCCGGATGCCGTACGGTCCCCATTCCACCGCCAGCGATTTCGTCATCACGTCGATGCCGGCCTTGGACATTGCGGAAGGCACGACGAATGGCGCGCCGGTGCGAACCCAGGTCACGACGATGGAGACCACGCTGCCCGGATGCTTGTCCGCAATCCAGCGCTTGCCCACTGCCTGCGTCATGTAGAAGGTGCCGTGCAGCACGATGTTGGCGACCGCGTCGAAACCGCGTGGCGACAGATCCTGGGTGCGGCTGACGAAGTTGCCGGCGGCATTGTTGACCAGGCCGTCGAGCGCGCCACCGTCGGCCCAGATGGCATCCACCATCTGCTGCACGGCGTCGGCATTGCGGATGTCCAGGGCAAAAGTCTTGACGCTGCCGCCGTGTTGCGCCATCAACTCGGCAGCGGTTTCGTCAAGCACCGGCTTGCGGCGGCCGCAGATGAACAGATCGGCTCCAAGCTCGAGGTAGCGGGCGCTGATCTCCCGGCCCAGGCCGGAACCACCCCCGGTCACCAGGATGCGCTTTCCCTTGAGCAGGTTGTTTTGGAACATGGGTGGTCTCCAGCATCTACGTTGAGGAGAATTCTATTTCTTAACTAAACAGTGTCAAGATATAAGTTGGTGCAACGGAAATTTCCCAAAGAACCAGGGTTTGCACTGAGTGCCAATTACTCCAATCTGAACTAATCATTGTTAAGATTTGAGCGGCAACCGTGCTGGCCCTGCGATCTGGTTGCTGCCTAGACTTCCAGGTTGTCGATCAAGCGCGTGTCGCCGAGCCGGGCCGCGCCCAGCACCACCAGCGGCGCATCGCCAGCGGGCGCTTGCAGGTTCGCGCGCTGGCGCACCACCATGTAGTCGGGCTTCCAGCCGCGTTGGCCCAGCGTGGCCATGGCCTCGGCTTCGATGGCCGCGATGTCCCTGCCGCCGGACTTGAGCGCAGCAGCCATGGTCTTGAGCGCCAGCGAAAGCTGCACGGCCTCGGCGCGCTCGGCGTGCGACAGGTAGCCGTTTCTTGACGACAGCGCCAGTCCGTCCTCGGCGCGCTGCGTTTCGCCGGCCACGATCTCGATCGGCAGGGCAAACTGCTGCACCATGCCGCGGATGATCATGAGCTGCTGGTAATCCTTCTTGCCGAACACGGCCACGCGCGGCTGCACGCATGTGAACAGCTTCATCACCACGGTGCTGACGCCGACAAAGAAGCCGGGGCGGAAATGCCCTTCGAGGAGGTCGGCCAGTTCGGCCGGCGGATGCACTTTGTAGGTTTGCGGTACGGGGTACAACTCGCCTTCGTCGGGCGCGAACAGGACGTTGCAGCCGGCCGCCTCGAGCTTGCCGCAATCCGAGGTCCAGGTCCGCGGGTAGGTGTCGAAATCCTCATGCGGCAGGAACTGCAGGCGGTTGACGAAGATGCTGGCCACCGTCACGTCGCCCAGTTGCCCGGCCTTGCGTACCAGGGACAGGTGGCCGTCGTGCAGGTTGCCCATGGTGGGCACGAATGCCGGCTTGCGGTAGCTGCCCAGAAACTGGCGCAGGTCGTTGAGGGTGCGGGCGATGTACATGATGGGGCTTTCCAACGGACTAATAGGTATGCAATTCGGGATCGGGGAAGCTCTGGTTCTTCACGGCGTCCACATAACGACGCACCGCGTCCTGAACATTGGCGCTGCCGTCCATGAAATTGCGTACAAAGCGCGGCAGCTTGGCTGACGTGACATGGAGCATGTCGTGCAGAACCAGCACCTGGCC
Source organism: Burkholderiaceae bacterium (assembly GCA_035476635.1). Taxonomy (GTDB): domain Bacteria; phylum Pseudomonadota; class Gammaproteobacteria; order Burkholderiales; family Burkholderiaceae_C; genus DATILI01. The sequence continues at coordinate 11,854 of DATILI010000087.1, read as the reverse complement.
GCTGCAGTCCTTGCCGGCGCCAATGCCGATCACCGGAATCGGCAACGCCGCGGCGACCTTCTTGGCAAGCACTGACGGAATCAGCTCCAGTACCAGCATGGCGGCACCCGCCTCGGCCAGCGCGTGAGCCTGTTGCAGGAGTTGCGCGGCGCTGTCTTCGCTGCGCCCCTGGATGCGATAGCCTCCGAGCGCATGCACCGATTGCGGGGTCAGCCCCAGGTGCGCGCAGACCGGGATGCCGCGCTCCACCAGAAAGCGCACGGTCTCGGTGGTCCAGCCGCCGCCTTCGAGCTTGACCATGTGCGCGCCGGCCTGCATCAATGCCGCGGCACTGCGCAGCGCCTGCTCCGGGCTCTCCTGGTAGCTGCCAAACGGCAGGTCGCCGACGACCCAGGCGCTCTGGTTGCCACGCGCCACGCAGCGCGTGTGGTAGGCCATCTCCTGCAGCGTGACCGGCACCGTGCTGGCCTGGCCCTGCAGCACCATGCCCAGCGAATCGCCGACCAGCAGGCAGTCCACACCCGCAGCGTCGAGCAGTTGCGCGAACGTGGCGTCGTAGCAGGTCAGCATGGCGATCTTCTCGCCGGCCGCGTGCATCTCGCGCAGGCGGTGCAGGGTCAGCGGTTTGCGCGTTGCCGCAGCCGCTGTCATTGCGCGTCGGCCCGATTCAGGGGCATGGGCTGCCCCTGCTTCAAGCCCAACCGCTGCAACAGGTCCAGGTCGGCCTGGGTGTCGGGGTTGCCGGTGGTCAGCAGCTTGTCGCCGTAGAAGATCGAGTTGGCGCCGGCCAGGAAGCACAGGGCCTGCACGGCATCGCCCATCTGCTGGCGGCCGGCTGACAGGCGCACGCGCGCCAGCGGCATGGTGATGCGGGCGACCGCGACCGTGCGCACGAATTCGAACGGATCGAGTGGCGCCTGGTCGGCCAGCGGCGTACCTTGCACGCGCACCAGGTGGTTGATCGGCACCGACTCGGGGTAGGGCGCGAGGTTGGCCAGTTGCGCGATCAGGCCGGCACGCTGGGTGCGTGATTCGCCCATGCCGACGATGCCGCCACAGCAGACTTTCACCCCAGCGCTGCGCACGCGGCCCAGGGTGTCGAGCCGGTCCTGGTAGTCGCGCGTGCTGATGATGTCGCCGTAGAAGTCGGGCGCGCTGTCCAGGTTGTGGTTGTAGTAGTCCAGGCCCGCGTCGCGCAGCGTCTCGGCATGGCCGTCTTCAAGCATGCCCAAGGTCGCGCAGGTCTCCAGGCCCAGCGCCTTCACGGTTGCAACCAGCTCGGCCACTTTCTCGATGTCGCGGTCTTTCGGAGCGCGCCAGGCCGCGCCCATGCAAAAGCGCGTGGCGCCCGCCTCCCTGGCGCGCTGCGCGGCCTGCAGCACCTCGGCCGGCTCCATCAATTTGGAAGCCTCAACGCCGGTGTCGAACTTGGCCGACTGCGGACAGTAGCCGCAGTCCTCGGGGCAGCCGCCGGTCTTGACCGACAGCAGCGTGGCGAACTCGACCAGGGTCGGGTCGAAGTGTTCGCGGTGCACGGTTTGCGCGCGGTGCAGCAGCTCGGAAAACGGCAATGCGAAGAGGGCCTCCACATCGCCCACGCTCCAGCGCTGTTCGGCAATGGGCGAGGCTTCGCGGCGTGGCGGGCGATGCAGGGTGACGGGTTGTTCAACGACAGCGGACATGGATGTCTCCTTTTTTAAGGCAAAGGCCGCGCTCAGGCGGCAACGGGTTCGAGGGGATGCGGCGGTGTGATCGTGTGGCGGTTCGTGGCCAATTCGGCAAGCACCTGAATCAAGCGGTCGATGTCGGCTTCGCTGTGTGCGGCCGACAGCGCAATGCGCAGCCGCGCCGTGCCTTCGGCAACGGTGGGAGGGCGGATCGCCGGCACCCACAGGCCGCGTTGGCGCAGGCCTTCCATCACGGCAAGCGCTTCGTCGTTGGGGCCGATCACCAGCGCCTGCACGGCGGTGCGCGAGTCGCCAAGCTGCCACGGCGTGCCGCGCAAGACAGGTTGCAGGCCATTGCGCAGCCGAGCGATCAGGCGGTTCAGGTGGTCGCGGCGCCAGCCCTCGGTTTCGATCAGCTTCAGGCTTGCGCGCAGGGCGCTGGCCAGCATCGGCGGCGCGGCCGTGGCAAAGGTGTAGCTGCGGGTCTTCTGCAGCAGCCATTCGATGAGCGCAGCGTCGCCGGCGACAAATGCGCCGGCGACACCGGCGGCCTTGCCCAGCGTGGCCATGTAGAGCACGCGGCGCGAGGCGGTGGAACCGGCGAGGCCGGCTTCTGCAAGGCAGCCGCGGCCCTGCGGCCCCAGCACGCCGAAGCCATGGGCATCGTCCAGCAGCAGCAGCGCGTCGTGGCGTTCGCACAGCGCCAGCAGCGCGGGAATGTCGGCGATGTCGCCGTCCATGCTGAACACGGCGTCGCTGATGACGAGTTTGCGGCGCGCCTGGCTTAGCGCCAGCGCGGTTTCCAGTGCACTTAGGTCGGCATGCGGATACCGGTGGATCCGCGCCCGCGACAGGCGCGCGCCGTCGATCAGGCAGGCATGGTTCAGTGCGTCGGAGAACAGGGCGTCGCCTTCGCCGACCAGGGCCGGCACGATGCCGATGTTGGTCGTATAGCCGGCGTAGAAATACAAGGCGCGCGGCAACTGGGTGAAGGCCGCGAGCTCGTGCTCGAGCGCCGCGTTGGCCGCGCTGTGGCCGCTGACCAGGGGCGATGCGCCCGCGCCCACGCCGAAGGCACGCGCGCCGGCACAGGCGGCTTCGATGAGCTGCGGCTGGCCGGCCAGGCCCAGGTAGTCGTTGCTGCAAAAAGCCAGCATCGATTCGCCGTCGACCCGCAGGCGGGCGCCGCCGTCGGGCACCACCACGCGGCGCAAGCGGCGCAAATGGGCTGCATCCAATGCAGCAATGCGCGCGGGAAATTCGTCGATCCAGGAAGGGGCAGGATTCATGCTGTTGATGTCGTTCATGCGCAAGGCAGCTGGATGGCAATGCGCGAAGGGTCGGGCGCATCCTGGTGGGCGATATCGGCCAGCAGGGGTGCGCCGAGCTGGCGCTGCAGGAAAGCAATGTTGTCTTCCTGCGCCTGCATCGTGGGGTCGATGCGGTTGGCGACCCAGCCGGCCAGCGTGAGGCCACGCGCGCGGATCGCCTCGGCGGTGAGTAACGCGTGGTTCAGGCAACCCAGGCGCAAGCCGACCACCAGCACCACGGGCAGACCCAGGGCCTGCGCAAGGTCGGCGCCGGTCGCACGGTCCGACAGCGGTACATGAAAACCACCCGCGCCTTCCACCACGACGGCGTCGACGCGGCGCGCCAGCTCGCGCCAGCAGGCCGCCAGGTGATCGATGGTGATGTGCATGCCGGCCCGTTCGGCTGCAATGTGCGGCGACAAGGGGTCGGACAACAGGACGGGGTTGTCCAGCTCGGGCGGCACCGCGCAGTTGGAGGCCGCACGCAGCGCCAGCACGTCTTCGCTGGCCCAACCGTCGCCATGGCGCACCACGCCGGCTGCGACCGGCTTCATGCCTGCCACGCGCGGGTAGCGCCTGGCCAGCGCGTGCAGCAACGCGGCCGACACCAAGGTCTTGCCGACGCCGGTGTCGGTGCCGGTAACGAAATAGGAGCTCATGGCAGCCGTTCTTCTTCCGCCAGCGTCGCCTCGAGCGCGGCCAGCGCACCCTGGGCCAGGCATTGCACAGCTTCGGCGTCCAGTACATAGGGCGGCATGGCGTAGAGCGTGCGTCCGATCGGTCGCAGCAGCAGTCCGCGCGCCATCGCCTGCTGGTGATAGCGGTGCGCGAAGTCAGGCAGGGTGGTCTCCACATCCCAGGCCCATAGCATGCCGAGCTGCCGCGCATGGCGCACACGCGGGTGCGCACAGAGTGGCGCGAACGCTTCACTCAGCGTGCGTGCCAGCGCCGTGTTGCGTGCCAGTACTTCCTGCTCTTCGAAAATCTCCAGCGTCGCCAGCGCCGCGCGGCAGGCCAGCGGATTGCCGGTGTACGAATGCGAGTGCAAAAAGCCACGCGCGACCTCGTCGTCGTAGAAGGCTTCGTACACCATGTCGGTCGTGAGCACGGCGGACAGCGGCAAAGTGCCGCCGGTCAAGCCCTTGGACAGGCAGACGAAGTCGGGCCGGATGCCGGCCTGCTGGTGCGCGAACATGGTGCCGGTGCGGCCGAAGCCGGTGGCGATTTCGTCGACCACCAGGTGTACGGCGTAGCGGTCGCACAGCGCGCGCGCCAGACGCAGGTACTCGGCGTCGTGCAGGGCCATGCCGGCGGCGCACTGTACCAGCGGCTCGACGATCAGCGCCGCGGTTTCTTCGTGGTGCTCAGCCAGCCAGGCTTGCAGTGCCGCGGCACTGCGCCGCGCCACATCGGCCGCACTTTCTCCGGCCTTGGCGCCGCGTGCATCGGGGCTGGGCACCGTGGCGCCCAGGCGCACCAGCGGCGCGTAGGCTTCGCGAAAAATCGCGATGTCGGTCACGGCCAGGGCGCCCACGGTTTCGCCGTGATAGCCGCCGGCCAGGCCGATGAAGCGGCATTTGGCAGGCCGGCCGCTGTTGCGCCAGTAGTGCGCGCTCATCTTGAGCGCGATCTCGGTGGCCGATGCGCCGTCGCTGCCATAGAAGGCATGCCCCAGGCCGGTCAATGCGCCCAGCCGTTCCGACAGCTCGACCACTGGTTGATGGGTGAAGCCGGCCAGCATCACATGGTCGAGCCGCTCCAGCTGGTCGGCCAGCGCGGCCTTGATGTGCGGGTGACCGTGGCCGAACAGGTTGACCCACCAGGAGCTGATGGCATCGAGGTAGCGCTTGCCGTCCACGTCGTGCAGCCAGGGCCCGCTTGCGCGCGCGATGGCAATCGGCGGCTGTGCTTCGTGCCGCTTCATCTGCGTGCAGGGATGCCACACGCTGCGCAAACTGCGCGTGGCCAGGGAGCCGCTCATGGCGGCGCTTGGATCTGCTGCGATGGCACGGAACATTTGTCTCCTCTAACCGATGATGCTGCAGTGCAACATAGTGTAGTGGTGGCCGCGGTAGCGCCTGGTACTGCGGAGTTCCGGCCATGGCGGTCTGCGCGTGTCGCCGCTGTTACAGCAAACGGGCCTGCGAGCCAGCGCGGCGCGCCGCGGGCCTTGCTGGCATCCCACTGCGGATTTATGATCCTTCATCCCTAAACTATTTATGTTTAAGGTTGATGGCAATCGGCGCCAGTCCTGGCGCCGGCTTCGTTTGGAGCGTTCATGGGCCTTGTCTGTATCGGCGTCTGCCTGTCGAGCCTGCACTTCGCACTTCCGATGCGACAGCGGGCCGAAGGCATGGCGCCGCGGCATTGAGGCAACGAGCCATGTACGCCGGATCCGCACTGCGCACGCCACCGCTTGATCCGCATTGTTTGCGCCAGCACCGTCTGTTCGAGTCGCATGACCTGGACGACACCTGCGAGCGCATTTCCAGGGTGATGCAGCCGCACACACTGGTGCCCAATGGCCGCCCGACCGGCTGCGGCGCGCATATGGACTTCATCCGCGTCGGCGGCGTCGGTCTTGGGACGATTGCGTTCGGTGAGCCGATGCGCGTAGATGCGGGACTGCTGGACAACTACCACTTGCTGATGTTCTGCCTGAGGGGCCAGGCACAGGCGCGAGCGGATCATCGCGTGGTCGAAGTCGACCAGTGCCGAGGAATACTCAGCGGGGCCGATCGGCCGTTCGTTGTCGACCTCTCCGGCGACTGCGAGCAGTTCGTGGTGCGGCTGGACCGGCAGACGGTGTACGCGCACACCGGCCATTGGAACCTTGGCCTGGACCCGATGCTCGACCTCACTTCCAGTGCATTGCAACCCTGGCTGGATCAATTGCGGCTGCTGGTCGGTTCGTCGTCCCTGCTGCGCCTGGTGCAGCAGAACCCCTTGATCGCCACCGATGTGGAGCGATTGATGATCGACCTGCTGGTCGCGGGCCAGCCATGGCAGGCGCCGGGCGATGCAATTGCACGCGGGCCCGCCATCGCGCCATCGTGCGTGCGCAAGGCCGAGGCCTATATGGAGGCCAATGCGGCGCAGCCGCTGCGTCTGGGCGACATTGCCGGGGCAGCGGGTGTGCCGGTGCGCACTTTGCTTGACGGCTTCCAGCGCTTTCGCGGCCATAGCCCGATGCAGCGCCTGCGCGAGATGCGCCTGGACCTGGCCAATGCGAAGCTGCGCAGTCCCGATGAAGAAACGAGTGTCGCGGGAGTGGCGCTCGATTGCGGGTTCTCGCATTTCGGGCGCTTCTCCGAGGCCTACCGCCAGCGCTTCGGGCAGTCGCCATCGGCGACGCTGAAGCGAGCTGGCGGTTGATTCACTGAACGTACAACACGAACAGGAGCAAGCCGGCGTTGTAGTAGATGTGCAGTGCCATGGGCGGCAGCAGGCTGTCGTAGCGCTCCCGCAGGAATCCGAACAACAGGGAGGGCGCCAACGTCGCGGCGGCCCAGGCAATGGGCTGTGTGGGTAAGTGCGCGGCTGCGAAGGCCAGCGAGGTCAACAGGTTGGGCAGGCTGATGCGCCAGCTGGCGCTCCAGTGCCGCCCGCCAAGCCTTTGCAGCAACCAGCCTTGCAGCAAGCCACGAAAGCTCAGCTCCTCCAGGACGGGATAGAGCACCACCACCATGAGCACCGTGGCAAGGTCCCCCGACCTTGCCGTGCCGACCAGGGGTGCCAGCAACCACCAGACTGGTGGCGCAGCGAGAACCGCGGCCACCAGCAATGGGTCGCCGGCGAGGTGCTCCCGACTGGCCCATTCCTGCGTATGCATGCTTAGTCGCGCCCGCCGTTGCGGCGTCGCCGCGCGTGCAACAGTCCGAGCACGGAGCCGAGCATCAGCAGCGGCAGCCCGGCATCCGCCACGCCGGTACCCACCGTGCAGCCGCCGCCAGAGGCTTCGGGTGCCGGCTCTTCGCAGCGCCAGTTCGCCGGGTTCTCGGTGTCGCCACCGGTGTGCACGGTCGCTTGCGGGTAGGCGCAGTAGGCGCGGTTGTATTTGGTGACGCCTGAAGTCACCAGCTTGGCGCTCAAGCGCTCGGGCACCTTGCCGGCCTCGACCCAATCAATGAGCGGCGACATGCCGTCGATCTGGCTCGGGCCATAACCGCCGCTGCAATGCGCAACGCCGGGCACCATGAACATGCGGTAGAACGAACGTGTTGGCGCCAGGCCGAGCTTGTCGGACACTGCGCTGTAGTAGTCCGTGCCCATGATGGGGTTCAACGCGGCGTCGGCCCAACCCCAGTAGGACAGGATCTTGCCGTTGCGCGCCTTGAACGCCGCCAGCTCGGGCTGCGGATTCAGGATGGAATTGATGCGGCCCATGCGGTCCGGGTCGGTGTCGAAGTTGAAGGAGGTGTTCCAGTCGTAGTTGGGGTCCTGCTTCTCGAAGGCGAAGTACTTCATGTAGGACTCGCCGAACAGCGTCAGCGCGGTCGGCGAAGGGCCGTTCGGCCAGACGATCCACGGCACCGCCGCGCTCTCATCCAGGGTGTCGTAGTACTGCGGAAAGTAGTTCTGGCCCTTGATCTTCGGCCCGTCCCGCAGCTTTTGCAGCGCCGTGGTTTCGGCATCGGTAAAGCAGCTGTCGCTGACTGCGCCGGTGCACTTCGGCAGGTCTTGCTTCGGGTCGAAATCGCAGGCCGGCGGGTTGCTGATGAGGCCGTCCTTGACGCCGTCCTTCGCATCGCACTTAGCCAGAACCGCCTTGAATACGGTGCCCAGCTTGGCCAGCGTCAGCGTTGGCGCCGCGTTGAGGGCCTGCTGGTTCGCCAGGCCCTTCATCATCACGTCGCTCCAGCGCAAGGTCGGTGCGCCGGCCAGGATGCCGTCGAAATCTTCCGGGTACTTGGAAGCCGACATCATCCCCTCGCGGCCGCCGGTGGAGCAGCCGTCCCAATAGGAGTAGCTGGGCTTGCGGGCGTAGTACTCGTTGACCAGGGTCTTGGTCAGCGTGATCGTCTCGTGCACCGCGCGGTAGCCATGGTCGATGATCTTGTCCAGCCGGTTGTAGCCGAAGCTGGCCAGCGGCTCCTTGGCAGCCAGATGACCCGTGTCCGTGCGCGTGGTGGCAAAGCCTTTGGATAGGCCGGCGGCGCGCGAGCCGGCTTCGTTGGTCGCGTTGGCGTCCTCGCCTGCAAAGCCGCCGTTGCCATACATCCACAAGCGGCCGTTCCATTGCGTCGGCAGGTTGATCTCAAAGCCGATCTCCGCTGGAATCGTGCCGCTGATGCGGCAGTGTTCCGGCACACCGGCTGCAGCGGCGACCAGCTGCGCGCTCAGGACCACGCCGCCAGCGGTAGTCTTGGCCATCGCCGAGCACTTGAGTACCGCGGTGTGCGGCGTCGCCGTGTAGTTCACCGATGCGTTGGCGGACTCGCTGAAGCCAGCGGCGTTGGCGCGCCCGGCGTTGGCATCGATGCTGCACAGCGCCAGCGGCAACAGGCAAACCGCCGCGGCGCGCTCGCGCCGGCGGTTCAGGCGCGGCGTTTGTTTTGAGAACATTGAAAAGGCCTCCATGTAGTAGTTGCTTAATTCATTATTCGGGCATCGTCCGCAGGCAGCTATCCGCTTCTGGCAGGAGTCGCCGCTCGCTGTCCGCTTCTCGCAGGAAACTTTCGAAGCCCTGCCTACAATCTGCCAAGCGCGCGTCAGCGCCCCAAAAAACTGGACACAGGAACACAAGCATGAAAGCTCTCTGGAACGGTGCAGTGATTGCGCAAAGCGACGACACCGTGGTGGTCGAAGGCAACCACTACTTCCCCGAAAGCACGCTGAACCGCGACTACATCAGCTTCAGCAACCACAAGAGCAGTTGCCACTGGAAGGGCCAGGCAAGCTACTACTCGCTGGTGGTCCAAGGCGAGATGAATACCGATGCCGTCTGGTACTACGCCGATCCCAAGCCCGAGGCCGAGATGGTGCGTGGGCGCGTGGCCTTCTGGAAGGGTGTAAAGGTCCAGGCATGACCACGCTTTCGCCTCCATTCGTCCCGCCCAGCCAGTTGGTCCCCCTTCTGCGGGAGCAGGGCTATGCGGTGCTCAGCCCGCAAGGCTTGAGCGAGCTTGTGGCGTGCCCCCTGAGCGCCCTGGATAACTTGCGCCCCGACTGGGATGCGCTGCCGCCGGACGCCTACCTCAAGGATGGCGGCCGCTACCGGCGGCGGCGGCACTCCTGCTTCGTCGTCGATGCGGGCCAGCTCACGCAAGCCGCGCACCGGGCGCACTGGCAGCCGGTGGAATACAACGCCTTGCATGGCGGCATGCAGCGCTGGTTTGAACCGATGCTGGCGCAATCCGCGTCGGCGCCGGCCTGGCACCAACTGTTGGTGACCTTGGGGCAGCTTTGCAGTGCCTTGAAGGGCGAGCAGCCCTGGTATGTGGAAGCGCACCAGTTCCGCATCGACACCACCGACGGCATCGGCCGGCCTACGCCCGAAGGCGCGCACCGCGACGGTGTTGATTTTGTCGCCGTGCTGCTGGTTGGGCGCGAGGCCGTGAAGGGCGGTGAAACGCGCGTGTTCGAGGCCGATGGCCCGAATGGCCAACGCTTCACCATGACGGCGCCCTGGACGATGCTGCTATTGGACGACGCGCGCGTGGTCCACGAGTCGACGCCGATCCAGCCGCTGGCCCCCGCGGCCTACCGCGACACCTTGGTACTGACCTACCGCGCCGGTGGTTTTCAGGGCGTTTGAGCCTGCTTGCAGCGGGGTGCCGACAGCGGCGCGGCATGTTGTCTTACAACCTCTGGTCGCTTGAACTCGTAATTTGATGGGAATACAGTTGACATTACCAACTGCCACCAAGAAAGCGAGGCTCCTCATGTTCAAGCACCTTCTTGTTCCCGTGGACGGTTCCCCCACGGCCATGCTGGCGGTGGACAAAGCGGCAGGCTTGTCCAAGGCTTTCGGCAGCGCGGTCACCCTGGTCAGCGTGGTCGACAACTACCCCTTCACCGGCCTGGGCGGCGACTATGTGTTCGGCCAGGTCGAATACCTGGCGGCTGCAACCGCCAACGCCAATGCCGCCTTGGGCAAGGCGCAGGCGGCATTGCAGGAGTTGGGCGTGACGGCCGAGCGCAGGGTGATCGAGGAGCACGTGATCCACGAAGGAATCCTCGGCGCGGTCAAGTCCCTGGGGGCGGATCTCATCGTCATGGGCTCGCATGGTCGCCATGGCCTGGAGAAGCTTTTGCTGGGCAGCGTGACCCTGCGCGTGCTGGGGCGCTCGCCGGTGCCGGTGCTGGTGGTGCGGGGCTGAATAGGCCCACCCCCGAGTCGCTTCGCTCCTCCCCCTCAAGGGGGCGCACCCAGCGGCCCGGCAACCGGTTCCGCGGGTGCACTGGTGTTGATCGCGCCGAATCCTAAATGCGCTCGAAGATCGCCGCGATGCCCTGGCCACCGCCGATGCACATGGTGACCAGCGCGTAGCGGCCGCCGATGCGCTGCAGTTCGTACAGGGCTTTCACGGTGATCAGCGCACCGGTTGCGCCGATCGGGTGGCCCAGCGAGATGCCCGAGCCGTTCGGGTTGACCTTGGCCGGGTCCAGGCCCAGGTCGCGTGTGACGGCGCAGGCTTGCGCGGCAAACGCCTCGTTGGCCTCGATCACGTCCAGGTCATTCACACTCAAGCCGGCTTTTTGCAACGCCTTCTGCGTTGCCGGCACCGGGCCGATGCCCATGTATTTCGGGTCCACCCCGGCGTGGGCGTAGGCCACCAGGCGGGCCAGCGGCCTGGCGCCGCGCGCCTTGGCGGTGGCAGCGTCCATCAGCACCACGGCGCCGGCGGCGTCGTTGATCCCCGAGGCATTTCCCGCTGTCACCGTGCCGTTTTCCTTGGCGAACACCGGCTTGAGTTTGGCCATGTCGTCCATCGTTGCGCCGGGACGGAAATGTTCGTCCGTGGCCCAGGCGGTTTCGCCTTTTTTGCTCTTGAGCATGACCGGCACGATCTGGTCTTTGAAATAGCCAGCCACCGTGGCGCGCTCGGCGCGGTTGTGGCTTTCCACGGCGAGCTTGTCCTGCTCTTCACGGCTGATGCCCCATTTGGTGGCAATGTTCTCGGCCGTCACGCCCATGTGGATGGTGTGGAACGGGTCGTGCAGTGCGCCCATCATCATGTCCACCATCTTGCTGTCGCCCATGCGCGCGCCGAAGCGCGTGGCCAGGCTGGCGTAGGGCGCACGGCTCATGTTCTCGGCGCCGCCACCGATGGCGATGTCGCAGTCGCCCAGCTGGATGGCCTGGGCCGCCGACACAATGGCCTGCAACCCCGAGCCGCACAGGCGGTTGACGTTGAAGGCCGGCGTGCCTTCGGCGCAGCCGCCGTTGATCGCGGCCACGCGGGACAGGTACATGTCCCTGGGCTCGGTATTGACCACGTGGCCGAACACCACATGCCCGACCTCGGTGCCGGCCACGCCGGCGCGCGCCAGCGACTCGCGCACCACCAGCGCGCCCAGCTCGGTGGGAGGTACATCCTTCAGGCTGCCGCCAAAGGTTCCAATGGCGGTGCGCACGCCGCTGACTACGACAACTTCACGGGTCATGGTTCATCTCCGGTAAAAAGAATTGGGGAAAACATGGATGCCACTGTAGCGCCAACGCTTTGCGCGGTCTGCGCCGCTGGCATACACTGCGCCGACGGTGCCTACGGAAGGAGCATGCATGAACCTGCTGAATCACGACCTGGTCCACGAATTCCCGCATTTCCGGGACAAGATGCGCGATCTCAAACTCACCAGCGCGCGCTTTTCCCATCTGGTGGACGACTTTGACGCGACCAACCAGACCATCACGGACGACGAGCAGGCGGG
>DATILI010000086.1:0-23017 GCA_035476635.1 Burkholderiaceae bacterium | reverse complement strand
TGCCCCATGGCCGGCTCGCCACGCTGTATTTGCTGGACGACCGCCAGTACCGTGACGCGCAGGCCTGCACGCGCGATGGCAAATTGGGATCAGGCATCGTCGATCCGGACGCTTGCAGCGCGTGGACGGACCCCAGGCGCAGCTTGCTGGGCCCGGTGCAGGAGCAGTGGTTGGGGAATGCGCTGGCAAACGGTTCCGGCGGCTGGAACGTGATCGGCCAGCAAAGCCTGTTTGCCCGGCGCGACAACCGGCCAGGCCCGGGTTCAATGCTCTGGAACGATGGCTGGGACGGCTATCCGGCCGCGCGCGAACGCGTGACTGCGGCACTGCAGAAGCACCGCGTTGCCAACCCCGTGCTGCTGGGCGGCGACGTGCATGAAAACTGGGTCGGCCATGTGCTTGCGGATTACGGCAAACCCTCAAGTCCGGCGCTGGCCGTGGAGTTCTGCGGCACCAGCGTGACGTCGCGCTCCGGCGGCAACGCGAAGACGGCCGAGCGGCTGGCCGAGAACCCGCATTTTGTGTTTGCCGATGCGCAACGCAAGGGCTATGGCGTGGTGGAACTGACTCCCAGCCAGATGACGACCACGCTTCGGGTGGTGGACGACGTGACGCGCAGTGATGCGCGGATTGAGACGCTGGCGAAGTTTTCCGTGGCGGCGGGGCGGCCGGTTGTCGAGAAGGTATGAGCTAGAGCCTGCCAACACATGCATCGCCCCTGCGCGACCGCTTCACCCGGTACATTGCCGCATCTGCGTTCTTCAGGATCTGCTCGACGCTGTGGTCGCTGCCGTTCAATAGTTCGATGCCCACGCTGGCCGAGCAGCTATGGCTCTGTGTGCCCAGCACGTATTCCTGGGACAGCAGGTCGAGAATTTTCTCGGCGACCGCCTGAACGTTGGCGGCCGCGACTTCTTCGGTCGCGCCAAGGTCTTCCAGGATCACCACGAACTCGTCGCCGCCCAAGCGGGCAACGGTGTCGTTTTGCCGGACCGACGCCTGCAGGCGCTGCGCCACTTCCGCCAGCAGCTTGTCGCCGGTGTCGTGCCCGTAGAGGTCATTGACCTGCTTGAAATCGTCCAGGTCGATGAACAGGACCGCAAAGGGCGCGCGCTGCCGGCTGCTGTTGAGCTGCGCGCGCCGCAGCCGGTCCATCAGCAAGCGCCGGTTGGGCAGGCCGGTCAGGGAGTCGAAATAGGCAAGCTGGCTGAGTTTGTCGGCCTTGTCGATGTAGTCCAGTGCGAACGCGACGTCGCTGGCCAGCTCGACCAGCAGTTTCACTTCCTCGGCGTCGAAGAATCCGGGTTCCCCGGCATACAGGGCCAACGTGCCGACGACCTCCGAGGAAACGATCAGCGGGAGTATCGCCAGCGAACGAAACCCGCGCGCCCGGCCTTGTTCCTGGAGCAGGATCCGCGGGTCGGTCTGCATGTCTTGGATGATGACGGGAACACCTCTGTTATAGGCTTTGCCCGTGAGCCCGTAGCTGGCCGGGTCGTTGCGGTCCAGGCCCAGCGGCATCAAGCCGACATAGTCCTGGCCGAGGCCATGCCAGGCCACCGGCCGCACCGCCATGGCCTCCCGGTCCCCCAGGCCGATCCAGGCCAGCCGGAACTGGCCGGCTTCTACCGCGATGCGGCAGGCTTCGCGAAATAGCTCATCCGGATTGCGCACGCGCACCGTCAGGCCATTGATGCCGCTGAGCACCGCATACACCCGGTTCAGCCGCCGGACCTTGATCTCGGCCTGCTTGCGCTCGGTGATGTCGGCGACCGTGCCCGCCATATAGGTCGCGACGCCGTTCTCGTCCCAGGTCGCCTGGCCTTTGGAGTGCAGCCAGCGGTATTCGCCCTGCTTGGTACGCGCGCGGTATTCCACGTCGCAGGGTGTTTTTTTCGTGATGTGCGCGCGAACGGCGTCCAGCACCGTTTCACGGTCTTCCGGGTGCAGCAGCGAGATCCAGGACTCGGACGTGTTGGGCACCTCATGGTCTTCGTAGCCGAGCCGCTCCTTCCACAGGTGCGATATGTAGGCCTGGCCGGTGGAAAGCGTCCAGTCCCATAGATCGCCGGTGGAGGCGGCCAGCTTGTAACGTTGCTCGCTCAGGCGCAGCGCCGTCTGCATGCGCTGCTGCTCCTCGGCGGCACTGGCCTCCAGGAAAGCCCGCTCCACCGTCGGCGGGAGCCGCACCATATTGCTCTTGAGCACATAGTCTGTAGCGCCGCTTTTCAGGGCGCGGATCGCGTACTCCTCACCCAGGGTTCCCGAGACGAAGATGAATGGAATCTGGGGATGCTTCTCATGGGCGATGGCCAGCGCCGCCATGCCGTCAAAGCGCGGCATGCTGAAATCCGAAAGGATGACGTTGGGCTTGAAATCCTCAAGCGCGCGCTCGAATTCGGGCTCCGTGTCCACCCGCAGGCCGGTACAGCTCAGCCCCGCGCGCTTGAGCTCGCGCAGCGCCAATTCGGCATCATTTGCCGAGTCTTCCACCAGCAGAATCTTCAGTGTTGCCGACACGCAACTACTCCCTTGTATTTACACTCCCATGCCCCACCGTTGGAACCAGTCCTCGCAGCCGGGCAATGCGTCATCCAGGCCATTCCTGCAGTGAGACACGCCAACTTTCAGCACGCGGGGTAGCAGCGCCAAACCTAGTTATAAGCGAGTTCCCGCGGATGCGCAGCCTTCGCTGCGGTGTTTTGTGAATTCTGCCGGGGCCGGGGGACGAACGGCGACAAGTCCGGAGTGAACGGCAACGGCCGCACCGTCTTGAGGCGCCGTTTTCAGGGCGCCAGGCGCTCGCGCAGCCAGGCTTGCGATGCTTGTTGGGGGGTATAGCGCAGCCGGTCGTGCAGCCGGCTCTTGCGGCCTTGCCAAAACTGCCAGCTGTCGGGCAGCAGGCGGTAGCCGCCCCAATGCGGCGGGCGGGGTGGCCTGAGCAGGAATTGGGCGCCGTAGCGCGCGGCATTGGCCACCAGCACACTGCGCCCGGAAATCACCTGCGATTGCGGCGATGCCCAGGCGCCGATGCGTGAGTCCAGTGGGCGGCTGTGGAAATAGGCGTCGCTCTCTTCGGCGCTGACCTTTTCCACCACGCCTTCGATGCGCACCACGCGCTCCAGTTCGACCCAGTGGAATTGCAGCGCCGCATACGGGTTGCCCGCCAGCTCCTGGCCCTTGCGGCTTTCATAGTTGGTGTACCAGACGATGCCGCGCGCGTCATAGCCCTTGACCAGCACGATGCGGGTGCTGGGCCGCAGATTGCCGGCGACCGTGGCCAAGGTCATGGCGTTGGGCTCCGGCACCTGGGCCTGGATGGCTTCGTTGAGCCATTGGTCGAACTGCTGCAGCGGATCGGCATGCGACGCCTCCTCGTTGAGTTCGGCGCGTTCGTAGCTCTTGCGGAGATCGGCGATGTTCATGGCCGCTATTGTAGGAATGCGGGGCGCCTGCAGCCCGCTCGAAAATGGAGTACAAAGCACGGGCGAAAAACACGCATCCCATACAAGGAGCCGCCCCATGGCCATCAACATCACTCTCAATGGCAAACCGACTACGGTCGATGCCGACCCTTCCACGCCCATTCTCTGGGCCTTGCGCGATACGCTGGGCATGACGGGCACCAAGTTCGGCTGCGGCCAGGCCCTGTGCGGTGCCTGCACCGTGCATTTGAATGGCTCGCCGATCCGCTCCTGCGTGACGCCGATCTCCGCGGCTGCCGGCCAGAAGATCACCACTATCGAAGCGGTGGCCGCTGACAAAGTCGGCAAGGCGGTGCAAACCGCCTGGGTCAAGCACGACGTGGCGCAGTGCGGGTATTGCCAAAGCGGCCAGATCATGAGTGCAACGGCCCTGCTCAAGAACAAGCGGCGGCCCAGCGATGCCGACATCGACGCCGCCATGGCCGGCAACATCTGCCGCTGCGGTACTTATGTGCGCATCCGCGCGGCGATCAAAGACGCCGCCAATTCCATCGCCTGAGGGGAGCCGACATGCACTTTCCATCGAACGAACTGATCCGCTCTTCCATGCCCAAGGGGCTTGCCGCGATGGCGCAGCGCGCGCCGGAGGCTGGCGACGCCATGCCGGATGCCGCGCTTTCGCGGCGCAGCTTCGTCAAGCTGGCCACGTCCTCCGGCTTCGCGCTCGGTGTGCTGGGAGCGGCTCCCTTGGGGGCTCTTGCGCAGCAGGACAGCAAGCCGGCCGGCCTGAAGCCGACCGAACAGCCCGGCGCCTTTGTGCGCATCGCCAAGGACGGCACGGTGACGGTGACCATCAACCGGCTCGATTTCGGCCAGGGCGTGCAAACCGGATTGCCGCTGATCCTGGCCGAGGAGCTTGATGCCGACTGGAGCAAGGTGCGCTCGGTGCATGGCGACGCAGGCCCGGCCTATGTCGACCCGGCCTTCGGCATGCACCTGACCGGCGGCTCCAACGCGATCAAGAACTCCTACACCCAGTACCGCGAGCTGGGCGCGCGCAGCCGGGCCATGCTGGTGTCGGCCGCTGCCGCGCAGTGGGGCGTGGACGCGGCCAGCCTGCGCACGCAAAGCGGCTGGGTGCTGGGCCCCGGCGGCAAGAAGCTGGGCTATGGCGAGCTGGCCGAGGCGGCGATGCAGCTGCCCGTGCCGGAGAAGGTGACGCTCAAGGACCCGAAACAGTTCCGCCTGATCGGCAAGCCCACAGGCCGCCTGGATGCGAAAGACAAATCCAGCGGCATGCAGGACTACGGCATCGACGTCAAGCTGCCCGGCATGCTGACGGCCGTGGTGGCGCATCCGCCGGTGTTTTCCGGCAGGCTCAAGTCGCTGGACGACGCGGCCGCCAAGGCCGTGCCCGGTGTGAAGGCCGTGCTGCGCGTGCCGCTGGACCGGGGCGGCGAGGGCGTGGCCGTGGTGGCCAGCGGCTACTGGGCCGCCAAGCAAGGGCGCGATGCGCTCAAGCTGGAGTGGAGCAGCGAGGGCGTGGAAAAGGCCGATACCTTGCAGTTGCTGGCGCAGTACCGGGAGCTGGCGAAAAAGCCGGGCATGGTCCGCTTCAACGCCGACATGGCGCCGCTGGCAAATGCGCCTAAGAAGATCAGCGCCGAATTCAGCTTTCCCTATCTCGCCCACGCGCCGATGGAGCCGCTCAATTGCACGGTGGCCGTGAGCGGCGACAAGGCCGAGCTCTGGATGGGCACGCAGATGCCCGGGCTGGATGCGATGGCGGCGTCCAAGGCCCTGGGGGTGGCGCCGCAGAACATCAAGGTCAACGTGCAGATGGCCGGCGGCGGTTTCGGCCGGCGCGCCATTCCCACGAGCGACTATGTGGTCGAGGCCTGCAGCGTGGCCAAGGCGGCGCGCACGGCTGGCATCGATGCGCCGGTGCGCGTGCTGTGGAGCCGCGAGGACGACATCAAGGGCGGCTACTACCGGCCCATGCACGTGCACCGTGCCGAGATCGGCTTCGATGCCCAGGGCAATATCCTCGCCTGGGACCATGTCATCGTCGGCCAGTCCATCGTGACCGGTTCGCCGTTCGAGGGCTTCATGGTCAAGGACGGGATCGACGCCACGGCGGTCGAGGGCATGAAGGAGCCCTACGCGATCCCGATGCGCCTGTCGGTGCACCACCCGAAGGTCAACGTGCCGGTACTGTGGTGGCGCTCGGTCGGCTCCACGCACACGGCCTACGTGATGGAGACCCTGCTCGACGAAATCGCGCGCGCCACCAACCAAGACCCGGTGGCCTATCGCATGAAGCTGATGGGCGACAAGCATCCGCGCCACAAGGCGGCGCTGCAGCTCGCCGTGGAAAAGTCGGGCTATGGCAGGCGCAAGCTCGCAGCCGGTCGCGCCTGGGGCGTGGCCGTGCATGAGTCGTTCAGCTCGGTCATTGCCTACGTGGTCGAGGCGTCGGTCAAGGACGGCACGCCCAAGCTGCACCAGGTCACGGCCGGCGTGCACTGCAATCTCGCGGTCAACCCCTTGAGCGTGGAGGCGCAGGTGCAGGGCGCCGCGCTGATGGGATTGTCGATGTGCCTGCCCGGCGCGGCCATCACGCTGAAGGACGGCGTGGTGGAGCAAGGCAATTTCGGCGACTTCGTGGTGCCGCGCATCACCGACATGCCGGGCTTCTCGGTGCACATCGTGCCCAGTGCCGAGCCGCCGACCGGCATGGGCGAGCCGGGCCTGCCGGCATTGGCGCCGGCCTTTGCCAATGCGGTGGCGCGCCTGACGGGCAAAACGCCGCGCGAACTGCCATTCAAGCTGGGATGAGCTTTGCCCCCCCCGCGCATTGTTCCGTTCTGAGAATGATGCGCGGCGATAGGGGTAAACCATTTGAAATTTTCCGGCCTCGAGGCTAGGCTGTGCATCGCTGCCGCCGGTACCGCAGTGGCTGCCCCACGATCCCATAACGGAGACAACTCATGAGTGTGAAATTCAACCTCAATGGCAAGGCTGTGACCGCCAATGCCGAACCCGATACCCCGCTGCTATGGGTGATTCGCGACGAGCTGGGCCTGACCGGCACCAAGTTCGGCTGCGGCATGGCGCTGTGCGGCGCCTGTACCGTCCACGTCAATGGCCAGCCGGTGCGCTCCTGCCAGACGCCGCTGTCTTCCGTATCGGGCGCCAAGGTTGCGACGGTGGAAAGCCTCTCGCGCAACAACACGCATCCGCTGCAGGTGGCGTGGATCAAGCACGATGTGCCCCAGTGCGGCTATTGCCAATCGGGCCAGCTCATGAGCGCCGCCGCGCTGCTGTCGGCGAACAAATCGCCCAGCGACGCCGACATCGACGCCGCGATGAGCGGCAACATCTGCCGCTGCGGTACCTATCCGCGGGTTCGCGCAGCCATCAAGGACGCAGCCGCTTCGATGCGCAAGGCCTGAGGAGAATGAGCATGACCACAACCATCACTTCCACCTCGCGCCGCGATTTCCTCAAGACCTCGGCCATCGCTTCCGGCGGCCTGCTGGTCGGCGTTGCGCTGCCCGGCCTCAACGAGGCGCAGGCCGCTGGCCTGTTGTACACCCCGAATGCCTGGGTTCATATTGCCGACGACAACACCATCACGCTGCTGTCGGCGCGCTCCGAGATGGGGCAGGGCGTCTACACCTCGATGCCGATGCTGATCGCCGAGGAACTGAACGTCGACATCAAGCGCATCAAGGTGGCGATTGCGCCGCCCAATGCCAAGCTCTACGGCAATCCGCTGCTGGGCGGGCCGCAACTCACCGGCGGCTCGACCTCGGTGCGCGACGGCTGGGAGAAGCTGCGCGTCGCCGGCGCCCAGGTCCGCGAAATGCTGATCACCGCGGCGTCCGAGACCTGGAAGGTGGACCGCAGCGAACTGCGTGCCGAGAACGGCATGGTGCTCGGCCCCAAGGGCAGGAAGGCCACCTATGGCCAGCTCGCCGCAAAGGCGGCAACCTATCCGGTTCCGGCAAATCCGCCGATCAAGGATCCGAGCAACTTCCGCATCGTCGGCAAGCGCACGCCCAGGCTCGATACGCCGGCCAAGGTCAATGGCACAGCCGAATTCGGCATCGACGTGAAGCTGCCCGGCATGGTGTATGCCGCGCTGGAGCAATGCCCGGTCATCGGTGGCACGGTCAAGAGCTTTGACGCGGCCAAGGCCAAGGGCATGCCCGGCGTCATTGACGTGGTGCAGATTCCCGACGGCGTGGCCGTGGTGGCCAATAGCTGGTGGCGCGCCCACCAGGCGCGCAAGGCTGTGACCATCGTCTGGGACGAAGGGGCCGGCGCCAACCTCAACGACAAGGCCATGCTCGAAGGCCTGCGCGCCGCTGCCAAGACCGGCAAGCCACTGCCCTACAAGGCCGTGGGCGATGCCGATGCCGCGATCGCATCTGCCGCCAAGGTGGTTCGCGCCGAGTACGTGAGCCAGCTGCTCTCGCATTCGCCGCTGGAGCCGATGAACTTCACCGCGCATTACGACAACGGCAAGGTGCACCTGATCGGCCCGACGCAGTGGCAGGATGCGGCGCAGGGCACGGTGGCCAAGGCGCTGGGCGTCAAGGCCGAAGACGTCTCCCTGAAGACCACCTTCCTGGGCGGCGGGTTCGGCCGCCGCATCGACCTGGACTTCATCATCCAGGCGGCGCAGATCTCCAAGGCGGTCAACAAGCCGGTAAAGCTGGTCTGGTCGCGCGAGGACGACATGACGCATGACTTCTACCGCCCGCAAGCGGTGCACAACATGGCCGCGGCACTGGGCGCGGACGGCAAGCCCACGGCCATGACGTTTCGCATGACGTCGCAGTCCATCACCGGCCGTGTCTTCGGCCTGCCGGGCGAGGTGCAAGACCCGCTGATGACCGAGGCGGCGATGGCGCCCTATGAGATCGCGGCCATCAAGCACGACATCGTCAAGCACGACGCCGGCCTGCGCGTGGGCTATTGGCGCTCGGTCAGCCATTTGCTCAACGCCTTTGCCAACGAGAGCTTCATCGACGAACTCGCCAAGGAGGCGGGCCAGGACCCGTATGCCTACCGCATGTCCCTCCTGAGCAAGCAGCCGCGCTTCGCGAATGTGCTCAAGCTGGCGGCCGACAAGGCAGGCTGGGGAACCCCATTGCCCGCCGGCCGCGCGCGTGGCATCGCGCTGATGGAAGGCTACGACACCTACATGGCCCAGGTCGCCGAGATCAGCCTGAAGGACGGCGCCGTGGTGGTGCACAAGGTGACGGTGGCGGCCGACCTGGGCCGCATGGTCAACCCCGACACGGTGGAAGCGCAGATCCAGTCCAGCGTGGTGTTCGGCATGGGCGCGGCGCTGATGCAGGAGATCACGGTGGACAAGGGCCGCGTGCAGCAGACCAACTTCCACCAGTTTCCGCTGGTGCGCATGAATGAGTCGCCGGCCATCGACATCATCCTGGTCAACAGCACTGAAAAGCCCGGCGGCATCGGCGAACCCGCCACGGCCGTGGTGGTGCCGGCCATTGCCAACGCCGTGGCCGCGCTGACCGGCAAGCGCGTGCGCAAGCTGCCGATCACGGCGGACGCACTGAAGCAGGCCTGAACTCCGCTTGGGCGCCCCTACCGTCATCGTGCTGGCTTCGGGGCGCGGCGAGCGCTTCAAGGCCTCGGGCGGCAGTGTCCATAAACTGCAGGCGCTGCTGGCCGGCAAGCCGGTGCTGCAGCACACGCTGGACGCGGTGCGCGCCAGCGGCCTGGCCTGGCATCTGGAGGACCAGGGCCACCCGGGCATGGGCGACTCGATTGCCGCTGCCGTGCGCGCCACGCAGGGTGCATCGGGCTGGCTGATCCTGCCGGCCGATCTGCCACTGGTGCAGGCGGCTACCTTGCTGCGGATTGCCGACGCCTTGCGATCGCACGCGGTGGCCGTGCCCGTGCATGCGGGCCAGCGCGGGCATCCCGTCGGGTTCTCAGCGCTGTGCGGCCCGGCCTTGCTCGCCTTGAGCGGCAATCAGGGGGCGGCGCCGGTGGTGAAGGCACACGCGGCCATCGAAGTCGCGGTCGACGACATCGGCACCGTGACCGACATCGATACCCTGCAGGACCTTGCACAGGCCGAGCGGCTACTCATCATCAGGTCCCAATCTCTTCGGCCATGAGATCGATGAAGCGCCTGACACGGGGCTCCAGATGGCGTCGGGTCGGGTAGATCGCCACGATCTTCACGTCCCCAGCCTCAAGCCTGGGTAGCACCTGCTGGAGGCGGCCGGCAGCCAGGTCCCCGGCAACCAGGAAGTCCGGAAGAAACGCAATGCCCAGGCCTGCGACGGCAGCGTCCCGAATGGCTTCTCCGCTGTCCAGCCGCAAACGGCTTCGACCCTGGGCCTTGACCCAGACGCCATCGTCGCCGAGGAAGCGCCAGCTCTGCCGTCGATTGCGGCTGCTGAAGATCAAGCAGTCGTGGCCAGCGAGTTCGTCGACGTTCGCTGGTTCGCCGCGCCTGGCAAGGTAGGACGGCGAGGCACACAGCACGGCCTTGTACTTGGCGACCACCCGGGAGACCAGCCGCGTGTCCGGGGGCGCTTCTCCGATCCGCACCGCCAGGTCGAAGCCTTCCTCGACGATGTCGGCCTGGCGGTCGGTGAAGCTCACCTCGACCTGGACGTCGGGCCAGGCCTCAAGATATTTGCGCAGCAGCGGCAGAACCACGAGCCGCCCGAAGGCATCGGGAACGGTGAGCCGCAGGAGTCCCCGTGGCGTTCCGGGACGCCCCGCCACGCTCGCCTCAGCGTCGTCGACCGCCGCGAGGATCTGCAAACCCTGGTCGTAGAAGACCCGGCCCTCGTCGGTAAGGCTCAGCGCCCGCGTTGTACGGTGCAAAAGGCGTACGCCCAGCCGGTCTTCCAGGCGGTTCACGGCCTTGCCTGCCGCCGACCTGGTCAGGCCCATGGCCTGCCCTCCGGCGATGAAGCTTGCTCCATCGACGACGGCCATGAAGACGAGGATCTCGTTCAAATTCGCGCGCAGCATAGGAAAGTTCTTCGCGTCTGTGTAGACATCCGTTCGTCAATCGGCTGGCTAAAGTTCTCAACACGTTTTCAACACGTCGCCGATGTTCGGCGGGAACCACCAACAGCGAAGGAACGAACATGAAACAAAAGGCCACCACCTACAGCCACGGCGTCCCATGGGACGGCGCTCACGGCATCAGCCAAGGCTACAGCGTCGACGGCACCATCTACATTTCGGGGCAATTTTCCCACGACATGCAGGGCACTTTCATCGGCGAGGGCGATGTCGAGGCGCAGACCCGGCAGACGCTGGCGAATCTCGATCGCGTGCTGGCGGGATTTGGTGCCACGCGGTCGAACCTCGCTGATGTGACGATCTACCTGACCCACGCGCAAGAGCATTTCGAGCCAGTCGTCCGCCTGTTCAAGGACTACGTGGGCGACCATCGGCCGGCCGGTTCCCTCATCGGCGTGACATACCTGGCGTCCCCTGTGCAACTGATCGAGATCAGCGCCGTTGCACACACCGCCTAGCGGCAGTCTTCGGCGGGCCGCTTGCGCTACGCTTGGGGCCATCGCTTGCAGGAGTTCATCGGATGCGCCAGCTCACCATCGCCGCCACCTTGGTCTTCAACGGTCTTGCCGCGTCCACCGCGGCAATGGGCGCGCCACCTTCGTTGGAGGAGGCGGCCGAGCGCCTGCAGCGCCAAACGCCGGCGCTCATGGCCAGCGCCCGGGTGCCGGGGCTGGCCATGGCCCTGGTCACCGATGCCGGGCTGGCCTGGCAGGGCACGTTCGGCCTGGCGGATTCGCGCACGCGGGAACCGGTGGCGCAGGAGACCGTATTCGAGGCCGCCTCGCTCAGCAAACCGGTGTTCGCCCATGCGGTGCTGCAACTCGTGGACGCCGGCCTGCTCGGGCTGGACACGCCGCTCGCGCACTACCTTCCGGGCGGCTACGACGTGGGAGACGATTCGCGCCTTGCGCAGATCACTGCGCGCCATGTGCTGAGCCATCGCACGGGCTTTCCGAACTGGCGGGCGGCGGGCGCGCCCCTGGCGATTCATTTCACGCCTGGCGAGCGCTTCAGCTATTCGGGGGAAGGCTTTGTCTATCTCGCGCGCGTGGTGGAGCGTCTGACCGGGGAAAGCACCGAGCGTACGGTGAAGCGACTGGTGTTCGATCCGCTGGGCATGACGCACAGCAGCTTTCTCTGGCAGGACAGCCATGCGCAGCGCAAGGCGTTCGGACATGACGCGCGCGGCGAGTCGCAAGGGCAGCGGCGCTTTGGCGCGGCCAACCCGGCCTCCAGCCTGAGCACCACGGCGCCCGATTTCGCGCGATTCCTCATCGCCGTGCTGAACGGCGAACGCTTGAAGCCGGAGACGGCCGCACAGATGCTGCGCAGCCAGGTCCGCGTGGGGCCGTCCACAAGCAGCATCGGCCGGCGCGCCACACCGCTTTCAGACGAGGTCTCCTGGGGACTGGGCTGGGGGCTGCAGCAGCGCGGCGGCGACGAGGCGTTTTGGCACTGGGGCGACAACGGCAACAGCAAGGCCTTTGCCGTGGTGTCGCGCACGCAGCGGCGCGGCCTGGTGTTCTTTGCAAACGGTCTGAACGGCCTGGCGATCGCGCCGGACCTCGTGGCGCTGGCGCTCGGGGAAGGCCGGCAACCCGGCCTCGACTGGATTGACTACCGGCGCTGGCAGCAGTTGCCGTCCCATGGCCGCCGCAACATCGGCGAGGACGGCCAACCCTGATTGGCAGAAGCTTCAAACCCGCGTGATCACCGCGCAGGCCATGCGCGGGCCCGCGTTGCCGGTCGGTTGGGTCTTGTAGTCGTCCGGGTCGCGGTGCACGATGAGGCCCTTGCCGACGATGTCGTTGCTGCCGCTGCCGACCGCAATGGTTTTTGATTCGAAGCTGAATTTCGCCACACCGTAGGCATCGGCCTTCAGGCTGGGCAGGTCGCCTGCGTGGTGGGTGCCATGGCTGTGCTGGCCGTGCGCGCTGCCGCCGGGGTTGAAGTGGCCGCCGGTGCTCATGCCGTCGCCGCTGGAGCAGTCGCCCTTCTCATGCACGTGAAAGCCATGCTCGGCGTTGGGCTTCAGGCCGCGCACCTCGCCGCTGACCAGCACCTTGTCGCCGGACTGGCTGAACTTCACCATGCCGCTGGCGCTGTTGCCGGTGGTCTGCATGAGTTGCGCCTGGGCGCTGGGTCCGCTGGACATGCTGGGCATGCTGCCACACCCGGCAAGTAGGGCGGCCAGCGGAGCGGCGGCCACGAGGCCGGCGAGATGAAAAGGGCGTTGCGCCATGATTTGTTTCCTTGGTTGTTGGGTTTCGGTGGGCTTGCCGGCACGAACCGCAGCCTCACCCGATCTTATGCCGCGTCCAGCCCAGCGCGTGCTTCAGCCAGCATGTTGCAGCAGCTGTTGCAGCGCGGCATCGTCGATGCCGTGGCGGTGCAGGCTGTGCAGCGTCTGCTGCGCGTAGTCCAGCGTCGTGCCGTATTTGCCGCACGAGTCCGAGAAGATCTGCCGGTATTGCGCATCGCTGAGTTCGCCGGTGTAGCTCGGGCTTGCGCGCGACAAGGTGAACGCCAGGGCCTGCACCGTTCCCTCCGGCGTGCGGCAGTGCAGCCAGCGCGGGTCATAGACGGCTGTGACCATCTCGCGTTGCCACAAGGTGGCCAGCACCTCGTGGCCGTCGCGCCGCGGAATGCGGAACACCACGCCCTGGCAGCTGCCGCCCGACAGGAGCGCGAACACCAGGCCCGGGCACTCCGGTGTGCCGCGGTTGATGCGGCTCCACATCTTGAGCGCGCGGTGCCAGCCGTGCACATGGGCCAGGCGCTGCTCGGCAAACTCGAAATCCGGCCGCCAGATCAGCGAGGCGTAGCCAAAGATCCAAAGATCGCTGTGGCCGCCCCATTCGCGCAGTGCCTGCTCCAACATCGGGGCGGGGTCGCGCAGGGGCGTCACTGGCGTCGCGGCAAGGGTCATCGGTACGGACTGTACAAGCACCTCCGCAGCGGCGCAGTAACCCGTGCTTTCTCTCGGATGAAACCGTGGCGCCTGGCGCACACAAAGCAGTTCGAGTAGGCGGGCATGAAAGTTAGTAACCGGACCGTAACCGCGCGAAGCGTCCGAAGCACGCGTTCCGGGGTAGGATGCGGTTTGTAATTTAGTTACCAACTCCCATGAAACCCCACGCCACCCTCACGGAAGTGACCGAGCGCATCCGCGCGCGCAGCGCTGCCACGCGCCAAGCCTACCTGCAGCGCCTGGATGCGGCCGCCGGCCGCAAGCCCGGCGCCGACCGCATGGGCTGCGCCAATGTGGCGCACGCCTTTGCCGGCATGCCGGCCAATGACAAGCTCAAGGTGGTTGCGCAGCGCGCACCCAACATCGGCATCGTCACCGCGTACAACGACATGCTGTCGGCCCATGCGCCGCTGGCGCATTACCCCGAGCTGATCAAGGAAGAAGCGCGCAGGCATGGCGCCACGGCGCAGGTGGCCGGCGGCGTGCCGGCCATGTGCGACGGCGTGACGCAGGGCACGCCCGGCATGGAGCTTTCCCTGTTCAGCCGCGACGTGATCGCCATGGCCACAGCCGTATCGCTGAGCCACGATGTGTTCGACGCCGCGCTGATGCTCGGCGTCTGCGACAAGATCGTGCCGGGCTTGCTGATCGGCGCGCTGCACTTCGGCCACCTGCCCACCGTGTTCGTGCCGGCTGGGCCGATGACCTCGGGGCTTTCCAACAGCGCCAAGGCCAAGGTGCGCGAGCAGGCGGCGCAGGGGCTGGTCGGCCGCGCCGAGCTCCTGGAAGCGGAATCCAAGGCCTACCACGGCCAGGGCACCTGCACCTTCTACGGCACGGCCAACAGCAACCAGATGCTGCTCGAAGCCATGGGCCTGCATGTGCCGGGAACGGCCTTCGTGAACCCCGGCAACGAACTGCGCGCGGAGCTCACGCGCGAGGCGGCGCGCACCGTGCTGGGCATTCTCAAGGACGCCAAGGACAACCACTTCGCGCCGATCGGCCGCATCGTCGATGAGCGCGCCATCGTGAATGCGATGACTGCGCTGCTGGCCACCGGCGGCTCGACCAACCACTTGATCCACTGGGTGGCGGTGGCGCGCGCGGCTGGCATCGCGATCGACTGGGATGATTTCTCCGCCTTGTCCGAGGTGGTGCCGCTATTGGCGCGCGTCTACCCGAACGGCAGCGCCGATGTGAATCAGTTCCAGGCGGCAGGCGGCCCGGGCTTCATCATCCGCGAGCTGCTGGACGCCGGCCTGATGCACGAGGATGTCTTGACGACGCGGCCCGGCGGCCTGCGCGAATACACCCGGATTCCGCACGGGCAGGACGGCACGCTGGCCTGGGCCGAGATCGGCGCCAGCAAGGACGACAGCGTGCTGCGGCCCGCGGCCCAGCCGTTCAGCGCCACCGGCGGGCTCAAGCTGCTGCAAGGCAACCTGGGCCGTTCGGTGATCAAGGTGTCGGCCGTGCCGGATGACCGCCACATCATCGAGGCGCCAGCGCGCGTGTTCGACTCGCAGGAGGCCTTGCATGCAGACTTCGAAGCCGGCGAACTCGAGCGCGACGTGGTCTGCGTGGTGCGCTGGCAAGGCCCGAAGGCCAACGGCATGCCGGAGCTGCACAAGCTCACACCGCCGCTGGCCGTGCTGCAGGGCAGGGGCTACAAGGTGGCGCTGGTGACCGACGGCCGCATGAGCGGCGCCTCGGGCAAGGTGCCGGCGGCCATCCATGTCTCGCCGGAAGCATCGGCCGGCGGCCCGTTGGCGAAGCTGCGGGACGGTGACCTGGTCCGCCTCGACGCCAGCGCCGGAACGCTGCAGGCGCTGGTGCCGGCCCAGGAGTGGGATGCGCGCCCCACGGTGGCCATGCCCGCCGCGCTGATAGAGGCCAATGGCTTGGGGCTAGGTCGTGAGTTGTTTGCAGGCATGCGCCACAATGCGCTGGCTGCCGAGGAAGGAGCCTGCACATGGCTGTAGAAATCGAAAATGAAACGCCTGACCGTGAGCCGCTGACCGCGCTGGAGGTGATGCTCGATGCGCCGGTGATCCCGGTGATCGTGCTGACCGACCTGGCGCACGCCGTGCCGCTTGCGCGCGCGCTGGTGGCCGGCGGCATCCGCATGCTGGAAGTGACCTTGCGCACGCCGGTGGCGCTGGCCTGCATCGAGCTGATCGCCAAGGAAGTGCCCGAAGCGGTGGTGGGTGCCGGTACCGTGCGCAGTGCGGCCGATGCACAGGCGTCGATACTGGCCGGCGCGCGCTTTGCGGTCAGCCCCGGCTATACGCACGCGGTCGGCAAGGCCTGCCACGAACTGGGCCTGCCGCTGCTGCCTGGCGTGGCCACCGGCAGCGAGGTCATGCTGGCCCAGGAAGACGGCTACACCGAACTCAAGTTCTTCCCGGCCATGCAAGCCGGCGGCATGCCGATGCTGAAAGCCTTTGGCGGTCCGTTTGGCGATGTGCGGTTTTGCCCCACAGGCGGCGTGACGCCGCAAAACGCGCCCGACTTTCTTGCGCTGCCCAACGTGGCCTGCGTGGGCGGGTCATGGCTGGTGCCGGCCGATGCGATGCGCCAGGGCGACTGGGCCCGCATCGAGGTGCTGGCGCGCGAAGCCGCGGCACTGCGGCGCTGATACCCATGGCGCATTCCATCTCCGCCAGCGTCAAAGTCATCGCATTCGACGTCTTCGGCACCGTCGTCAACTGGCACCAGGGCGTGGCCGACGAGGTTGCGCGCCTGGGGCTGCCGGTGGACGGCGCCGCGTTCGCGCTGGCCTGGCGCGCCGGCTATGTGC
This sequence comes from Burkholderiaceae bacterium, assembly GCA_035476635.1. Classification (GTDB taxonomy): domain Bacteria; phylum Pseudomonadota; class Gammaproteobacteria; order Burkholderiales; family Burkholderiaceae_C; genus DATILI01. The sequence goes on along the minus strand of DATILI010000086.1, from coordinate 6,726 downwards.
CGGCCATGCGCCGCGTGATGTCCGGCGAACTGGGCTGGACGCTGATCGACGACCTGCATCGCCTGATCCTTGACGACATCCTGCAGAAGTTCGGCATCACCCACTTGGATGAAGCGCAAAAGCGTGCGCTCAACAAGGTCTGGCACCGGCTTGGCGCCTGGCCCGATACGGTGGCCGGCCTGACGCGGCTGAAAGCCCGCTACACCATCTGCACTTTGTCCAACGGCAACATCGGCCTCTTGACGAACATGGCGAAGAGTGCCGGCCTGCCCTGGGACTGCATTCTCTCGGCCGAAGTGTTTCACGCCTACAAGCCCGACCCGAAAACCTATCTGGGCGTGGCCCAGGTGTTCGACCTGGCGCCGCACGAAGTCATGCTGGCGGCAGCGCACCATGAAGATCTCGCGGCCGCGCGCGCTTGCGGGCTGCAGACGGCGTACATCGAACGTCCGCTGGAGTTCGGGCCGGGCCAGCCCAAGGATGTGTCGCCACAGGCGGGCAACACCCTGCACGCACGCGACATCCTGGATCTGGCCGCACAGATGGGGTGCTGAACAATAATCACCGCACAATGAGTTTGTCCAATTCCATCTGGAGCCCGCTGCGGCATGTGCCGTTTCGCGGGCTGTGGGGGGGCGGTGCCATCTACTTCATCGGCAATGCCATGCAGACCATGGCGGCGGCCTGGCTGATGGTGGAGCTCACCGGCTCCTCGTTTCTCGCCGCGCTGGTGCAGACGGCCGTCTTCCTGCCGATGTTCGTGCTTTCGCTGCCGGCCGGCGTGCTGGCGGATACGACCGACCGGCGCCGCCTCATCATCGCGGCCCTGGTCACGCAGGCGCTGGTGGGCGTGCTGCTGGCCGTGCTGGTGATCGGTGGGCTGGCCGGGGCCGGGACCTTGCTGTTCCTGACCTGCGTCTCGGGGTGCTGCACGGCGATGCTTTCGCCGGCGTGGAACTCGACGGTGGCCGACACCATCGGGCGCGAGGAACTGCCGCAGGCGATCGTGGCGATGTCCATCGCCTACAACGGCGCCCGGGCCCTGGGGCCGGCGTTGGCCGGGCTGGTGTTTGCGCGCCTGGGGGGAGGTTGGGTGTTCGCCCTCGCCGTGGCCAGCACGCTATTGATGCTGCAGTCGATTCGCAGTTGGCCACCCAAGCCGCATCCTCCTTCCAGGCTGCCGGCCGAACGGCTGTGGGGCGGCACCTTGAGTGGCCTGCGCTTTGCCCGCCATTCGCGCATCATCCTGGCGCAGCTGGTGCGCACCATGGCATACAGCGGTACGGGCGCTGCCCTGTGGGCGCTGCTGCCGGTCATCGGCCAGCGCCAGCTTGGCCTCGGGGCCGAGGGCTTTGGTCTGCTGATGGCGTGCCTGGGCACCGGCGCGGTCGCCGCGGGCCTGGTGATCGGGCGGGTACGTGCCCGGTTCGGGCTGGAAGCGCTGGTTTGCGGCGGCTGCGTGGTGTTTTCGTTGGTGATGCTGACGGCTGCCTTGTCGACCTGGCCGCCGGCGGTGTACGCGGCGCTGGTGATGGGCGGTGGCGCCTGGCTGGCCGTGATGTCCACCTTCAACACCGCCACCCAGACCAGCGCGCCGCAGTGGGTACGTTCGCGCGCGGCCGCGCTGCATACCTTGAGCGCGCTTGGGGCGTTCGCCATCGGCTCGGCGTTCTGGGGCGCGATCTCGGGTATCGCGGGGCTGCCGGTCACCCTGTGCATCGCCGCCGTCGGCATGGCTGCCGGCTTGCTGCTGGTGCGCCCGTTTCCGCTGCGCATGGGCGATGCGCACGAGGTGACGCAAGCCACGCCCTGGGAAGAACTGTTCGTGGTGGCGGAGCCCGATCCCGAGGCCGGGCCGGTCGCGGTCGAAATTGGCTACCGCATCGATGCGGCGGACGCCCCGCGTTTTCTTGATGCGATCAGCCAATTGCGCGCGCACCGCCGCCGCGATGGCGCCACCTTCTGGCGCATCTACCGGGACCTGGGTGATTCGTCGCGCTATGTGGAGCGCTTCATCGTGACCTCATGGGCCGACTACCTGCACCAGCGTGCACGCGCCACGCTGGCCGACCAGACGCTGGAGGCCGAGGTGCGCCAATTCCTGCTGCCGGGCGAGTCCGCCAGCATGCAGCACTACATCGCCGAGCGTTGAATTAATTCAATCTTGTAGCCGTCCGGATCGGTCACGAACGCGATCACCGTGGTGCCGCCCTTGACCGGACCGGCCTCGCGCGTGACGTTTCCGCCGTTGGCCCTGATCTTCTCGCAGGCGGCAACCGCATCGGGCACGCCGAGCGCGATGTGGCCGAACGCGGTGCCGGGCTCATAACTTTCCACGCCCCAGTTGTAGGTCAACTCGATCTCGGCGTGCTCGGGGTTGTTGCCATAGCCGACGAAGGCCAGCGAGTACTTGTACTCGGGGTTCTCCGATGTGCGCAGCAGCTTCATGCCGAGCACCTGGGTGTAGAAATCGATAGAGCGCTGGAGGTTGCCGACGCGCAGCATGGTGTGAAGAAGTTGCATGCGGCGATTATCGGCCGAGGGCTCCCGTTCGCCGTCCGCAATTTGGTGGCGTTGTCCTACAGCGCCCGCCTGCTGCGGGCTCGTATGCTCTTGGAAATGGGATAAATTCACATTTGTTCTTCGCATCCAACGACATCAACAGACTTTTTCGGCCGAGGTAAACCATGAAGACGCTCCCAATCCTGAAGCTCCTGCTGAGCGGTCTTTTGGCCTCGGCGCTGGCTGCCTGCGGTGGTGGCGGTGGTGGCGGTGGTGGCACTGGTGACTCGGGCAGCGGCAGCTTGCGCCTGGCGCTCACCGATGCACCGTCGTGCGGCTACGACGCCGTCAACATCACCGTCCTGAAGGTCCGTGTGCACCAGTCCGCAAGCGCCAGCGACAGCGATGGAAACTGGTCCGAGATCGTGCTGAATCCGCCGGCACGCGTGAATCTGTTGAACCTGACCAATGGCGTCCTGTTCGAACTCGGGCAGACACCTTTGCCGACTGGCAAGTACACGCAACTGCGGCTCGTGCTGGCCGAAAACGGCGGCACAACGCCCCTGGCCAATTCTCTGGTCCTTACCGGCGGCGGCGAGGTGGCGTTGAAGACCCCGAGCGGCCAGCAATCCGGTGTCAAAACCAACATCAACATCGACATCGCCGCCAACCAGATGGCGGATTTCGTTCTTGATTTCGACGCATGCAAGTCGATCGTCGTCGCAGGCGCGTCGGGACAATATCTGCTCAAGCCGGTGGTGAGCGTGATCCCGCGCCTTGTTTCCGGCGTTGCCGGATTCGTGGACTTGAGCCTGGCCAACGGCAACACCGGCGTTTCGCTGCAGCAAGGCGGTGTCGTCTTTCGGACGACCACGCCGGACAGCGCGGGCAAGTTCCTGCTGCAGCCCGTGACGCCTGGAACCTACACCATGGTGTTGACAGCGCAGGGCCGCGCGACGATGGTCGTTACCAACGTGCCGGTGAGCGCGGATACGGTGAATTCCGTGAATGCCTCCAGCACGGCATTCAATCCACCGGTTTCCGCAAGCGGGACTGTGAATGGCATCGCGCCGGTGGATACGCTGGTGCGCGTGCTGCAGCCACTGTCCGTCGGAACGACGGTTGAAGTCGCGGGCCGATTCGTCGACGGCGCCACGGGCAGCTACGCCTATACGCTTCCCGTCGGCGCGCCGCTGGTGGCGCCCTATGTGGCGGTGCCGACGTCGCTGGTGTTTGTACCGGACCTGGCCGCTGCAGGAAAATACACACTCAGCGCGAGCTTGCCCGGGTTTGCCGACAAGACCAAGGTGCTCGATCCACTGGCGGCTGGCGCAACGCTCACGACCAATTTCACCTTCCCCTGACCCTTTGAAAACCCAACACATGAATTTCTGTTCGACCAAAACGGGCCGCGTCGCGGTTTATCTCACGGCGTGCGTGCTTGCCATCTCGGGCGTCCGCGCGGAAAAGCCCGACTGGGCGGGTGAAGGCAAGCACGGGAAGCACGAGAAGCAAGACAAGCAGCAAGGCAAGCACCAGGGCAAGGACAAGGAGTCGCATGGGCAGGCGGCGCGGCAAGACCATCCGGTGCGAGTCGGCGCCTATTTCGGCGATACCCAGCGCGTGGCAGTGCACACCTACTACCGCGACCAGTACCGCACGGGGGCTTGCCCGCCGGGCCTGGCCAAGAAGAACAATGGTTGTATGCCGCCGGGGCAAGCACGCAAATGGGCGGTCGGCCAGCCTTTGCCGCACAGCGTGACGTACTACAGTCTCGCGCCAGCCGTTGTCGTGCAATTGGGGGTGCCGCCATCAGGGTACCGCTATGTCCGGGTTGCCTCCGACATCCTTCTGATCGCCATCGGCACCGCCATGGTGGTGGACGCGATCCAGGACCTGGGTCGCCTGTAGGCCCAACTCCCCATGAAAAAGCCCATTGCGCGCCAACCAGCGCGCAGTGGGCAGGTGTCAAGGAATCCGACAGTCAGCCCTGTTGCTTGCGGCGCAGTGCAGCAGCCAGCCCGAGCAAGCCCAGGCTCAAGCCCAGCAATGCCAGCGTGCCCGGCTCGGGAGTCTCGTGCGTGGTGGTCTCGAACAGATAGCCGGCAATGCCCAACTCGTCGAATCCTGGATCGAGGTCGCGCAGGTGCATCTCCACGACGATCCTGTAAGTTGGGTCATAGGCGATGCTGTAGAGGTCAAACTGCGGAAACACCACGAAGAAGTCCGGCTTGCCCGAGCCTGAGTTGGAGTTCAGAACATAGGTGGCGCCTGAAGTGGTCGTAATTCCACTGAAATCACAAGGCGGGGCGATCGATCCGCCCGGACCCGGGCCAATCGTGGCAGTGCTGCACGAAGTGACCCAGGAGGTCTGGTCGTACACGCCATTGGCGGTGTTGTCGAAGGCGTAGGAAACAATCTCCGTCGCACCGTCGTAGATGGCAAAGCGGCCCGAGGCGCGCAGGTTGGGGACTGCCTGCGCCCCCTCTTGTTCATTGTGGTCAAAGTAGAACATCATTTGCGATCCGCCCAAGGCGGTGCGCAATGCCCCGACCGTTCCGGGGTCGGAGCCAAGGCCCCAGGTGCCGTCGAAGCTTGTGCAGGCGCCGCCGCCGCAGGCCGCGAGCGGGTCCTGGAATGGTGACTCGTTCGAAGCGCCGCCGGCGCCGGTATAGACGAGGACCGGAATGTTCCCGGTGCCCGTGCTGAACCGATAGTCGCCGTTGGTGGCCGGTATCAGTCCCGCAGTCTGCATTTGATCGAGCAACACCGCCGAATAGACCAGGCCTTGGTCATAGACCTGGTTCGTGGGTACGCCATCAACGAAGCTGCCGGGGGTTGGCAACGTCACGACGGCGACGGCATGCGCGACCGTGGAGGCCGCAAATCCCAGAGCCAGGCTCGCTGCGCAGAAGGCATGACGGGCGGAAACTTTCATGGTCAGTCTCCTGAATGTGCTATTTTCACATTCAAGCATAAATTGAACCAAATTTGTAACTGGTTGATTTCATTGAAATGAGTTGCAATCGCCAAAAGCCGTTGTCAAATTTTTCGACAATTCGCACGCGCCGGATAATCAGGACTTATGCATCGGCACTTGCCTAAATCGGACCATTTCGCGCTGTTGAGGTGCCAATGAGCACGCGCACACAAACAGCCGCTGCCGCCATTGCGCGCGTGCTCAGGCCCGTCGTGCGCCTGGCGCTGGCTTTCGGGGTCAAGTACCAGCAACTGGACGCCATCGTTCGAGATCTGCTGATCGACGAGGCCGCGCGCGGATCAAGTGGCGAGCGCAAGGCGCGCGTCAATGTCAGCCAGCTCTCCATCACGACGGGGCTGAGCCGGGTTGACATCAAGGAGCGAACCGGCGCTGCGCGATCCGAACTGCCAGCAACGGAAATGTCCTATGCGGCCAAGACATTCACGCTGTGGCTGCAGGAAGCTTCCGCCGACGCTGCGTTGCGCTCGATCCCGGTGGCTTCGACCCAGCATGACATCACTTTTGAGAACCTGGCGCGCAAGGCGACCCGCGGCAACGTGCATCACCGCGCCGTGCTGAGCGAGCTCACCCGGCTCAAGATGGTCGTTCGCGAAGGCGACCAGGTTACGCTGCTGGCGTCGGCCTTCGTTCCCACCAATGACGAGCAAACGATGCTGGCATTTCTGGCGGACAACACCCGCGACCATCTGAATGCGGCGGTTTCCAATGTGACGAGCGGGGATGCCCTGTATCTCGAAAGGGTCGTGTTCTCCCAAGGTCTTGCCGAGCGCGACTGCATCGCGGCGATGGCGACCATGCGGGCAGGGTGGAACCGCATTCACGGCCAATTGGTCAACCATCTGACGCAAGCCCCGGATCAAGTCGGCGCGGAACAGCCGTTTCGTGTTCGTCTCGGTGTATACGCCTACTATGAGCCATGGGAAAGCCCCGACGACGCCGATAAGGACGATGATGGCGACGACGCCAATGCCCAGGCGAGTGGTGAGAACGTACGGTGAAAAGAACAAATCTATTGCTGCCTGAAGTTCGGCTCGGCCTCGCGGCTGCGAAGCGGCTGTTGGCCGCCTTGCTTCTCGGCGCGGTGCTGGCTGGATGCGGCGGTGGCGGTGGTTCCACGGCGCCGCTTGACAGCAGCCCATCGACCCCTGTCACGCAAGATCCCGGTACGGCGCCAGTCGCTGACGGCGGTTCTTCAAGCCCGCCCGGGGCGACTCCGGATAGCG
>DATILI010000085.1:0-11667 GCA_035476635.1 Burkholderiaceae bacterium | reverse complement strand
TCCCCCAGGAAGTCCAGCCGCTTCAGCATGTCCGATTCCGCGGCCTGGCCGATGCGGGCTTCGTCTTCGAGCGCCTGCGCCTCGCTGTACGGCCACTGGATGCCGCGCGCGGCTTCGATGCGGTCGTAGCTCATGCCCGAGATGTCGAGCGTGCGGCCGGCGCCCTTGGACAGATGCTTCATTTCCTCGAACGCGCCTTCGGGCGTTGCCGGGAAGTGGATCTTGTTGCGGTCTTCGAAGCGTTTGGCGACTTCATTGAAGATCCAGAAATCGGGCTTCGAGTCCGCGTAGGCCGGCAGCACGTTGCGCGTCAGGTTGACCCGCCGCTCGGTGTTGGTGTGGCAACCTTCCTTTTCGGCCCAGACCGCGGCGGGCAGGAAGATGTGCGAGTACTTGTTGGTCTCGACGTCCTCGTACACGTCCTGCACGATCAGGCACTCGAGGTTCTCCATCGCCTTGATGATGCGCGGCTGGTTCGGCATCGAGGTCATCGGGTTCGTGGCGATCAGCCACAGGCCCTTGATCTCGCCGGTTTCGATGGCCGGGAAGATGTCGGTCTGCGCCAGGCCGCGTTTCGCCGGGAAGAAGCTCTCGTCGATGCCCCAGTAATCGGCGACATGCTTGCGGTCCTTCTCCTTCTCCAGCGCACGATAGCCGGGCAAGCCGGAGCATGAGGACCATTCACGGGTGCCCATCGCATTGCACTGGCCCGTGATCGAGAGGCTGGTGCCGCCGGGCTTGCCGATGTTGCCGGTGATCAGGTTGAGGTTGTTGATGTCCACCACGCCATCGGAGCCGTGGGTGGACTGGTTGATGCCCATGGTCCAGATGCTCATCGCCGCGGGCGCCTTGGCGTAGATGCGCGCCACCGTGCGGATGCGGTCCTCGTCGATGCCGCAGACATGCTGCGCCGTCTTCGGGTCGTAGTCGGCGACCAGCGCACGCAGTGCCTCGATGCCGTTGGTGTGCTGGGCGATGTAGTCCTTGTCCTCGAGGCCTTCCTTGAAGATGACATGCAGCATCGCGTTGATCAACACGGTGTCGGTACCGGGCGTGATGGGCAGGTGGATATCGGCGAACTGCGCCAGCATCGTCACCCGCGGATCGACCACGATCAGCGGGAACTTGCGCTTCTCGAGCGCTTCCTTCAGCCGCCAGTAGATGATCGGGTGCTGCTCGGGCAGGTTCGAACCGAAGGCCATCAGGCAATGCGTGTGCTCGAAGTCGCCGTAGCAGCCGGGCGGGCCGTCGGAGCCGAACGAACGCTTGTAGCCCGACACGGCCGAGGCCATGCACAGCGTGGTGTTGCCGTCGTAGTTGTTGGTGCCGATCTGGCCACGCACCAGTTTGCCGAGCGTGTAGAACTCTTCCGTCAGCAGCTGGCCGGTCGAGACCACCGCGAACGAGTCGCGCCCGTACTTGGCCTGGATCTCCTTGATCTTGGCCGCGGTTTTGTCGAGGGCCGTTTCCCAGTTGGTGGGCTGGAATGGCAGGTGCGCCTTGTCGCGCATCAAGGGCATCCGTCCGCGCCCGGGGGAATCGAACAGCTCATGCTCGAGCAGCCCCTTGATGCACAGCTTGCCGCGATTGACATCGGCGCCGGCATGGCCACGACTGGTGACGATCTTGCCGCTGTCGTTCAAGCCGATTTCAATCGCGCAACCGGTGGAGCAATAGTTGCATGTCGTGTATTTCCATTCCTTCACTTCCTTGACCGGAATCGAAATGGGTTTGCGGTGTTTGCGGCCGAAGAGCATCGTGTGTCCTGTTGAATGTCAGAGCGATGCTCAGGCGGACTGGCAGGAGGTATCCCGCGCCAACTGGTTCAGCTCTTCGAGGTCGAGATGAACCATGCCGTTGTCGAGCTTGACGCTGAAGCGCTGGGTGCAGCCCTCGTCCGGCGCCTTGGCACAGCCATCGGCGAGGCCGATGGTCCAGTTGTGCAGCGGGCAGGCGACGCTTTCACCGAAGACGATGCCCTGGCTCAAGGGGCCGCCCTTGTGCGGGCAGCTGTCGAGCAAGGCGAACACCTTGTCTTCGGCAGTGCGGAACACCGCCACCGCAATGCCGTGTGGCCGCGCCACGCGGCGAGCACCCAGCACCGGGATGTCGGTGACGGCGCAGATGGATTTCCAATCGCTCATACGGATTGACCTTGTTTCGAATACATGCCGGTGACGCCATCCATGACCTGCAGGATGCGTTCGCTGGTGGTGAACACGTTGGCCATGGCCCGCGCATCGGGCTGGCCCGGGCGCAGGCCGCGCAGCGCCGCGGCGAAGAACACGAACTGCTGGTCGGCTTGCAGCAGCTCGGCCTTGATCGACGGCGTCGCTTCGGGGGCGCTGCTCAGCAACTGCTGCGCGGCGACGAACTCATCGCGTGCCTTGTTCAACTCTTGTGTCGCTTGCGAGGCCTCGACACCCCAGCTGGCACTGAGGTAGAAGGCCGCCATGCGCTGGCTCAGCATGCGTTGGCGGCCGGCGACGTTGACCAGCTTGCCCAGCGGCTTGCCGGAATTGCGCTCCAGCAGCCCCGTGCCCTGGTGGGCCAGCTGCAGCACGCGGCCGGCCTGCGTGATCATGTCGCCCGCCTTGTCGCGCGAGGGCCGGCTGCCGACCAGTACCGCCTTGTAGTCGCCCCAGGCCGATTCGAGATCAACGTAACTGCGCTTGATCTCGGCCGTCGGCGCAAAGACCTTCAGCTCGACCAGTTGGCGGTCGAACAAGGCCATCGAGGCGGCCAGCGTCTCGGAGGCCATCTCCGGCAGCACGCCCTGGCCGGCCGCGCAGTAGCTCTTGGCCATGCGCTGGCTCAGCATGCGCTGCCGGCCGGCCTTGTTGATGGCGTCGTTCAGGTCGACGACCTGCGCGCGCCCGGCCAGTGGCAACAGGACCGCGCCGGCGACGATCAGCTCTCGACGCTTCATGCCGAGGCCACCGGCTCGAACTGCCGCGTGTCGACGCCGGCCTTGTCGAACTCGAACCAGGGGTCCGGCTCGCCGTCCAGCGAGAACTGCAGCCGCGCCCATAGCGCCTTGCGGTTCTCGGCGTCGTCCAGCACCTTGGCCTTGGCGTGGTCCAGCCCGACACGGCTGATCCAGTGGCAGGTGCGCTCCAGGTACCAGGCTTCCTCGCGGTACAGCTGCAGGAAGGCGCCCGAATACTCCAGCACTTCTTCGGCGGTCTTGACCTTGACGAAGAACTCGGCCACCTCGGTCTTGATGCCGCCATTGCCGGCGACGTAGATCTCCCAACCCGAATCGACGCCGATCACGCCGACGTCCTTGATGCCGGCCTCGGCGCAATTGCGCGGGCAGCCCGATACAGCCAACTTGACCTTGTGCGGCGCGTACATGCGCCACAGCGCGCGCTCGAGGTCCTTGCCCATCTGCGTCGAGTCTTGCGTGCCGAAGCGGCACCATTCGCTGCCGACGCAGGTCTTCACCGTGCGCAGCGCCTTGGCATAGGCGTGGCCCGAGGGCATGCCGATGTCTTTCCAGACATTCACCAGGTCTTCCTTCTTCACGCCTAACAGGTCAATGCGCTGGCCACCGGTGACCTTGACGGTGGGGATCTTGTACTTGTCCACCACGTCGGCAATGCGGCGCAGTTCGTCGGCCGTGGTCTCGCCGCCCCACATGCGTGGGATCACGCTGTAGGTGCCGTCCTTCTGGATGTTGGCGTGGCTGCGTTCGTTGATGTAGCGGCTTTGCGGATCGTCCTTGGCCTCCTTGGGCCACGTCGAGATCAGGTAGTAGTTGACCGCCGGGCGGCAGGTGGCGCAGCCGTTGGGGGTGCGCCATTCCATGTACTTGAAGACGTCGGCGATCGACAGCAGCTTGGCGTCCTTGACGGCGACGCGCACGTCCTGGTGGCTGCGGTCGGTGCAGGCGCAAATCGCCTTCTTCTTCGGCGTGGCCGAATAGTCGCCGCCTGCCGTGAACATCAGGATCTGCTCGACCAGCCCGGTGCACGAGCCACAGGAAGCGCTGGCCTTGGTGTGCTTCTTGACTTCTTCCAGCGTGAACAGGCCCTTTTCCTTGATGGCCTTGCAGATCGTGCCCTTGTTCACACCGTTGCAGCCGCAGACCTCGGCCTCGTCGGGCATGCTTGCTGCCTTGCTGTGGCCTTCATGCCCGACGTCGCCGATGTTGGACTCGCCGAACATCAGCTTATCGCGGATGTCGCTCACGCTGCGGCCTTCGCGCAGCAGCTTGAAGTACCAGCTGCCGTCCACGGTGTCGCCGTACAGGCAGGCACCGATCAGCTTGTCGCCCTTCAGCACCAGCTTCTTGTAGACGCCGCCGAAGGGGTCGCTCATCACGATTTCTTCCGTGCCTTCGCCGCCCATGAATTCGCCAGCGGAGAACAGGTCGATGCCAGTGACCTTGAGCTTGGTCGAGGTCAGCGAGCCGGTGTAGCGGCCGATGCCGAACTGGGCCAGATGGTTGGCCGCCACCTTGGCCTGCTCGAACAACGGCGCCACCAGGCCGTAGGCGATGCCGCGGTGCGCTGCGCATTCGCCGACCGAGTAGATGCGCGCGTCGGTGACGGTCTGCATGGTGTCGTGCACGACGATGCCGCGGCTCACATGCAGGCCCATTTTCTCGGCCAGCTCGGTGTTCGGGCGGATGCCGACGGCCATTACCACCAGGTCGGTCTCGACCTCGGTGCCGTCCTTGAACTTGATGCTCTTGACGCGGCCGCCCTTGCCGTCTTCGCTGTCGCCGGTGAGTTCCTGCGTCTGCGCGCCGATCATGAATTTCAGGCCACGGTCTTCCAGCGATTTTTGCAGCAGCTTGCCCGCCACGTCGTCGAGCTGGCGCTCCATCAACCAGGGCATCACATGCACCACGGTCACGTCCATGCCGCGCAGCATCAGGCCGTTGGCCGCTTCCAGTCCCAGCAAGCCGCCGCCGATGACGACCGCCTTCTTGTACTTCAGCGAAGCGTCGATCATCGCGTTGGTATCGGCGATATCGCGGTAGGCGATCACGCCTTGCAGGTCCTTGCCCGGCACCGGCAGGATGAAGGGGTTGGAGCCGGTGCACATCAGCAGGCGGTCGTATTCTTCCTGCGTGCCGTCGTCAGCGTGCACGATGCGGCGCACGCGGTCCACGGTGACGACCTTCTTGCCGGCGTGCAGGGTGATGTTGTTTTCCTTGTACCACTCCCAGGAGTTCAGCACGATCTCGTCCAGCGTCTGCTCGCCCGCGAGCACCGGCGAGAGCAGGATGCGGTTGTAGTTGGGGTGCGGCTCGGCGCCGAACACGGAGATGTCGTAGAGGTCGGGCGAGATCTTCAGCAGCTCTTCCAGGGCGCGCACGCCGGCCATGCCATTGCCGACCATTACCAGTTTCATCTTCTTCATGGCTTGACTCCTAAACGGGATTGGGTTGTGTCATGCAAACTTGATGCCAAGGGGTGTGCAGCTACCATCGGCACACCATGAGTCTTGACGTTGATATTGGTTGGTTCAGTGCCCGCGGCCTGCGCGAGGGCAACGAAGACTTCGCTGCCGCGCTGCGGCCGCAGCCGTTCGAGGCCGCGCGCGGTTTGATCGCAGCCATTGCGGACGGCGTGTCGATGGGCGGGCGTGGCCGCGAAGCGGCGCAGACCACGGTCATGAGCCTGCTCGAAGACTACTTCGGCACACCGCAGACCTGGGACGTCAGCGTCGCGCTGGACCGCGTGATCGGCGCGCAGAACGCCTGGCTGGCTGCCAGCAACCGGCGCCAGAACCTGGCCGGCGGCGGCAGCGCAATGACGACGCTGACCGCGCTGGTGCTGCGCGGCCACAGCTACACGCTGGCGCATGTGGGCGACACGCGGGCCTGGCTGTTGCGCGAGGGCAGCTGCCTGCAGCTGAGCCAGGACCATGCGTTCGACCATCCCGACCAGCGCAGCCGGCTCACGCGGGCCATTGGCCTGGACGACCATGTCCGGGTGGACTACCAGCAAGGCGAGTTGCACCGCGGCGATGTGTTCGTTCTGACCAGCGACGGCGTGCATGGCGCGCTCAAGCGCGGTGTGTTGGCCGAGATTGCGCTGCGCGCCGTGAGCGAATCCGCCGAGGTGGCGGGCACCGCCCTGGTGGAGGCCGCGCTCAAGGCCGGCAGCCGCGACAACGTCAGCGCGCTGGTGATTCATGTGAAGGGATTGGCGCCGCTGCAGCTGGACGACAGCCTGCTGCAGGGCCGCCAGCTGTCCGCGCCGCCGCGGCTGAAGATTGGCGATGTGCTGGACGGCTACACCGTGACCGGTGTGGTCGCCGACACCGGCTTGCACCGCCTCTACCAGGCGCGCGACAACACGACGCGTGAGCTGGTCGCCATCAAGGCCTTGCACGAAGCGCGCGCCAGCGATCCGGAGGAGCGCGCGATGCAGGCGCATGAAGCCTGGCTCGGCCTGCGCCTGGGCGAGCAACTCAGTGCGGCGGGCGCAGCCGGTGGCCGCAACGCGCCGGCCGGTTTTGTCGGCGTGCGCGAGCCGTCCAACCCGAGCGCCTTCTACACCGTGTTCGACTGGCATGGCGGCCAGACCTTGGAGCAGGCCTTGCAAAAAGGCCAGCGCTTCACGGTGGAGGATGTGCTCGCGGGAACCCTGGCCGTGGCCCGCGCGCTCGGCCGGCTGCACCGCCAAGGCGTGGTGCATCGGGATATCAAGCCCGCCAACCTGCATCTCGGGGACGACGGCCAGTGGCGCGTGCTTGATCTGGGCGTGGCGATTTCCGGCCGCGAGTCCGCGGCGCAACGCAGCCTGCATGCCGGAACTCCCAGCTACATGAACCCGGAGCAGTGGCAGGGTGGAGAGCGCGAGGTTGCGGCCACGCCGCAGAGCGATCTCTATGCGCTGGGCGTCACGCTGTACCAGTGGCTGACGACCAAGCTGCCCTATGGCGAGGTTGAGCCCTACCAGGTGGCGCGCTTTCGGCAGGACCCGCGCGCGCCGTCCCGCCTGCGCCCCGATGTGCCGATCTGGCTGGACCATGTGGTTCTCAAGGCGGTCGCACGCGACGCCAAGCTGCGCTTCGAAACTGCCGAGGAGCTGGTGCTGGCCCTGGAGCGTGGCGCTTCGCGCCCGCTGGCCAGCCCCGCCGCGACGCCGCTGTTGGCGCGCGATCCGGCCGGCTTGTGGAAAGTGGCCTTCGGGGTTTCCGTGGCCGTCAACCTGTTGTTGATTTACTGGCTGCTGTTCTTGCCGCGTTGATTCGCGCGTGATCATCGCGTCGACCCCTTGGCGGGCTTTGCCCGCGCGAACTGCGGCGCTGCGGCAACGCCTTGTGTGCGGGCGCGGCCTCCCTTTTCGGCCCAGGTGCGCGTCCAGCGAATCTGCATGAAGCGCATCACGCCCAGAACGACGAGCGACAGCACGGCGAACAGCACAAAGCCCCAGCTGTAGCTGCCCAGGTACTGCTTGGACAAGCCCATGGCGTTGGGTACCAGGCCGCCACCGAGGGCGCCGATCTCGCCGATCATGGAGCCCGCCACGGCAGTGGTCGCAGGCCAGCGCAGCGGCACCAGCTGGAACAGCGCCCCATTGCCCGCGCCCAGGGCGGCAAAGCACAGCATCAGCAGCAAGGTGGTGGCCACCAGCGACTGGCTTGCGACGCCCACCAGCACCAACGAGCCCGCCACCACCACCAGCACCAGCGTCAGCGTGTTCACGCCGCCCCAGCGGTCGGAAATCGCACCCCCGACCACGCGCAGCGCGGCGCCCATGAAGGCCGCGAGCATGGTCAACTGCCCGGCTTGGACCTTGCTAACGCCGAACTGGTCGAAGTAGTAGGTCGGAAGAAAGGTGGTGAGGCCGATGAAGCCGCCAAAGGTCACGGCGTAGATCAGGCTGAAAACCCAGCCATCGCGCTCGAACAGGCAGGCGATGTGTTCGCGGAACGTGGAATGCGCATTGAGGTCGTCGGGCTCGCGCGCGAACACCACCATCACGGCCATCGGGATCAGGATGGCGACGGCCGCCACGCCGTACACCGCCTGCCAGCCCAACCACTGTGCCAGCGGCGGCGCCAGCAGAACCGAGACCGCGGTACCGACATTGCCAGCGCCAACGAGGCCCATGGCCAGGCCCTTGTGCTGCGGCGGGAAGGAGCCCGAGCCCAGCGACAGCGCCACGCCGAAGCTGGCGCCGGCAATGCCCAGCAGCACGCCCATGGCCAGGAGGTCGTTGAAGCTGTGCACGAAGAACAGGCCGAACAACATGGCTATGGCAATCAGGCCCATCTCCACCAATGTGGCGTTTTTGCGCCCGATGTATTGCGCCAGCACCCCGAGCGGAAAGCGCATGAGCGCGCCCGCCAGGATGGGAATGGAGAGCATCAGGCCCTTTTGCGCGGGAGAAAGCTGGTAGGTCTCGCTGATGAAGGGCGCCATGGCGCCGTTGAGCACCCAGATGCCGCAGGAGAAAGAGAAATACAGGAACGCCGAAAACAGCGTGGGCGCATGGCCTGATTTCAGAAATGAATTAAAAGAAGCGCGCATCGTGTGTGTCTGTGGAAGAACTCGCGTTCAGGCGAGCCCAACTGTTGGTACAAGACAGCACACAGCATCGTGCGCACGACTGGCAGTACGGATGCACAGTCCGGGTGCAGCGTTACACCCGATGCTCCATGCCATGCAGGTATCGTGCCAGTCGAGATCGTGTGCGGAGTGCACTATGCTTGGAGCCCCGCATTTCAAACACTGTGCTGCCGTGACCACCGTTTTGCTGATCCAGTCGCCGGACCCCGACGCCCCCGCGCTGGCGCCAGACCTGGCGGCCGCGGGATTTACCGTGCTGGCCGGCATCGAGCGCCTCCATTTGGTGCGTGACGCGTTGCGCAGCAACCCCGATGTCGTTCTGTGCTGGGAACCGCGGCCTGATGACAGCTTGCTGCAAGCCATCCGCACCTTGCAGGCCCAGCAACCGCTGCCCGTGCTGGTGTTCACACAAGACGCCGATGTCGTGCTGATGGGCAAGGCCCTCGACGCCGGGGTGCACGCCTGGGTGGTGCAGGGCTACGCGCCGCAGCGCCTGCGTCCGCTGGTGCACCTGGCGCAGGCGCGCCAGGCGCATGAACAGGCCTTGCGTGCGTCCCTGAGTGAGTTGTCTGATAAGTTCGAGGAGCGCAAGCTGGTGGACAAGGCCAAGGGCATCCTGATGCGTGCGCGCCAGGTCTCGGAAGACGAAGCATTCCGCCTTTTGCGCACCGCTTCGATGCATGGCAACCAGCGCGTCGGCCAGGTTTCGCGCCAGGTGATCGACGCCGCCCAAGTCGCCGAAGCCATCAACCGCGCAGGGCAGCAGCGCATGTTGTCGCTGCGCATGGTGAAGCTGTATGCCCTGGTGTGCAGCAAGGCCGACGCCGCGGCGGCCGGCGTTTTGCTCAAGCAGTCGATCGCGCGCGTGGAAGAAAACATGGCGATGTTGCAGAAATCGCTTTCGGAGCCGACCTTCGGCGACCTGCTTGCCGCGGGGCGTACCTGTTGGGAGGCTTTGAAGCGCTTGCTCGAAGGCGCGCCCAGCCCCAAGCGGCTCACGGAGCTCGATGCCTTGTCCGATGCGATGGTGGCGCAGGCGGATGCGCTGGCGACGGCGCTGGAAACTTCCGGGCTGGCCACCACGGTGCAGGTGATCAATGTCTCGGGGCGCCAGCGCATGCTGTCGCAACGCATGGCCAAGCAGGCTTTGCTGGCAGCAGCGGGCGCCGGCCCCGTGGACGCCGCGGCGGCGATGGCGCAGACCGCGCAGGCGTTCGAGCAAGGCATGGCCACCCTGGCCAAGGCGCCCTTGTCTACTGCCGAGATTCGTGAGGCTTTGGCCTCAGCCCAGGACGCATGGACCTCGTTGCTGGGTGCAGTGCCGCGTGCCAACGAGCCCGCGGGCCGCCTGCAGATCGCGTCGGCCAGCGAGACCTTACTGGAACTTTTCGACCGCCTTACCCAGGCCTACCAGCACAGCATGCAGGTGCTGATGGGCTAGGCGTGAGACGGCACGATCAGGATCTTGCCCTGACGCTCGCCGGCGGCAGCGGCCGTGACGGCCTCCTTGATCTGCGCGACGTCATAGGTCGCCTGGATCGGTGTGCTGAGCTTGCCGGTGGCGATCAGGCCGGCCAGTTCGGTCAGCAGCGCGTACTGCTTGGGCTGCGGCGTGGTGCGGAACCAGCGCGCCAGCCAGAAGCCCTTGAGCGAGACGTCGCGGAACACCAACTCGCGCGGCGACACGACGCACGGCTCGCCGCTGAGCGCTCCGTAGTTCACGATCGTGGCACTCTCGGCCAGCGTGGCGGCCATTCGCATCGTGGCCTTGCCACCCACTGCGTCGATGCCCAGCTTGATGTTGGCGCCACCGGTGGCCGCCTTCACGCGCTCGGCCAGGTCGTCACCGTCGACCAGCACCACGTCGCCGCCTTGCGCCTGCACGCCGGCCACGGCCGATTCGCGCCGGACGATGTTGACGGTCTTCAGGCCGCGCAGCTTGGCCAGTTGCACCACATAGCTGCCGACGCCGGAGTTGGCGCCGTTCTGCACGACCCAGTCGCCCGGCTGAAGGTTGACGAAGTCGCTGAGCAGTAGCGACGCGGTGGGCGGGTTCACCGTCAGCATGGCCAATTGCTTGGGGTCGGCCTCGTTGGGCAGCGGGATCAGGCGGGCGGCGGGCACCACCACGTGCGTGGCCCAGGTGCCCGCGCCGACGGGCAGCAGCACCGTCTGGCCGACGGGCGGGCCTTGCGTATCCGGCCCCAGCTCGACCACGCGGCCCACGCCTTCGCTTCCGCCCACAGCCGGCAGTGGCGGGAGCATGCCGTACTGGCCGGTCAGCGTCAGCACGTCGCTGGGATTGATCGGCGCCGCCAGCACTGCTACCAGGGCCTGGCCCTGGGCCAGCGCGGGGCGATCGAACGGCACCGCGTCGATCACGGCTTGCGGCACTGGGCCGCGTTCGGTGTATTGGGCTTTGAGCATCGTGGTCATGTTGGTTTCCTTGGCGCGTCGGGCGCCTTGACTTGTGATGCACGGACTGTAGGGAAGATTCTTTCGCGACGGAATACAGCGCATTCGATAAAATCTTTTGCCTGAATGGCAATAATCGAGCGTGACGGAGGCGAACAATGGACAAGCTGCGCGCACTGCAATACCTGGTCAAGGTCGCAGATACCCTCAGCTTCTCTAAGGCTGCCAGGAGTTTCGGCGTGCCGGCGTCTTCGATCTCGCGTCGCATCACCGACCTGGAGGCGGACCTGGGTGTGGAGCTGCTCCATCGCACGACGCGCACGGTGCGGCTGACCGAGATCGGCGCGCTCTACCTCGAGCAGGTGCGCGCCGGCATCGCCCAGCTGGACGACGCGCAAGAGCTGGTCGGGCAGCGCAGCAGCACGCCCAGCGGCACGCTGCGCATCAGCGCCATGCCGAGCTACGGCCAGCGGCTGTTGATGCCGGCGCTGCAGGACTTCAGTGAACGCTACCCGGACATCGTGCTGGACGTGCACCTGAGCGACGCGCTGGTCGAGCTTGGCCGCGACCAGATCGACATTGCCATCCGCGGCGGCCGCCAGCCGCAGGACCGCGTGGTGGCGCGCAAGCTCGACCCCAACCGCTTCATCCTCGCTGCTTCGCCGCAGTACCTGGCGCAGATGGGCACGCCCCGCACGCTGGACGATCTGCCGGGC
>DATILI010000084.1:0-2823 GCA_035476635.1 Burkholderiaceae bacterium | reverse complement strand
CCCTCCTTCGCGCACGACATAGTTGTGCCGGACAAAGCCACCGGCAAGGCATGACGGCTCGGGCAGGCCGGCTGTGTCTGACCAGTTGCGCGATGGCGTAAAGCCGTCTTTCCTTACCACGTCTTTGACGAAATCACGCATCCGGCCGCGCCGGTCTCCCGTGTAGTAGTCCATGAGCGGCCCATCGCTGAACGCATAAAACGTATCGCGCAGCGGGATCAGATCCACTTCGACGGCACCGTCGCCGCTGTAGTTTGCGTCTGCAACTTCCTGCATGACCGCATTGCGAGCGAAAGGAAGAGTGCCCATCATGACGACTTGCGACCCCTGAAGTAATTTCTTGGAGGCCTCGGCCGTGGCCATGGTGAGCTGGCCAATCATTTGAATTCCCTCATTGACGTACTTCAGAACCTCGTACTCCGAGGCGGTGCCTAGTGCGATACACACCCACACGTACTTCATCATCAGCTCCCAGCCGGGCGTGGTGGTGAGGTAATAGGTGTCGGGCGTACAGCCCAGGCCAAGCGCACTCTCGCCGTGCTGCTCAAGGTACTTGCCCCATGACGCAAGGCTCACCATCTGCGCGATGGCGACTTCGTTGGCGACGAGCGCCCTGTTGGTATACGCTGCAAAATTCAGGGCACGGGCGTGCATGACACCGGCGCTGTAGGCCACGGCATCCGTGGTGTTGACCAGCTTGGTTTTTTCGCGCGTAAGTTGGCCGACGTTGAACAGGAAAAAGGTACCCGCCAATCCCGCCATCAGCAGGAATAGCCCGTAGATCAACGCCTGACCGCGTTGCCGACGCCTTCCCCGTTTTGCCGGCCAACCCTGGTGTGGGTTGGCGCTACGCATGGGCCGTGCTTGCTGTTATTGCTTGTCAGCGCTGCTGTAGTTGTCGAGACCCTTCTTCTTGCGTTCAGCGTCGGTCTTGCCAGCAGCCGCCTTTGCTTCGGTGATCGCGGCAGTCGCGGCTTGCCCCGCCACCTCATTGGCAATGCCCGAGGTCTGACTGCGAATGGTTTGGCCGAAGAACTGGAACGCTGCGATCGCCGCGACAGCGATGAGCGCCACGATGATGATGTATTCCGTCATGCCTTGGCCGCGCTGCAAGTGCTTGGCCGATTGTTTTTGCATTGAGTTGAACATTTTCTATTTCGCTCCTTAAGTAGGTTCAGCAATGAAAATCTGGTGGTTCAAACTGCATCGCACAAACCAGATTGACGCCTTGATGCTAGAGCGATTCAATGGAATTGACTGTCAACAATAGTCAATTCTGAGGGGGGAGCTGCGCGCATATTTGCCTGGCACACGGCACTCGCGGCCGATCAACTTGCCGCTAAACTCCAACGATGCAACTCGGCCACGCCCAACTCCAACAGCACCTGCAGCGCGGCCTGAAGCCGCTGTACACGCTGCATGGCGATGAACCGCTGCTGGTGCAGGAGGCGGTGGACGCGATCCGTGCCGTTGCGCGCGCGCAGGGGTTTAGCGAACGCACTTCGCACACGGTGGCCGGCGCGCATTTCGATTGGAGCGAGGTGCTGGCCGCCAGCGGCTCGCTGAGCCTGTTCGCCGACAAGCAGATCGTGGAGATCCGCATTCCTTCGGGCAAGCCCGGCAAGGAGGGCAGCCCCGCCATCCAGCATCTGGCCGAAAGTTCACAAGGCAACGACAGCACCCTGACCATCGTCATGCTGCCGCGCCTGGACAAGGCGACCAAGACCGGCGCCTGGTTCTCGGCGCTGGACAGTTTTGGCGTCACCATCCAGGTCGAGCCGGTGGACCGCGCCGCCTTGCCAGCCTGGATTGCGCAGCGCCTGCAGGCCCAGGGCCAGCGCGTGGCCGGCGGCGAAGAGGGGCAGCGCACTTTGCAGTTCTTTGCCGATCGGGTCGAGGGCAACCTGCTCGCGGCGCACCAGGAAATCCAGAAGCTGGCCCTGCTGTACCCGGCCGGCGAGCTGGCGTTCGACAACGTCGAGAGCGCGGTGCTCAATGTGGCCCGCTACGACGTGTTCAAGTTGTCCGAAGCGGTGCTCGCGGGCCAGCGCGTGCGCGTGCAGCGCATGCTCGACGGCCTGCAGGCCGAAGGCGAGGCCGAGGTGCTGGTGCACTACACCTTGAGCGAAGACATTCGCGCCCTGAAGCGCATCAAGGACGCGATGGACGCGGGCCGCCCGCTGCCGATGGCCATGCGCGAGCAGCGTGTCTGGGGCGTGAAAGAGCGTTTGTTCGAGCGCGTGCTGCCGCGCATCAGCGGCCCCACACTGGCCCGGCTGCTGCAGGCGGCGCACCAGGTCGACGGCATCGTCAAGGGCCTGAAATCGCCGGGCTGGCCCACCGACAGCTGGCAGGCGCTGCACCGGCTGGCGCTGCAGCTGTGCAGCGAGTGCGCGGGGCAGGCTCCGCCACGCTAAGCGCAGGTTCGTGGTTTGAACGC
The DNA here is from genome assembly GCA_035476635.1 of Burkholderiaceae bacterium. GTDB lineage: Bacteria > Pseudomonadota > Gammaproteobacteria > Burkholderiales > Burkholderiaceae_C > DATILI01. Next base: position 383 of record DATILI010000084.1, on the reverse strand, counting down.
CCTTGCGCCTGGCCGCAAGGGCCAAGGAGGTGCGAATCATGATGAATAGGCTTGCAAGCGTTGTGCGCCGGGCCGCCAGCGGCGCGGCGCTCATCGCGTTCTCTGCTGTGGCGCAGGCGCCGGTGGATTTGCGCATCGCGCTGGTCATCGGCAACTCCGCCTATCCAGGCACCGCCGCGCTGGCGAATCCGGTCAACGATGCCGTTGCCATGAGTGCCACCTTGAAGACCCTGGGCTTCACTGTCGTCGAGCTGCGCGACGGCTCGCGCGCGCAGATGGCCGAGGCCGTGGCCAAGGTGCGCGAAAGCCTGAATGGCAAGCGCGGCATCGGCGTCCTTTACTACGCCGGCCACGGGTTGCAACTGGACTTTCGCAACTACATG
>DATILI010000083.1:0-3439 GCA_035476635.1 Burkholderiaceae bacterium | reverse complement strand
CGTGCGCGCACTTCGACCTCGCGCGCGCCCTGGGTCTGCCCTGTGTATTCGAAGGTGACCGGCAACGTTTGTGTCGCCACCGTCACGATATCGACCTGGGCCGGGGCCCCGCCGCCAAAGCCGTGGCCGCCATCGCCATGGCTTTTGCCGCAGGCGGCAACCAGCAGCGGCAGCGCCAACGCGACCAGGGTGCGCACGAAAGCACGCGTGGAAATGGAATTGCAATAAATCATCGAGCCCATCCTTGTGAGATGAAGTGAATGCGGGGTGAAATAAGTGGCCAGAGGGCGGATCGTAGTCAGGAATCTTGAATCGCGCAGCGAAACAAAAACTCACAAATTCCGCGCCACCCAGCTTTGTAACCCAGGCCTCCTGACAACGCATTGGCAGGAGGCCTGTACTGCCACGACAAGCTTAACCAAGTAGTAAAGTATAGACATCCTCGGTCACTCGTGTCAAACGCGACCAAGGTAACAATGCATACATAGCGTTTCAGCAGAATCGCTATCATGCCTCAAGGCAAATGCCAGTCCCGGCACACGGCCCGCGAAGAGATTCATGTTCAAATTTTTCGAAAGCCGCGTCGCCGACATTGCGGCGCCGGCAGGCACTTCCAACAGCGGCCCGCCCAAGGGCCTGATGGCGTTCTACTGGCACTTCGTGCGCCAGACCCCGGGCCTGTACATTGCGATGCTGGCCACCGGCCTGGGCGTCGCCTTGATCGACACGCTGGTACCGGTATTCATCGGCAAGCTGGTGGGGCTGATGACGGCGGCCAACCCGTCGCAAGCCCTGCAAGCGCAGGCCAGCGCTTTGGTCGGCCTGGGGCTGCTGTTGCTGCTGGGCCGCCCGTTCATGATGCTGCTGGACAGCTTCGTGCGCAACAACGCCGTGATCCCCGGCGTGACCACCTTGATCCGCTGGCAAAGCCACTGGCATGTGGTGCGCCAGAGCCAGCCATTCTTTCAAAACGATTTTGCCGGCCGCATCGCCAACCGCGTGATGAACACCGCCAACTCGCTGCGCGAAAGCGTGGTGGCCACCATCCGCGCGGTCTGGTACATCGTGGTCTACGGCATCAGCGCCATCTCGCTGATGCTGGCCTTCGACTGGCGGCTGGCGATTCCCGCGCTGTGCTGGATGGCCGCCTACCTGGTATTCCTGCGCTACTTCGTGCCGCGCATGCGCGACCTCTCCAGAGTCAGCAGCGAAGCGCGCTCACTCGTCATGGGCCGCGTGGTGGACAGCTACACCAACATCATGACGGTCAAGCTTTTCGCACGCGCCGAGACCGAAGACGCCTATGTGCGCGAGGCTATGGATGAGCACCGCGTCAAGATCGCAGCCCACATGCGCCTGACCACGCGCTTCATGTTCACCCTCACCGTGCTGAACGCGCTGCTGCTGGTCAGCACCGCCGCGCTGGGCATCTGGCTGTGGGTGGCGGGAAGCATCGGCCCCGCCATCGTGGCCACGGCCTTGCCGCTGGTCTGGCAGATCGCCAACATGGCCGGCTGGGTCAGCTGGGAAGTCGCGGGCATTTTCGAGAACGTGGGCGTGGTTCAGGAAGGCATCGAATCCATTGCCGTGCCGCACAGCCTGGTCGATGCGCCGCAAGCCAAAGCGCTGGAAGTGCCGCATGGCGACATCCGCTTCGACAACGTGGGCTTCAGCTACGGGCTGCAGGCCTCTGGCGGCAAGCCGGTGCTCGACCACCTGAACCTGCACATCCGCCCCGGCGAGCGTGTGGGTCTGGTCGGCCGATCGGGCGCGGGCAAGTCGACGTTGGTGAATTTGCTGCTGCGCTTTCACGACGTCGAGAGCGGGCAGATCCGCATCGATGGCCAGGACCTGCGCGAGGTGACGCAGGAAAGCCTGCGCGCCGCCATCGGCATGGTCACGCAGGACACCTCGCTGCTGCACCGCTCCATCGCGGCCAACATCCGCTATGGCCGGCCCAGCGCCACCGACGAGGAAGTGCAGGCCGCCGCAGCCCAGTCCCACGCGCATGAATTCATCAGCGAGCTGCGCGACTGGAAAGACCGGCGTGGCTACGAAGCCCATGCGGGCGAGCGCGGCGTGAAGCTCTCAGGCGGCCAGCGCCAGCGCATCGCCCTGGCGCGCGTGGTGCTCAAGAACGCACCGATCCTGATTCTTGACGAAGCCACCTCGGCGCTGGACAGCGAGGTCGAGGCCGCCATCCAGGAGCAACTCGAAACCCTGATGCAGGGCAAGACCGTCATCGCCATCGCCCACCGCCTCTCCACCATCGCGCGCATGCACCGGCTGGTCGTCATGGATGCCGGCCGCATCGTGGAGCAAGGCACGCACCAGCAGTTGCTCCAATTGAACGGGCATTACGCCAGGCTGTGGAAGCGGCAGTCGGGTGGCTTCCTGGCGAATGAGATCGAGGAAGATGCCCGCGCCGACACGGCTACGGCCTTGGCTTGAAGCACTTCAGAGAGAAGGCTCCGCAGGCCGCAGCTTCGCCACCAGGTAGTCGATGAACACGCGCACCCGCAATGGGATGTGCCGGTTCTGCGGGTACAGCAAGGAGAACGGCCGTGATCGGCCGCCCCAGGGCTGAAAAACCTCCGCCAGCTGGCCCTGCGCCAAAGCCTCCTGCACCAGGAAGCGGTAAGTCTGCACCAGGCCCGCGCCGTGGCGTGCCAGCGTGACGCCGCCTTGCGGGTCTTCCAAGCAGCAGGTGCCGCCCTGCGTCGCCACCTCGAAGTCGACGCCATCGCGCTGGAACATCCAGGGGATCGGTTGGCCACTACGGGGCAGGATGAACTGGATGCAGTCGTGCGCATCCAGCGCCTCCGGCGTTTGCGGCGGCCCCATCTGCGCCAGATACGCGGGAGCCGCCACCACCACCAGTTCGGCGTCTTCGAGTTTGCGCGCCACCAGGCCGGAATCGGGCGGCACGCGGCCACGTATCGCGAGGTCATAGCCTTCGGCCGCGAAGTCGATGTTGCGGTTGCCCAGGTGCGCCTCGACCCGCACCGCCGGGTACTGCGCGCGAAAGGCCGCGACCAGCGGAAGCACCCGATAGTGCGCAAACGGGGTTGCCATGCTGATGCGCACCGTGCCGGACGGCACCTGCTGCTGCCCGGTGACTTCACGCTCCGCCTCGACCAGCTGATTCAGCGCCTGGCGGCATTGCAGCAGATACGCGCGGCCACTCTCGGTCAACCGGATCTTGCGCGTGCTGCGCACAAACAAGGGCACACCCAGCCGCGCCTCCAGCCGCGAAATGGAACGGCTGACGGCCGCTGGCGTCAGGCCGCTCGCGGTTGCGGCTGCGGTAAAACTTTCCAACTCGGCGGCCAGGCAGAAGAGCTCGATGCTTCCCAGCATGACATCGTCGAACAAGCGCGCCATTGGCATTCCTTCGTGTAATTTATGAAGTGAATGATTGCATGTTTATCTCTGTGGT
>DATILI010000082.1:0-1741 GCA_035476635.1 Burkholderiaceae bacterium | reverse complement strand
GGGCCGGCCGCTGCGCGACCTGCGCATCAGCGTCACCGACCGCTGCAACTTCCGCTGCAGCTACTGCATGCCCAAGGAAGTCTTCGACAAGGACTACCCCTACCTGCCGCACTCGGCGCTGCTCACGTTCGAGGAAATCACCCGGCTCGCCAGGCAGTTCGTGGCGCATGGCGTGCGCAAGATCCGCCTGACCGGGGGCGAACCCCTGCTGCGCAAGAACATCGAGATCCTGATCGAGCAGCTCTCGGTGCTGAGAACCGTCGACGGCCAGCCGCTGGACCTGACCCTCACCACCAATGGCTCGCTGCTGGCCCGCAAGGCCCGCGCGCTCAAGGCCGCCGGCTTGCAGCGCGTGACCGTCAGCCTCGACGGCCTGGACGACGCGGTCTTTCGCGGCATGAACGATGTCGATTTCCCCGTGGCCGAAGTGCTCCGCGGCATCGATGCCGCGCGCGAGGCGGGCCTGGGCCCGATCAAGATCAACATGGTGGTCAAGCGCGGCACCAACGACCACGAGATCCTGGGGATGGCCCGCCATTTCAAGGGCACGGATATCGTGCTGCGCTTCATCGAATACATGGATGTCGGCGCCACCAATGGCTGGCGCATGGATGAAGTCATGCCCTCGGCCGAGGTGGTGAAGCTGATCCATGCCGAGCTTCCGCTGGTGCAGCTGGAGCCCAGCGCGCCCGGCGAGACGGCCGAACGCTGGGGCTACGCCGACGCACAGGGGAAGCACGCGGCGCAAGCGGGCGAGATCGGCGTGATCAGCAGCGTGACGCAAGCCTTCTGCGGCGACTGCAACCGCGCGCGCCTGTCCACCGAGGGCCAGGTGTACCTCTGCCTTTTCGCCAGCCAGGGGCACGATCTGCGTTCACTCGTTCGCGGTGGCGCGAGCGACGAGGAGATCGCCTCCGCCATCGGCCACATCTGGCAGGGCCGCGCCGACCGCTACTCGCAATTGCGCGCTTCGATGGCGCCCGACACCTCGCCCGGTGGCCGCCGCGTCGAGATGAGCTACATCGGAGGCTGAAATGGAACTGACTTCCGTTGTCATCCCGGCCTTGAGCCGGGATCCATGCCTTGAGGGCCCCGGCGTGTCGCGATGGATTGCGGGTCGAGCCCGCAATGACAGTCTCGCTGCGGAGGCTGAATCTTGATCCAGCCCACCGACATCACAGGCGTCGTCCTCGCCGGGGGCCGCGGCTCGCGCATGGGCGGCGTGGACAAGGGCCTGCAGAACTTCAACGGCTTGCCGCTCGCGCTGAACACACTGCTGCGCCTGCAGCCGCAGGTGGGCGACGCCATGATCAACGCCAACCGCAACCTGGGCGCCTATGAAGCCTTCGGTGTGCCGGTCTGGCCCGACGTGCTGGCCGACTACGCCGGGCCGCTGGCGGGCTTCCTCACGGCTCTGGAGCGCTGCGAAACACCTTGGCTGGTGACGGTGCCTTGCGACACACCCCTCTTCCCACAGGACCTCGTGACCCGCCTGGCACAAGCCGCCGATGCGCAAGACGCCGAGATTGCCATGGCGGCGGCGCGTGAAGAGGATGGGCAGGTGCGCACGCAGCCCGTGTTCTGCCTGCTGCGCATCGAGTTGCTGGAAAGCCTGGTGCGCTTCACCCAGGGCGGCGGACGCAAGATCGACGCGTGGACGGCGCAGCACCAGACCGCCATCGTCACCTTCGATGCCCCCGGGGACGATGCCCGCGCCTTCTTCAACGCCAACACCCTCGCC
>DATILI010000081.1:0-16060 GCA_035476635.1 Burkholderiaceae bacterium | reverse complement strand
AACATGGTTACCAAGAAACCCAAGGGCCTGGGCCGCGGCCTGGAAGCATTGCTCGGCCCCAAGGTCGAAGAGGGCGCAGCGGCCGATGCCGCATCGGGCAGCCCGGGGTTGCCGGCTTCGCTGCTGCTCGCCGATATGGTGCCCGGCATGTACCAGCCGCGCACGCGCATGGACGAGGGCGCGCTGTACGAGCTGGCCGAGTCCATCAAGGCGCAAGGCATCATGCAGCCGATTCTTGTTCGCCGGCTCGTCGAAGGCGAGAACGCAGGCAAGTACGAAATCATCGCCGGCGAACGCCGCTTCCGTGCGGCCCGCCTCGCCGGGCTGGACAGCGTGCCGGTGCTGGTGCGCGATGTACCCAACGAATCGGCCGCCGCCATGGCGCTGATCGAGAATATCCAGCGCGAAGACCTGAACCCGCTCGAAGAGGCGCACGGCCTGCAGCGCCTGGTCAAGGAATTCGGCTTGACGCATGAGCAGGCGGCGCAAGCCGTCGGCCGCTCGCGCAGCGCCGCATCGAATCTCCTGCGCCTGCTGCATCTGGCCGAGCCGGTGCAGACCATGCTGATGGCCGGCGACCTGGACATGGGCCACGCACGCGCCTTGCTGGCGCTGGAGAAGGTCACGCAGATCACTGCGGGTAACCAGATCGTCGCCAAGAAGATGTCGGTGCGCGAAGCCGAGAGCCTAGTCAAGAAACTCAGCGCCGAGTTCAACCTGGTCGCACCCAAGCCGCGTGCCGAGAAGTCGCGCGACTTGAAGCGCGTGGAAGAAGAGCTTGCCGACCTGCTCACCGCCGAAGTCGAGATACGCGTGAAAAAGCGCACAAAGCGCGCCGGGCGCATCGAGGAAATGGGAGAGCTCGCCATACACTTCGGCTCGCTCGATGAACTCAACGGATTGATCGAACGCCTTCGCTCGGTCTGAATGCAGTTCCTGCGCGAGACCTGGGCCCTTGCGATTCACACAGGAGAGGTAACAACAATGATCACGCTCAAACCCAACCCACGTCTGGCCATTCTCGCGCTCGCATGCGGCGCGCTCGGTGCCGGTAGCGCAATCGCGCAAAACACCAAGCCACCCAAGGCGCAGCTCTGGATGGACGTATCCACCGGCACCATGGCCGGCATGCCCGAGATGGACAGCCTGCCTACCGGCGCCGGCGGTCTGCTCGGCGGCATGATGGGTGGCGCGCGCGGTGGTGCCGCCGCCGGTGGCAATACCTCCTATGGCGCGGCGCGCGGTGCGAACATCATGCCGCCGCGTGTGCTCGACATCGCGCTGCACAACAGCCTCAGGCCCGGCGTGGAGGCCACGCAGGCGATTCCCGCGGGCATGCGCATGGGCGACAGCCTGCCGCTGGTGCCGCCCAAGGCACAGGCCACGCGTGAACCCGAGCCGACCGAGGTGCCCGACGAATACCGCAACGAAAAGCCCAAGGGCCGCGTCCTGATCTATTGGGGCTGTGGCACCGAAGTACGCCGCGGCCAGCCACGCATCATCGACTTCGCGCGCGGCAACCCGGCCGAGTTCGGCACCGCTTTCGCGGGCCGCTACGCAGCCGACCGCGGCGCGCGCGTGAGCCCCGCGCATGCGCTCTATCCGAATGAGAAGAACCGCGTGAACCTGGGCCGCGACAGCTCGCTGGTCGGCGAGCACCGGGTGCAGGGCGACGGCGTTCCGGCCTCGATGAAGTTCACGCTCGGCGCCGCGCAGGACCTGATGCCCGCGATCGCGCTGCAGACCAGTGGTGGCCTGAAAGACAGCATGACCGCCAACTGGGCCATGGTGAACAACGCGCGGGCCTACTACCTGCACGCGATGAGCAAGTCGGGCGACGACCTCATCATGTGGTCCAGCGCCGAGGCGCCCGACACCGGCATGGGCCTGTTCGACTACCTGCCCAATGGCACGATCGAGCGCTGGCTCAAGGACAAGGTGCTGCTGCAGCCCGAGACCACGCAGTGCGCGATTCCCAAGGGCATCTTCGCCGCGGCCGAGGGCGCGCGTGGCGATGGCATGCCCGCCATGCTGCGCATGATGGCCTACGGCGGCGAAAGCAACTTCGCGCACCCGCCGCGCCCGGCCGACCCGCGCGCCGTGTGGGAGCCCGAGTGGGCCGTGCGCGTGCGCGTGAAGTCGCACACCATTGCCATGCTCGGCGAGGAGGGCGCGCGCATGCGTGGCGGCGCGGCCGGGATGGGGCAGCCTGCCGCGCCCATGGCCGGTGCGCAGGACGCGCAACAGCCGCCCGTGAACCCCGTGCAGAGTGCCGTCGAATCCGTGCTGCCCGTGCCCAATCCCGTGAACCTGCTCAAGGGCTTGTTCGGCCGGTGAAGCCGCGCCTGCCCTGGCCCTTGCCGGCCCTGCTGGCGTGGGCCAGTGCGTGGGCGCTTTTTCTTCTGTTGCAGCAAAGCCCCGCTGCCGGCGTCGCGGCACTCGTACTGGCCTCGGCCTGGGGCGCCGCGCTCAGCCTGCTCGGCGGCACCTGGTGGCGGCGTGCGCTGATTGCCCTGGGCTTTCCGCTCTCGTTGGCCGCCTCCGGCGTGGCCGCGTTGCCCGCCTGGGCCTGGCTGCTGCCGCTGGGCCTGTGCCTGCTGATCTACCCCCTCAACGCCTGGCGCGATGCACCGCTGTTTCCCACGCCCGCCGGCGCGCTGCGCGAACTTGCAGCCCATGCGCCCTTGGCCAATGAGGCCTTGATACTGGACGCCGGCTGCGGCCTGGGCGACGGCCTCATCGCGCTGCGCCAGGCCTATCCCACGGCCCGCCTGCACGGCGTCGAATGGAGCTGGCCACTGCGCGCCGCGTGTGCACTGCGCTGCCCCTGGGCGCAGGTGCGCCGCGGCGACATCTGGCGCGCAAACTGGAGCCGCTACGCCATGGTGTACTTGTTCCAGCGCCCCGAGAGCATGCACCGCGCGGTTGAGAAGGCCATGGCCGAACTGCAGCCGGGCGCCTGGCTCGTCAGCCTGGAATTCGAAGCCCGCGCCCTGCAGCCGCAAGCCATGCTGCACGCGCCCGATGGGCGACCGGTGTGGTTGTACCGCATGCCGTTGCGCAAGGCATCCAGCACCTGAGCTTCGCCTCGCCAGTGGGCCCTTCAAACCGATGTTTGAGAGCGGCGTGCGCGGGGGAAAGTGAACGATTGTTAAACCTCATCCATTCGCGGACTGCTTGCCGCAAATGGACTCGGATTCGAGCTATTGTTCGCACCTTTCGCGCCGGGAAGAGATCTGTCAAGACCTGTTCCCAAGGTGTCAAGGCCGCTCTTACTCGCAAAGGAAAAACCATGAAATTCATCGCCTCGTCCCTTGTTGCTTCCGTACTGTTGTCGGGTTGTATTGCCACCGGCATGCAAATGGGCAGCAGTGATGCCAAGACAGTCGCCACCGGCAGCGCTGCGGGCGCAACCAACACCAATGCCAGCAGCGCGCTTGAAAAGTGCGAGTCCCCGCTGGGTACGGTTTCGTTGGTAGAGAACCAGTCGGCCGGCTGGTACACCGTGCTGACGAGCGAGTACCGCCTGCCGCCGACGTCCAACCTGTTGCGCCTGCTGGTGCAGCAATCCAATTGCTTTGTGGTGGTTGAGCGCGGGGCGGCTGGCATGAATGCGATGAACCGCGAGCGCGCGTTGCAGCAGTCGGGTGAAATGCGCCAGGGCAGCAACTTTGGCAAGGGCCAGATGGTGTCGTCGGACTACGGCCTTTCGCCCGAAATCGTCTTCAGCCAGGACAACACGGGCGGCATGGCGGGCTCGCTGGGCGGCCTGATCGGCGGCCGCGGCGGCGCGGCGCTGGGCATGCTGGGTGCGGGCACCAAGACGCGCGAGGCCAGCGCCATGCTGACGCTGGTTGACAACCGCTCGGGCGTACAGGTGGCGGCATCCGAGGGCAGCGCAGCAAAGACTGATATTGGCGGGTTTGGCGCACTGTTCGGCGGTGGCGCCGGTGCAGGACTGAGCGGCTACACCAACACGCCGCAAGGCAAGGTCGTCTCGGCGGCCTTCATGGACGCGTTCAACCAGATGGTTGTTTCGTTGCGCAACTACAAGGCGCAAACCGTCAAAGGCCAGGGCCTGGGCGGTGGCGGCCGGCTGGGTGTGGATGGGGGCGCGGCGCCGTCGCAAACGTCGGCGCCTGGCGCCGCGGCCTCCAGGCGCGGTACGCAATAGTTGGCATTGCGCAGTCTTTTTGTGACGCGCGCACGTGCGCTGGGCCCTCGTTTCTGGTGACAATATGTGTCGACTAGAAATCAGGGGGGGGTCCTATGACGCATGGATGGACGCGCGCCGCGGGCGCGCTGGTGCTGGCGGTGCTGCTCACCGGCTGCGCCGCGATGAAGAGCCACGACCAGCTTGCCGGCCAGGTGCAGGCCGCGGGCCGTAGCGAAGGCATCCCCGGCGCACTACGCCAGCTCGAAGCCAGCGCCACCACCGAGGAAGAACGCACCGCGCTGTTGTACAACCTGGAGCGCGGCGAGCTCCTGCGCATGAACCGCCAATACGTTGACAGCACCAATGCCTTCCTGTTGGCCGATATCCGCGTGAAGGAATGGGAGGACACGGCCCGCGCCAATCCGCAGAAACTGCTGGGCAATGTGGGTGCGGCGCTTGTCAGCGAAAGGCTCAAGTCCTACGAGGGCCAGGACTATGAGAAGGTCTGGTTGACCACGCGCCTGGCGCTCAATCGCATGGCTGCCGGCGATTTCGAGAATGCGCGTGTGGACATCAAGCGCACGCACGAGCGCGAGGCCATCATCTCCGAGTTCCGGGCCAAGGAAACCCTGGCTGCGGAAGAGGAGGCCAAGTCCAAGGGGGCCACCGTCGGCGGCAAGGCGCTCAACGGCTACCCCGTGGAGACACTCAACGACCCCGAGGTTCTGGCGCTGAAGAACGGCTACCAGAACGCGCTTGCGCATTACCTCGCGGGTTTTCTCTACGAGGCGATGAACGAGCCTGGCCTGGCCGCGCCCGGCTACCGCAAGGCGATCGAGCTCAAGCCCGAGACCGGTGTGCTCGAGGAAGGCCTGCGCGGCCTGGACGACCGCACCAGCTTCACCTGGAAACGCGGCCAGAAGATGACTGACGTGCTGTTCGTCGTGGAGGCCGGAAATGCGCCCGCGCGCAAGCCGAAGGCCTTCACCTTGCCTGTGCCGGTGGGCCGGCGCTGGAGCACCGTGAGCCTCTCCTACCCGGTGATCGAGCCGTCCAACGAACCGCTGCTGTCGCAGCTGTCCGTTGCGGGCTACCAGCTCAAGCTCGAACGCGTGGTCGACGTGAACGTGATGGCGCGCCGCGCGCTCAAGGACGAGCTGCCCGGCATGGTGCTGCGCGGTTTCACGCGCGCCGTGGCCAAGGGCGTGCTGCAGGACCAGCTCGCCGAGAAAGGCGGCCTGCTCGGCGCGGTGCTCGGTGCCGCAGCCTCGGCCGCCACCGAGCAGGCCGACGACCGCCTGTGGCGCATGCTGCCGGGCCGTGTCTATGTGGCGCGCGGCTACCTGCCGCCGGGCGAGCACCGCGTGGCCATCAACGGCCGCGCATTCGCCGAGCAGGGTATCCGCGTGGACGGCCAATACGCGCTCGTGCCCCTGCGTTTGCACGAGAGCCAGTTGCTGGTGGGCGATGTGGCCGCGCTCGGCCAATTGGCCGCAGCGCCGGTGCTGGCCGAGACGCCCCCGGCCGCGGTGCCAGCCACCAATCCGGCGGCGCAGCGCCAGCGCCCGGCCGCCAAGGCGCCGACGCGCGCGACAAACAGCGCCATCGCCGTGAAGCCCGCGCCCAAGCCCGTGGTCGCCAAGCCCGTCGGCACACCATGAAATTTTCTTTGAGGACCCGTATGAACAACCACAGCAAATACCTGCGCGCGGCGCGCGGCTGCGCCCTGGCGATCGCGCTGGGCGCGGTGGCCGCGCACGCGCAGAACCATGATCCTGCGACGCCGCCGGCCGTGGCCGCCAAGATCGCGTTGCGCGGCGAGGCCAGCGGCATCGCCGTGCGCGAGATGCGTTTCGTGCGCCGCAACGACGTGCTCGTCGTGCAGGCCGATCTGGGCAACGTCGGCAAGACCGACCGCACCGTGTTCTACCGCTTCAAATGGCTCGACGGCGTCGGCAACCAGGTCGGCGACGGCGAATCGTGGAAGCAGCTCGGTGTGCTCGGCCTGGGCCAGCAGACCGTCAAGAGCGTGGCGCCGCATGGTGCCGCGACCGACTTTCGACTTGAAATGAACGTCGAGTGAGCGCACGCGCCATCCATCCCGCTTTTCCGGAGAACCCATCCATGAACACCCGCCGCCTCCTTCTTCCCATCGCCTTGCTGGCCGCCGCCACGACGCTGGCCGGTTGCAAGAGCACGACCTCGCCGGTTGTGCGCTTCGACCGCCAGGTCAACTACGGCGACGCCAAGGCGGTCGAGCTCGTGACCAACGAGTTCGGTTCCACCGACCTGCAAATGATCGCCGAGAAGATGACCGGCAGCCTGCTGGAGACCGGCATCTTCCAGGGCCGACCCACCGTCACCATTTCCACGGTGAAGAACAAGACCAGCGAGTACATCGATACCAACAACGTGATGAACTCGATCCAGACCTCGCTTGTGAAGTCGGGCAAGGTGCGCTTCGTGCGCGCCATCGGCGAGATGCAGGCCGGTGTCGATGAGCTGCAGCGGCAGAACCAGAGCGGCCTGTACAAGCAGGGCACCACCGCCAAGATCGGCAACATGACGGCGGCCCGGTACAGCATGGAAGGCGAGCTCACCAGCATCGTGAAACAGAACGCCGCCACCAAGGATGTGTTCTACAAGTTCACGCTCAAGCTGTTCGACGTGCAGGAAGGCACGATCGAATGGCAGGACGAAAAAGAGATCCGCAAGACCAGCAAGCGCTGAGAAGAACAAGGAACACAGCATGTCGCGCACCACTAAACTCGCCTCGGCACTGGCCGTGGTCACCCTCACGGCACTCGCGTGGGGCACAAGCGCCCAGGCGCAGAACAGCAGCGTCCCGAAGATCGCGGTGACCGATCTGGCCTACGCCCAGAGCGTGTCGCAGTACTTCGCGGCTGGCACCTACCAGAGCAGCGCGCAGATGAGCGCGCAAGGCAGCGCCATCGGCTCGGTGCAGCACGGCCTGGCGGGCGGCTCGGCCATGCATTCGGGCAGCCAGTCCATGCAGGCCTCGTCGCAGGCCAGCGGCAGCTACGTGGCGGGCCGCTACAGCTACATCGAGCAGCGCGAGCTCGGCGGCTACACCAACGACATCAAGGGCGCGCTGCTGCGCGGAACGGTGTTCCGGCTGGTGCAGGGCAAGGGCTTCGACGCCGGCGCGCCGCAGCCCACCAAGGCCGAGCAGGTGCTCAACCAGGTGCAAGGCGGCAAGATGGCGACGCCGCAGCGTCAGCCCAGCGTCACCGATGTCGTCGCGCGCATCAGGAAGGGCGAGTTCAACGGCGCCGACTACGTGCTGTTCGGCGTCGTCTCCAGCATCGAGTTCCGCGACCAGCTCTCGCCGCTGCAGGGCACGAGTAGCGCCAGCTACCAGTTCGGCCTGGACTTGCTGGCCGACTTCTCGCTCATCAATACCCGGACCTACGAGATCAAGTCGGCCTTCTCCGCACAGGGCGCGGGCAACGACACCAAGCTGCTCTCGCGCCGCGGCGACATCGTGCCGCCGAACCGTGCCAAGGTCATGCGCGAAACCTCGCTGAGTCTGGCGCAGAACGTCTACGAGCAGCTGGTCGATCAGCTCGGCTACAGCGACCCGAATCTCGCGCGCGGCGTGCGCCCCGGCATGCCGCCGCAGCCCGGCCAGCCGCAGGTGATCCTGCCGCCGGCGCCCGAACCGGTGACCATTCTCAAGTAAGCCGCGCGTGAAACGCCTCGCTGTGGCCTGCGCGCTGCTCCTCGCGGCCGCCGCTGCCTGCGCGCAGCCCGAGGACCATGAACCCGCCTGGACGCGTGGCACGCTGCCCGGCGTCGGCATGGCCGATCTGCCGGTGCTGCACCGCGCCGAGCGCACACCGCCGCTGCGCTACCGCGTGGTGGTGCTGCCCGGTTCGGGATGCGCCGGGCTAGCGCCGATCGCGCAGCGCTATTTCGCCGGCCTGCTGCACGCCGAGGTGCTGGTGCTGCACAAGCCCGGCACCGATCTGGACGCGGGTCCGGCACCGGCCCAATGCACCAGCGAATTCGTGGCGGGCGACGACCTCGCGCGCTGGCACGAGCACGCGCGCCACGCGCTGCGCATGGCCGCGCTCGACACCGCCGCGCGCGTTCCGACCGTGCTGGTCGGCATTTCCGAAGGCGGTGAGCTGTTGCCGGCGCTGGCACCCGAGTTGCCGGGCCTGGCCGGGCTCGTGTTGTTGTCGTCACCGGGGCTGGATCCACGCGAAGCCGGCGAGTTGCAGGCGCGCCGGGGCGGCGTGCTCGCGGATTGGCAGGCCTTGGGCAAGATCCAGGCTTCGGCCTTGCCCGACACGGCGCTGGTGCAAGGCCGCAGCCTTGGCTATTGGCGCAGCTTCTGGCGCTGGCCGCTGGCGCAGCCGCTCATCGATGCGCCGTGGCCGCTGCTGCAGGTCTGGGGTGAGGCCGATGCGCTGGTGCCAGCCGAGGCCTACCAGCGCTTTGCCATGCGCGCTCAGGGGCGCGCGGCGCCATTCTGCACACGCAGCTTCGCGGGAGCCGACCATGGCCTGCAGGGCGTGGCGCCCGGCATTGGACGGATCAACGGCGTGCAGCGCGTGTGGGCGTGGCTGGAGCAATGGGCGCGCGCGCCGCAAGACGGCTGGTGCGCGATGCTGCCGCCCTGAGCCGATCTACAGCGCGAAAATCTTCCCCGGATTCATGATGTTCTTCGGGTCCAGCGCGCGCTTGATGGTGCGCATCATGTCCACCGCGCCGGCCCCGGCTTCGGTCACTAGAAAGCCCATCTTGTGCAGGCCCACGCCGTGCTCGCCGGTGCAGGTGCCTTCCAGGCTGAGCGCGCGTGAAACCAGCTTGTGGTTGAGCTCTTCGGCGATTTCGCGCTCCTTCGGGTCGTTGGGATCCAGCAGGTAGCCGAAGTGGAAGTTGCCGTCGCCTACGTGGCCGACCAGGAAATAGGGGATGCCGCTGGCATCGGCTTCGGCCACCGAGTCGAGCAGGCAATCGGCCAGGCGCGAGATCGGCACGCAGGTGTCGGTGGAAATCGCGCGGCAGCCGGGGCGCGACTGGATCGCCGCGAAGTAGGCGTTGTGCCGCGCGGTCCACAGGCGCGTGCGCTCTTCGGGCGTGGTCGCCCATTCGAATGCGTTGCCGCCGAACTCGGTCGCGATCTCCTGCACGGTCTCGGCCTGCTCCTTCACACCAGCCGGCGAGCCGTGAAATTCCATCAGCAGCATCGGCTCTTCGCGCAGGCTGAGCTTGCTGTGCGCATTCACCATGCGAACCGTGTTGTGGTCGATCAGCTCCACGCGCGCAATCGGCACGCCCAGCTGGATCACCTGGATCGTCGTGCGCACGGCCGCCTCGATGCTGGGGAACGAGCAGATCGCGGCCGACACGGCCTCGGGCAGCGGATAGATGCGCAGCGTGACCTCGGTGATCACGCCCAGCGTGCCTTCGCTTCCCACCATCAGGCGCGTGAGATCGTAGCCCGCCGATGATTTCTTGGCGCGGGTGCCGGTGCGGATGACTTCGCCGCTGGCCGTGACCACTTCCAGGGCCAGCACGTTCTCGCGCATGGTGCCGTAGCGCACGGCGTTCGTGCCCGAAGCGCGCGTGGCGCTCATGCCGCCCAGGGTCGCGTCTGCGCCCGGATCGATCGGGAAAAACAGGCCGGTGCTCTTGATCTCTTCATTGAGCTGCTTGCGCGTCACGCCGGCCTGCACCGTCACCGTCAGGTCTTCGGCATTGATGGACACGACCTTGTTCATGCGGCCCACGTCGATGCTGATGCCGCCTTGCACTGCGAGCAAATGGCCTTCCAGCGAAGAACCGACACCGAACGGAATGACAGGAACTTCGTACTGGCTCGCAAGCTTCACGGCATCGGCCACATCCTGCGTGCTTTCGGCAAACACCACGGCCGCGGGCGGCGGTGCCTCGAACGAGGACTCGTCGCGGCCATGCTGTTCGCGCACGGCCATCGCCGTGGAACAGTTGCTGCCAAAGCGCGCCTTCAGTGCATCGAGCAGCGCCTGGGGAACGGCGCGCTGATGGATTTCAGGTACGAGGTGCGTGAGGGCGGCGGGTGCGTTCATGGTGGGGAGTCTCCGTCAAGAGTTCCAGTTTAGTCCCAGCGGGCACTGCGCGCGAAATGCCCGCCGAAGTCCTTAGGCTCCGGCGGGCGAGTGGGTTTCAAGAAAGAAGCGGCGGGGCCGCGTCAGGCGCGGTGCCTTTTTAAGACTTCGTGCCCTTGTCGAACTCTTCACGCGAGAGGAAGTTGTCCTTGTTCATATCGATCTGGTCGAAACGCTGCAATACGGCAGGCAACAACTCGGTTTCCGCACGGCTGAGCTTGCCGTCGCGGTCTTTGTCGGCGCGGGCAAAGGCGGCTGCTTCCGCACCGCCGCTGGCGCCGGTGGTGGCCACGGGCGCTGCCGCTGCCGGCGCGGCCGGGGTCGTCGCGCCAGGGCCTACCGTCGCTTGCGCCACGATCTGGCTGGCACCAGAGATGGAGTGCGGAGTGGGACTGTTTGGCGTCTGGGCGTGTACTCCCATGGCGGTGCCCCAGGCACAGGCGGCAAACAACATCACGCTGCGGGCCTCGAAGTTGGGAATGTACCGTCGCTTGGCTGTCATTGGATTGCTCCGTTGAAGTTGATGAGGAAACGGATTTCAACCCACACGCCGCGGCAAGGCCAGCGTTATTGCCGCATGTTTCGTTCCTCACATTCCCACGGCGTGAGAAACATTTTCATTCGCGGTGTAACGCACAATTGAAGGAATATTGATCTATAGAGAGAAGGGTACCGCCATGGGCCAGCGCCTCACACAAATCGCCACCCGCACCGGAGACAACGGCACCACCGGCCTGGGCGACAACACCCGCGTCTCCAAGGACAACCTGCGCGTGCACGCCATGGGCGACGTGGACGAGCTCAACTCGAACATCGGCGTGCTGCTGTGCGAAGAGCTGCCCGCCAATGTGCGCACCTTGCTGGTCGAGATCCAGCACCAGCTGTTCAACCTGGGCGGCGAACTATCGATCCCGGGCTTCGAACTGCTCAAGCCAGAAGCCCTGCTGCACCTGGACGAAGCACTGGCCGAGCACAATGCACAACTGCCGCGTCTGCAGGAATTCATCCTGCCCGCCGGCACACGCGCCGCCTCGCTCGCGCACGTGTGCCGCACCGTGGCACGCCGCGCCGAACGCGCCGTGGTCGCCCTGGGCGCCGCCGAGCCGCTAAAGGACACGCCGCGCCAGTACCTGAACCGCCTCTCCGACTTGATGTTCGTGCTGGCGCGCGTGCTCAACCGGATGAATGGCGGGGATGATGTTTATTGGAAGAGTGAGCGGTTGGCGCGGGCGGGGGAGGAGTGAGGTTCGAGGCGAAGCCGACCAGCGAGTGTCCGCTTGACCAACGGGTTGGGTATCAGTCTACCGAAGCCACTCAAGCCCGGCCTTTCCAAAAACCAGGCCTTCTTCGTTGGTGCGCTACTGCGAGCACTCGAATCTCAGCCTCGCGCAGCTCGTATATGACGCTGTAAGGAAAACGGCGAAGTGGGAGACGACGCGTGGCGCCTCGCCAGACCGCCCCAAGCCCCGGGTGCACTAGAAGCAGCCCGATTGAGCGTTCAAACTCCGAAATGAAAGCTTGCCCAAGTTCGGCGTTTGCTTCCCGAGCGTAGTACAACGCGCTCTCGACCAATTCGTGTTCAGCGTCCGCTGTGAGCGAAACCTTCATGCAAGCGCCTGCCTGGCGCGAAGTACTGCCTCGTGCGCTGGAACCAGCGAGATCCGCCCGGCTTCTATCTCTGCGATGCGCCGATCCACCTCCGCCGCCCAAGCCTCTTCAACTTCTTGCTCGCCAGAAACGCTGGCCAGGAGGTGATCCGCCAAGCGCACACGCTCCTCGGGCGGTAGCTTTAGCGCTTCGGTCTCAATAGCGTCGAGGGTGGCAGGCATGACGGCTCCTTGCGTTTCCTGCTGTCATCTTAGCGCTGCGCGCCAAACAATGTTCAGAGCAACGGGTCAGATGTCTGCCACAACTGCCTGGATCGCCGAGGGCAGCGTTGATACCAGGTCCGCTACTGTTGCGCGTTGAGGTCTGATTCGAGCTGAAAACACCGGCATCGTGGCATCCATCTAGAAACTACGAACGCGAACGCCCGCTCTGCGACAGGAGCTCGACCAGCTGCTTGCGGATCAGCGACGTGATGTGTTCGCGCTTGCCGTGCTCGAGCATGCCGATCTGGCGCTTGGGCGGGCGTCCCGGCAGGGGGAGGACGCGCAGCAAGGGATCGTTTTCCCAATCGGCGTTCTTCAAGTGCGGAACGATGGTGATGCCGACGTTCTGGCGCACCAGGTCGACAATCGTCGAGATCGAGCTGAGCTCTAGAAAGTCCTGCGGCACCAGGCCCATTTTGCGCAGGGTCTGCTCCACCCTGATGCCGCTGGGGGTGCGCCGGTCAAACCACAGGAAGGGATTTTCTCGAAGCAGTTTCTTGATGTCGCTGTCTTGCCGGGCAATCTGCGGGCTGGCGACGACCGTCAGCGGCTCCGCATAAAGCGGTGTCCAGCGCAAGCCGCGGATATCCTGCTGCGGATCTTCAATGCAGACCGCCGCGTCCAGGTCGCCTCGTTTCACGCTTTGCGCCAGGCTGCTCGATTCCGGCACAACCAGCCGCACGTTGAGCCGCGGAAACCGCGCCTTCATCGTCACCACGGTGGTGGACAGCAAGCCCATGGCGGAGACGGTCGAGCCGACGGCCACTGTTCCCGCAATCTCGCTTTCGTCAGCCAGCCCTGCGCGCATGTGGTCGTAGCTGGCGACAATTTTCTGGGCATGCGCGATCAATGCGCGGCCCGCGACCGACAACACGACGCCGCGCCCCGACTTTTCGAACAGCACCGTTTTCAGCTCGGTCTCCAGCGCACGCATTTGCAGCCCGACGGCCGCCTGCGTCAAGGCAACCCGTTCGGAAGCAGCGGTAAACGAGCCGCTCTGCGCCACCGCCAGGAAAGTCCTCAAAAATCGAATGGTGCTCATGCAGCTCGCCAGTCCTTCGTCTCAATACTAAAGGATAGCTTTCCTATCTCAAAAGAAAATATAGATATACCTTTGATTTCGGATGCTGAACAATCTGCGTTGAACCATTTTTCCTGACCCGTTTTGGATGACGACTCATGCGCGATGTGCTCCCCAATGTGCTCCCCGATGTCCTCCCTTTTGACACCAGCCCCGCCACGTCCGCACGCGCATTTGGCGAGCAGCGCGCCGAAGCCATCTACGACCTGGGCCACAGCACCGTGTTCGCGGCGCGCAGCGACCCGCGCTTTTCCTATTGCACCTATGTGCCGCCGCACCTGAACGCGGCGAAGCGCCCGATGGAGCTGGTCGTCGTGATGCACGGCACCGGCCGTGCATTTGCCGAGTACCGCGACGCGTTCGCGGAGTTTGCCAAGTGGAACGACTGCATCGTGCTGTGCCCGCTGTTTCCTGCCGGCCCGCACGGCGATGGCAACCGCGATGGCTTCAAGCACCTGCGGGAAGCCGACATCCGCTATGACCGGATCCTGCTGAGCATGGTCGATGAGGTCGCCACCAAGTTCAACTGCGACTTCTCCAAATTTGCGCTATTCGGTTACTCCGGCGGCGGCCAGTTCGTGAATCGCTTCGGCCTGCTCCATCCGGAGTGCCTCTGGGCCCTGTCGATCGGTGCGCCGGGCTCGGTGACCTTGCTTGATTTCAAGCAGGACTGGTGGGTCGGCGTGCGCGACTTCGAGCAAAAGTTCGGCAAGGCGCTGAATGTCGCGGCACTGAAAGCCTTGCCCGTGCACATGGTCGTCGGCAAGGCCGACACGGAAACCTGGGAAATCACGCACCGCGAAGGCGGCAAGTTCTACATGGCCGGCGCCAACGATGCCGGGCTTACGCGTCCCGAGCGCCTGGAAACCTTGCGCCAATCGTTCGCGAATGCGGGCATCGATGTGCAGCTCGATCTGGTCGACAACGTTCCTCACAACGGGCTCGCCTGCGTCGGCAAGGTGCAGGACTTTTTCGCCGCCGTGCTGAGTGGCATGCGCGACCAACGGGCCAGGTCCTGAGCATGCTGCGTTTTGCGCTGGCCCGATTGGCAATGGCCGTACCGACGCTGCTGATCGTCGCCATCGCGGTGTTTGTTCTGATACGGCTGATTCCCGGCGACCCGGCGCAACTGCTGCTCGGCGATCTTGCCGACCCGGTCCGCCTGGCCGACCTGCGTGCCCAGCTCGGCCTGGACCAAAGCTGGCCGGTGCAATTCGGCATCTGGGGCCAACATGTGCTGGGCGGCGATCTCGGCGTCTCGATCACCACCGGCGAGCCGGTCCTGCAGCTGGTGCTGAGCCGCTTCCTGGTCAGCGCGCAGATTGTCCTGGTGGCGGTTTTCTTCGCTGCGCTGGTCGCGGTGCCCGCGGGCATGGTGGCCGCATGGAAGCAAAGCCGCCTGCCGGACTTGCTGCTGGTCGGGGCAGCGACCCTGCTGGTGTCGATCCCGACCTTCTGGCTGGGCCTGCTCTTGCTGCTGCTGCTGGGCCTGCAGCTTGAATGGCTGCCCGTGGTCGGCTATGTGTCGATCGCCAACGACTGGAAGGCGGGGCTCTTGTACATGCTGATGCCGATCCTCACGCTGTTCCTGCACGAGATCGGCGTGCTGATCCGCATGGCCCGCGCCAGCACACTGGAAGTGCTGCGGCTGGACTACATCACGCACGCGCGCGCCAAGGGGCTTTCGGAACGCGCGGTGCTGCTGCACCACGCCTTTCGGAATTCGTTTGGCCCGACCTGGACCCTGATCGGCCTGGTGCTGGGCAACCTGCTGGGTGGCATCGCCGTCGTCGAAACCGTGTTCACCATCCCCGGGCTCGGCCGCCTATTGGTCGACGCCATCTTCGCGCGCGACTACCCCGTCATCCAGGGCTGCCTGCTGCTGGTTGCGCTGATCTATGTCGCGACCAACCTGGTGATCGACCTGTGCTATCCGATCCTGGATCCGAGGGTACTCGCCGAATGAAAAAGTCCCTGACCCCGCAGGCCCTGATCGGCTTGTTGATCGTGGGGCTGATCCTCACGGCCGCCATCGTGGGTTTCTTCTGGACGCCGCACGAACCGCTCAAGATCAACTTCTCGGCGCGCCTGAAGCCGCCCAACGCGGTCTATCTGTTCGGCACCGACGAGTTCGGGCGCGATGAGCTGTCGCGCCTGATGGCGGGCGCATCCAACAGCGTCTGGATCAGTTTCCTGACGGTGCTGTTCTCGATCAGCGCCGGCGCCGCGATCGGCGTCGTGACCGGCTTCGTGCGCGGCTGGACCGACCGCGTCGTCATGGCCTTTGTCAATGCACTGCTGGCCTTCCCGGGCCTGTTGCTGGCGCTGGCCCTGCTCGCGGTGTTTGGCGCCAACCAGTACGGCATCATCCTGGCGCTCGGCCTGGCCTACACGCCCTCGGTCACCCGCATCGTGCGCGGAACGGTGCTGTCGCTGCGCGAAAAGGAATTCGTCGAGTCTTCGCGGGTGCTTGGCAACTCCGAGCTCTACACCATGTTCCGCCACGTGCTGCCCAATTGCGTGGCGCCGCTGACCGTGCTGGCAACCTCGATGTTCGGCTGGGTCATCCTGGCGGAAAGCTCGCTGTCATTCCTGGGCCTGGGCGTTCCGCCACCCGCGCCGACCTGGGGCAATATGCTGGCCGCGGCCCGGCCCTTCATGACGCAGGCCAGCTATCTCTCGATTTTCCCCGGCCTGTGCATCGCGCTGACTTTGCTGGGCATCAACTTCCTCGGCGACGCGGTGCGCGACCTGCTCGATCCGCGCATGAGAGGCATCGAATGAAGCAGCTGGTCGAAGTCTCCGGCCTGAGCCTGGCCGTCGGCACCGGGGG
>DATILI010000080.1:0-7442 GCA_035476635.1 Burkholderiaceae bacterium | reverse complement strand
ATTGGTCCAGACCCCGATGGCAGTGGCGAACGTGAAGTACAAGCCCGAGAACTTTCGCATGGTGGGCTTGATGGCGAGTACCTACCTGATGATGCTGGTTCGGCCAGATCTGCCGGTCACGTCCGTCGCGGAATTTGCGGCCCTGGCCAAAAAGCAGGGGCAGCGCGAGCTGAGCTTCGGCAGTGTCGGGCGTGGCTCGGCTTACCACTTGGTGGCCGAGAGATTTGGAAATGAAACAGGCTCCAAGCTGTTGCACGTTCCCTATAAGGGCGCTCAGCAGCTCATCACGGACCTTGCCGGAGGACAGATCGACATGGCTTTCTTGGCTATGGGGGGGCCAATCCCCGGTCTGATCAAGACTGGCAGATTCAAGGCGATCGGATTTGCCGGGCCTGGACGCCACGGGGACTTCCCCAGCGTGCAGACGATGAACGAATCGAATGTCGTGAAAGACTTTCAATTTGATCTGTGGGGCGCACTAATGGTCCCAGCAGCCACTTCCGAGCAGGTCGTGTCCAAACTATCTTCAGCCTTGCAAGACGCATTGAACCAGCAGCAGGTGCGCCGGGACATCGAAGCCACGGGTGCAGTGCCCGCCAAGCCACTGACACCCTCTCAGGCGGCACGCATTTACTCGGCTGAGATCGCGCGTTACCAGAGCATAGGCAAAGCGATCAACCTTCGACCCGAATAATCGTGGGTGACGATGGCGGCGCCCTGTCCATGGGCCAAAAGCAGCGCCTGCTGCTGGTCCGGGCCGTGTACCGGCAGCCGGCTTACCTGTATCTCGACGAAGCCACCAGTTCGCTGGACGCCAGCAGCGAACGCAGCATCACGGAGAACCTCGCGCGCGAACTGCAAGGGGTCACCAAGGTGGTGATCGCCCATCGGCTCAGCACGGTGGACGCGGCCGAGCAGATTCTGGTGCTGGAGCGTGGCCGCATCGTCGAGGCCGGCGCACACGAACATCTGACGGCCCGGAAAAAAGTTTCCTTGCCAAGTGCTTAACGCCCAGCAAAGTCACCCAATCAGATGATTGCGGCGTAGTGCTCAAGTGGTTATTCCGGTCCCACGTGACCGGTGATTCCGGGAACGTGACCGATGCATTTGGACACGCCAGTCGGCACGGTGGTATACGCCGACGGAACGGTGTTGCGCATAAACGAAACCCGCGGGCCGGGTACCTTCAAGACGGTGTTCGGCGCCATCGATCAAACGGTACACGTCCGTGGCACCAGCCCGAGAATCTGACGGGCCTGCGCTGGATTGGCTACCGAGGGACCCAGGTCCTCGACCAGGCGGCGGGCCTTCCTGACTTGTTGGGCGTTGCTCTCGGCCAGCACGCCTTTTGAGATGAAGGCGTTGTCTTCCATGCCCACGCGCACATGGCCGCCCAGCAGCGCCGACTGCAATGCCATGGGAAACTGATTGCGGCCGATGCCGAAGCCCTGCCACTGCGCGCCTCGTGGGAGCAGGTTGCGCAGGTACACCATGCTCTCGGTATCGGCGGGCACCGCGAAATTCAGGCCCATGACAAACGAGTACATGCCGGGGCCGTCCAGTGCGCCTGTGCCGATCAGGTGCTTGGCCAGCACGGCGTCGCCGCTGTCGAAAAGCTCGATTTCCGGCTTCACTCCCGCCTCGCGCGCCATCGTTGCCATGCGGGTCAAGACCTGCTCGGTGCTGATGACGATGCCGCCGAACACCTGGCCGGTCACGAGGTCCAGCGTGCAGATCTCGGGCTTGAGCCTGAGCACGTGCTCCATGCGCCGCTGCGCGCTCCAGATGTGCGTGCCTGGCCCAGCCTCGATCGGCAAAAGCGGGTCCTTGGGATAGAAGCCCGAGCCCAGCCCTGTGGTGAGATTGAGAATCACCTCTGGGTTGCCTTCGCGAATCAAGCCCACGGCTTCCTCATAAAGCCCAAGTTCGCCCGAGAACTCACCCGTGACCGGGTCGCGAACGTGCACGTGCAGGACAGCTGCGCCGGCCTCGGCGGCGGCGAGGCCTGACTCAGCGATCTGGCGCGGCGTGACCGGGTGGGCGGGATTCCTGGACAGCGGGCCCGCGCCTGTCAGGGCGCAGGTAATGATGACGGTGTCTTGCATGGGTTCTGACGATGATCGGTTATTGAGGTTCAAGCTTCACGGCCTGCGCCAGGCGCCGGTAGCGCGCGGTCTGATCGGTCAGGAAGCGCTCGGCTTCCTCCAGGCTCATCGGGTTGCCGGGTGTCGCACCCGTGGCTTCGATTTGCGATCGAAATTCCGGGTCCTGCTGCGCTTCCTTCACGGCAGAGTGCAGACGCTGCGCAAGGTTGGCAGGCAGCGAACGCGAGACGAACAGCCCGCCCCAGATTTCGTACTCGAAGTCTTTCAGGTCAATGGCTTGGGCCATGGTCGGCAACTCGGGCAGGCGCGTCAGCCGCTGACGGTCGGTGACGGCATAGGCGCGCAACTTGCCTTGGGAAATCAGGTCTGCGAGGTTGCCGGCCGAGGGCAAAAAAGCCACGTCGACCAATCCACCCATCACGTCCTGCAGCAGCGGCGCCATCCCCTTGTAGGGAACGTGGATCATGCGCAGCTTCATGCGCGCAGCAAAATCTTCGCCCACCAGGTGGTAGAGCGACCCGGAGCCGATGCTGCCATAGCTGTATTCCCTGGCGCCCGGCTTGCGCACTTCAACCAGCAGCTCTTCCAGCTTGCGCGCGGGCAACTGCATCCCGCTGACGAGCACCAGCGGTGCCCGCGAGGCCAGTCCCAGCAGGCGCAACTGCTCCGGTTTGTGCTTCACGGCGGCAAGCGCCAGCGGTGCGAGAACCACGTCGCTGGGTGTGCCCATTAGAAATTGGTGGCCATCGGGTGGCGCATGGAGCAGCTTCTGAATGCCCAGTGCCCCGCTCGCGCCGGCTACGTTGTCCACGATCACAGGCTGGCCCAGCGACTTGCGCAGGCTGGGCAGCATCTGCCGAGCGGTGACGTCGGCCGGTCCACCTGCCGGGTAGGGCACCACCAGGGTCAAGGGCTTGGAAGGGAACGCCTGGGCGTGCACCCCCACGGCGGACAGTGTGGCCAGGGCCAGGACGGCGCGGCGGTGCATGGAAGGTTTCACGGGGAGGCTCCTGCGGTGTACGAAGGACCCAATTCTTCGCTGCAAGGGTCTGCAGGCGTTTGGATAAAACTGCGTCGCTTGCGCTTTTCTGGCGCAGCCTGGGGTTTGCCCCAGGGCGGTGTCAACGTTCGCGCAGTCGGCTGGGTGCGACGCCCCAGTGCTTTCGGAACGTGTTGGTGAAGTGCGCCAGTTCGCCAAAGCCCACTTCGGCGGCGATCTCTCCGATGGGCTTGCGCGTCCCTTCCACGAGCGCGCGAGCGCGGCGCATCCGCAACTGCAGCGAGTAGCGCAACGGCGGCAGGCAGTACGTGGCCTTGAAAGCGCGATGCAAGGCGTAGGGGCTCATGCCCAGCAATTGCGCCATGCCTTTCAGCGACACCCGGCCGTCCAGGTGGCCGTGCAAATATTCGTCGATCCGAGCCTGTTGCGCAGAGTTGAGTTTTCCATTGGTGGGGGCGCTTTGCTCCGCATAGCACTCCAATAGCCGCACGGCCAGCGCAATGCTCGCGGATTCCAGGAAATCTCGAGAGCGTTCACCCGGCGACTTGACGTAGTCGAGAAGGATCCGGCCCATGCCGGCAATCACCGGGTCCCGGTCGCCGAAGCTGTTGCGCAGGCGCACGGTAGCGCTCGGCCGGTCCGCGCCCGCCGCGCGCATCAGCAGCTCGGGCGTCAGGCTCAGATGCAAGTTCTGGCCGGGGCCGAAGGTGCGGAAATACATTGCGCGGTACGGCGGCGCCACCACTACTTCGCCGGTGGCATGGTGGCGCACGTCCAGCACGCCATCTCGCCATTGCACAACAGGGGAAGACACGGCCTGTCGGATATAGACGTCGTAGCAGTTGTTGGGTGGAAGGTAGAACTCCTGGGTCTGTGCCACCTGCTCCCACACCAGCAAGTCGGTCCAGCCCAGGTCCTTGCTGTGCGTGAGCACCAGTGGTTCGACAGCACGGGTTGGATCGGCCGGGTCTTCCTGCTCGAGTCGTTTCAGGCGTTCCAGATCAATCCCTTTGCGCAATTGCATGTAGCTGGTTTGCGCCTCTGCGCAGGGACTGCTTTGGATCATGGCCGCGTCCTGTTTCGCCTGTTCCGTTGTACGCTTCAGGCTCGGGGCTCGATCTCACCCGACATCCGCGCTTGACGCCATAGGATAGCTGCTGGAGGTCTACGGCCGCTGCATCCTGCACTCCGTCCCCTGGGCCAGCTCATTGCCGGTGTACACGGCGTCGGTCGCGAAGCCCCAGTTCGTGCCTTCCCAGCCGGCCTTCACCGTCTTTCCGTCCACCGGCGCGATCGTGTTCACCACCTGCGGCAACAGCAACTGGTGGTCCTCGCCGCGCATCCGTACCGGACCCACCACGGAATCGAAGCTCAGGTCTTCCATCGCCCGCGCGATCTTCACCGGCTCCAGCGACTTGGCCCGGTCGATCGCCACAGCCAATATGCGCGCGGTCATGTCCAGACGCGGCCCAAGGAACTCCTTGCCGGTCTTGGCCTTGTACGAATTCGCCAGTGCATCCACCCTGGGCATGCCTTCCTGCCCTGGGTGCCACTCGGCCACCCAGGTCAGCCGGGCCACCTTGCTCTGCGACACCGCCAGCACCGTGCCGGGGACGGCGCCGGCACTGTGGTTGAAGTAGCGCAGGCTGTAGCCGGCGTCGCCCGCGGCCTTCAGCAACAGCGTCATGTCCTGGCCCCAGTTGCCGGTGATCAGGGTGTCGGCGCCGGTCGTCTTGATCTTGGAGACGTAGGGCGCGAAGTCCTTCACGCGGCCGATCGGGTGCAGGTCGGAGCCGACGAACTTGACGTCCGGGCGCGCCAGCCCCACCAGTTCCTGGCCGTACTTCGCCCACTGCCTGCCATGCGCGTAGTCCTGGTTGAACAGGAACACGTTCTTCACGTCGGCCTGCTTCTTGATGTAGTTGGCGATGGCCTTCATCTTCATGGCCGTGTTGGCCTCGAACTGGAAGTGCCAGAAGCTGCAGGCCTTGCCCGTCAGGTCGGGATCGATCGACGAGTGGTTCAGCACCAGGACGGCCTTGTCGGGGTTGCGCTCGTTGTGGCGCGCGGCTGAGGCGACCAGGCCGGCGACGACCGAGGAACCCGAGCCGCCGGTGACGATGGCGCGCGCGCCCTGGTCGATGGCGGCCTGCAGCGCGCTCTGGCTTTCCTGCACCGAGAGCTTGCTGTCGAACTGCAGCAGCTGCAACTGCACGCCGGGGCCCTTGCCGTTCTTCAGCACGCCGCCCTGGGCGTTGATGTCCTGTACCGCATGCTGCACGTGGGACAGCATCAGCTCGCCGACGTTGGCGAACGGGCCCGAGAGCGGGTCGATGTAGGCGATCTTGAATGTGGCTTGCTGGGCGGCAACGCCGCCAGCGGCGGCGAGGGCGGCAAGCGCCATGGCGCAACGGGTGAATCTCATGTTGAACTCCTGGGGGTTGAGGTTGGCAATACGCGCAGGCCGATCACACGCCAGGCCAGCGCGGTGAGTTCCTGCACCATGGATTCGGGGTCGAGCCGGCCATCGGGCCGGTACCAGCTGTAGAGAAAGCCGGGAATGCTGCATGCGGCCAGCGCCGTGACCTTGGTCTCGGCGAAGTCCATCGTGCCTTCGGCGCGCGCCTGCTCCATCAGCGGGCACAGCTGGCCGTAGAAGTGGTGCGCGATCTTCTTCAGCGCCACCGCAAACTCGGGCCGGAACGCCTGCGGGTCGCGGTAGGCAAAGAAGGCCGAAGGGTAGTACTCGATGGTGTGGCGGATCAGGGCCTGCAGGCCCTGCGCGACCTTCTCGTGGGCCGGACGCGCGTCGCCGGGCGGCAGGTCGAGCACCGTGAAGCAGGCCACCGAGGGTTCCCACGACAGCACTTCGAAGATCTCCTGCTTGTTGCGGAAGTAGTAGTAGACGTAGGGCTTGGTGACGCCCAGTTCGCGCACGATCTGGTCGATGGTGGTGTCGGCGTAGCCCTGCTCGTGGAACAGCCGTTCGGCGGCTCGCAGGATGCGTTCCCGCTTGGAGTCGGTTGCGGGTGTGGCCGCCTTCTGGCGGCCCGTCACGGGGTCTTGTCGCATGCGTTCTACCATGGGGTAGTATTTTTCTACCGCGCGGTATATCCTGCAAGCGTTCTTTCCGCCCGACTGCCCCGGGCAAACCCTAGGAACCTTGAATGAGTGACACCATGGAGACACCCCGCTACACCGAACGGCCGCTGCATGAATACCTGCGCCAGCACGCGCGCGAGCAGCCCGACAAGCCCGCCTACCTTTGGTACGGCCGCACCATCAGCTACGCCGAGCTCGACCGCGCCAGCGATGCCTTCGCCGCCCGGCTGGCGCAAGTGGGCGTGCGCAAGGGCGAGCCGGTCGCCCTGTTCATGAACAACTGCCCGCAGTACGTCATGGCGCACTACGGCATCCAGAAGCTGGGCGCCATCGTCTGCCCCTGCGGGCCGCTGTTCAAGGAACACGAGCTGCAGTACCAGCTGGACGACCTGAAGGCCCGCGTGATCGTCGCCGCGGATACGCTCGTGCCCATCGTCGACAAGGTGCGGGCTCAAACCGCGGTCACGCACGTGTTCGCCACCGGCTATGCCGAGCTGCTGCCCGCCGAAGCGTCCAGCATCGACATCCCGGCCGAGCTGCTGGCGTTGCAACGTGAACCGCGCAACCTGCCGACGGGCTGCGAAGACTTTCTCACGGCCACCCGCAGCGGCGCGGCCGCGCCCGAGGCCGCCATCGCGCTGGATGACATCGCCCTCATGACCTACACCTCGGGCACCACCGGCTTGCCCAAGGGCGCGATGCTGAGCTATCGGAATGCGATCTACAAGAGCGCGGCGGCGGCCGACTGCAACGGCCTGCGGGGAAGCGACATGCTGCTCGCCGTCGCGCCTCTGTACCACATCGCGGGCATGGTGATGGGCGTCAACGTGACGGTGTACACGGGCGCCACCTGTGTGATGCTGTATCGGTTCGATCCTGTGGCCACCCTGCAGGCGATCGCGCGTCACCGCGTCAGCTCCTGGTACAGCATCGCGCCCATGAATGTGGCGTGCATGCAGGTGCCGGGGGCGCGCGACTACGACTTGTCCAGCCTGTTGATGAACTCGGTCACCAGCTTCGGCATCGCCTTCACCGAGCCGTTGGCGAGGCAATGGCGCGAACATGCGCCGAACTGCCAGTCGTTCGAGTCCGGGTATGGCCTGAGCGAAACGCACACGGTGGATACCTACATGCCCAAGGACGCGATCCGCTGGGGCACGCACGGCATTGCTATCCCCGGCAATGAGATTCGCATCCTTGACACGGAGACCAGCTCGCCAGTGCCGGTGGGGCAG
>DATILI010000079.1:0-4627 GCA_035476635.1 Burkholderiaceae bacterium | reverse complement strand
CCGATCAGGCCGAAGATGGTCACCACGGTCAGCCGCACGACGGTGTTCGCCTGGCGGCGCAGGCTGTCGGCGTCCAGGTAGCTGTTCATGTCGGCGATGCGTTCCTTGACCTCGGCGTACAGCGGGTCCAGGCCCAGGTGCTGGCAGCACAGGCGCGACAGGGCGCGCACCTGCGCCTGCTCGGAAATCTCATGGAACCAGTAGCGGTGCGTGAAGCGCAAAAAGCCCTCGAAGCTCCCGCGAATGCCGCGCTTGAAGCGCCGCACGCTGGTCGGGTCGCCGACGTCAAGTTGCCGCAACGCCTCGACCAGCCGGTCTGAAAACATCAGCAGCGCCGCCTTCTGGAAGTGCGCAATGAGGAACAGCAGGAAATGCTGGTGCCGAAACTGCGCCAGCACGCCGCGGTCGCGGCAGCCGTAGAAGACCGAGCGCGCATCGCCCACCACCACCAGTGAATGGCCGCTGCACAGGTAGCGTGTGTTCGGGGCGCTGCCGCTGTTGGCCCAGAAGCGGTCGTAGCAAAAGCGCGATTCGAAGTCAGCCAGGTGCTGCTCTGCGTAGGGCAGGGCGGAGTCCGCACCCAGGTCGCTGCTGCCCGAGCCGGTGACCAGCCCCAGCCGGATGAAGTCGTTGCGCGTCAAGGCGCGCGGGTTGTCCAGCGCCAGGTAGCCCATGAGCGGCATGCGGTAGTACTCGATCTGGCGAAAGCGCAGCAATCCGGGCTCGTCGCTGTGGTCGCTGACCAGCGGTTGCAGCACAAAGGCCCAATGCGCGGAGATGCGCGGCGCGCGGTGCTCGGCCACGTGCGACAAAAAGGCATCGCGCTGCTGCGCGTCCGAGCGCGCCAGCACCTGGCCCTCGTGGCCCAGCCATTCGACGCTGGCCAGGCAATGCAGCGCCTGGCCCTGCTCGTCCCAGCCGGCGGGGTAGCCGCGCCCGAAGCGGTACAAAAGCTCCTGGGCTTGTGCCAGGTGCAGGGAGCCGGTGCACACTTCCAGGTTGAGCAGCACCAGGTCCACGTCGTAGAAGAAGTAGAGATCGACGTGCACGATGTCCAGGGTGATGCTCGCATCGCCCGGACGCGGCACGACGCGGACCTTGGCGATGTCGTGGCGGCGAAACACACGCATCGGCGAGCCGGAGTCCGTGCCGGGCCCGGTTGCGCTGCGGCCGCCTCGGCGCGCACGCCCCTCGCCATAGAGAAAGCGCTGCACATAGGGCAAAAAGCTCACGAACTCGTTGTAGTGCCGCTCATGAAAGCCTTCGGCGTCCCCGGTGTATTCGTCCACCACCTCGCGCCAGGGCGAGGCCTCGCCCATGTCGTGCAGCAGTTGCCAGGGTTTCTTCGACACCCCCGCCGCGCCCTGCACCGGCATGAGGCGCAGCGGCCACAACAGGATCTGGCGGAAATGCCGTACTTGCGGCGCGTGTTGCGCGCCTTGCGCGGAGGCGGCCGGAATCTCTACGTCTTCATGGGTCGAAAGCATCTCTGGATTGTCCGAGAAGACGGGCGCCCTTTGGCGTCAGGGCCGCCGGCCAATAGCGGTGTACAGCTCGGACACCGGCACGATGCGCCCGTGCAGCGGCAAGATGCGCTCGACCTGCAGTTTCAGGCGCTCGATGTTTTGCACCAGGTTGACGTTGTTGGCATTGGGCTGGGCCGGTGGCGGGGTGTTGGGCGCGCCGGGCGTGTAGGCGTCGGCTTCGACCAACAGCTTCTCGCGCGGCAGGTAGACCATCATGAAACCCTGGGCGTGCACGCTGTCCTCGATGAAATGGACTTCGAAGCTGCGCGTGCCGTCGCTGAACACCCGCCGCCCGCTGATACCGGTGACCATGGCTTTGCGCCCGGACTGCTGCAAGGCGTCGGGGCGAATGCGGTTGGGGTTGGCCAGCACGCGCTCGAAGTAGGGCCGGGCCTGTTCGCTGGTGACCAGCATCGCGCCCTCGGCCGCGGCGCTGCGCAGGCCGCCGGCGTGGTCGAAGTGGTGGTGCGAATTGATCACGTAGCGAATCGTCTTGCCCGGTACGAGCTGCCTGGCTTGCGCCAGCATCGCGCTCGCGCGCCCGTCGTACAGTGGGCTTTCCACCACGACCAGGTGGTCGCTCATTTCAATCGCAACGCTGTGATGCGAGCCGCCGGCCAGGTACCAGACGCCGTCGGCCACCTTCTCCACCGTCACGCGCTCGGTCGCCGCAGGCACCAGCGCGGGCACTTCGATGCCGGCCGGCGCGTTGGCCTGGACTTCGCTGACCTCAAGATCGAGGACCGGGAAGCCGCCCTGCTCCTGGCGAATGCGGGTGGGAAATTGCACGCCGCCAAAATCGCGGTAGCCCGAATAGACGGTCGCGGTTCGCGTGTCGCCCATCACCGGGTGGGGCTGGATCGACTCGACGCGTTCGACCTGGTGGTTGCCATTGATCCAGGCCGTGGCGCTGAAGCGGCCTGGCTCCGTGAACGTGACCACGGACATGCCGCCTTCCGTGCGCATCGTTGCCTTGTTCTTGCGCGCCGCCTTGACAACGCCGTGCGGCGTGGTCCAGAGGTCGTGGATGCGCCCGTCCACCGCGATGGCCGCCGGCACCGGTGCAGGGCCTGCCATGTTCCAGGCATGGTCGCCGCGCAGCAGGCCCGTGACGCGTTGCTCGCCCTGGCCGATCAAGGGCAGGGCGCCGCCGCCTGTGGGTTCGGCCCGGCTGCGCGCGTAGTCTTCGCGCAGGGCCGCATTGTCATAGTCGAGCACGCGCGAGAAGCTGCTGTACTTGACCTGGGGCCAGGCCTGGCCCGGCTGCCAAGCCTGGCCAAAGACGGCACCCGTGCCGCTGCCGGCGTAGCGCAGGGTTTTCAAGGTGGCGCCACCCATGGCCTGCTCGGCCCGCAGCAACGTGCTTTCGGCGTTTTCGGTGGGCGTGGCACAAGCCAGCAGGCCCAGTGTGGCGGCCGCCACGACCACGCTGCGCAATCCCAAAGGCAATTTCATGAGGATCTCCTGGTTTGTTCGGAAAAAGGCTGCAAGCCCGGCGTGGCGCATCGTAGCGCCCCGGCAAGGGCCTGGATAGGGGGTTTGCTGTCATCCAGGTGATGGCCGCTGCCGCGCGATCCCGCTAACCTCGGTCGCGTTGCATCTTTTTGTGCCTACTTTGGCCCGCCTGGTGCACGCCAACTACTCTATTTCACAGGAGCAACCCATGAACGATCTCTTTTCCCTGGCTGGCCGCACGGCCTTGATCACTGGCGGCTCGCGCGGCATCGGCCGCATGATTGCCGCCGGTTTCCTGAAGGCCGGCGCGCGTGTGTACATTTCGGCGCGCAAGGCCGAGGCTTGCAACCAGACCGCAGCCGAGCTGTCGTCGCTGGGCACCTGCGTCTCGCTGCCGGCGGATGTCTCCACGGTCGAGGGCGCCCAGGCCTTGGCCGCTGCCTACATGGCGCTTGAAGGTTCGCTGGACATCCTGGTCAACAACGCCGGCGCCGCCTGGGGCGAGTCCTTCGATACCTTTCCGGAAAAGGGCTGGGACAAGGTGGTCGACCTGAACCTGAAGACGCCGTTCTTCCTGACGCAGGCCCTGAGCGCGCCTCTGCGCAAGGCCGCCGCCAGCCGCGCGGCCAAGGTCATCAACATCGCCTCGATCGATGGGGTCTCGGTGAATCCGATGGAAACCTATTCGTACGCGGCCAGCAAGGCCGGGCTGATCCACCTGACGCGGCGCATGGCGCTGCGCCTGGCGCAGGACAACATCGTGGTCAGCGCCATCGCCCCCGGCGCCTTTGCCTCGGAGATGAACCGCGAGGCGCGCGACCATGGCGACGAAGTGGCCAAGCACATCCCGCTGGGCCGTGTCGGCACCGACGAAGACATGGCCGGCGCCGCGATCTTCCTGGCCTCGCGCGCCGGCGACTATGTGGTCGGCTCGACCCTGGTGGTGGATGGCGGCGTGACGCACGCGCGCAGCTGAGCGCCGGCGCTTTCGACGCTACAAGGCGGGGGCAGGCAGGGCGCCCAGCAGCGCCTCCATGGCCAGGCCTATGGCCAGCAGTCTCTGGTCGCTCCCGAGTGGTCCATCGATTTCCAGGCCCACCGGCAGCCCGGCCTTGGTCATGCCCGCGGGCAAGGCCAGGCCGGGAATGCCGGCATTGCTGCCCGGATCGGTGTTGCGTATGTAGGCCCCGAACTGCGCATTGGGGCCACCCGGCTGGGCGACACCATTGATGGCCACGGCACCCGAGAAGCTCGCGTCGATGGCGACCGCTGGCAGCGGCGTCGTCGGGAACAGGACGGCGTCGACCGCGTTTGCGGCAAAGTAGTCCGCATACAGTTTCTGCAGTTTCGGCCGGTGGGTGGCGATGGCGGCGTCATAGGCCTCCTTCGGGAATGTCTTGGCGGCGCCGAACGCGCCCTGCACGTCGGGACTCTTGATCGCGCTGGCGATCTGTTCGATGGTGGTGGCGCTGCCTTGCGCTGCCAGGTACTTGGGGATGTCGACATACGTCTCGTACAAGGCCACCGGAAACGACACCTTGTCGTTCAAGGCGCCAATGCCTGCCAGCTCCGCGGCGACGAACACCACGCCGGCGTCCGTGAGCCGCTGCACCGCCGCGTTCAGGATGGCGGCAAGCTCCGTGTCC
>DATILI010000078.1:0-20668 GCA_035476635.1 Burkholderiaceae bacterium | reverse complement strand
CACAAGCTCGAAAAACGCCTGTGCCGCGAGGTAGGCCGGGCCATTGTCGACTTCAACATGATTGAAGAAGGTGACAAGGTCATGGTCTGCATGAGCGGCGGCAAGGACAGCTACGGCATGCTGGACATCCTGCTGAAGATGCAGGCGCGGGCGCCGATCCATTTTGACTTGATCGCCGTCAACCTCGACCAGAAGCAGCCCGGCTTTCCCGAACATGTGCTGCCAGAGTACCTGGCCAGGACGGGCGTGCCCTTTCACATCGAAAACCAGGACACCTACTCGATCGTCAAGGACAAGATCCCCGAAGGCAAGACCATGTGCAGCCTTTGCAGCCGGCTGCGCCGCGGCATCCTGTACCGCGTGGCCGACGAACTGGGCGCGACCAAGATCGCCCTGGGCCATCACCGCGACGACATGCTGCAGACCTTCTTTCTCAACATGTTCTTCGGCGGCAAGCTGAAGGGCATGCCGCCCAAGCTCGTGAGCGACGACGGCAAGCACATCGTAATCCGCCCGCTGGCCAATGTGGCCGAAAAAGACCTCGCGCGCTGGGCCGCGCACCGTCAGTTCCCGATCATCCCCTGCACCCTGTGCGGCAGCCAGGAAAACCTGCAGCGCAAGCATGTGGCCGCGATGCTGCAAGAGTGGGAAAAGAAGCACCCCGGGCGGACCGAGACCATGTTCAGCGCGTTACAAAATGTCGTGCCATCGCACCTCATGGACGGAACCCGGCATGACTTCAAAGGTCTCAAGGCAACAGGGGTGGCAAGCGCTGACGGCGACAAGGCTTTTGACCATGAGGAATTTGCGCCTGCCGTCCTGCCCGGCCTCCAAGTCGTAAAAATTTAAGCCCGCTGCAGGGCTTGGATGGAGTCCTTATGAGACGGGCGCTGTCAGGCATCCTTTCCCTCGCATTCCTGTTGCTGCTCGGCGGCTGTGCCGGCATACGGCTGGTGGACAACGATGTGCGCAGCTTCTCCAGCCTGCCGGCCGTGGCCGTGGGCACCACCTACCGTTTCGAGCGCCTGCCCTCGCAGCAAACCCATGGCGCAGCGCAAGAGCAGCTCGAAGCCATGGCGCAGAAAGCCTTGGCCAAGGTAGGCTTGCAGCGCAATGACGCTGCGCCCAAGTACAGCGTGCAGATCGGCGCGCGCATGCAAAAGGATCCGCGCGCTCCCTGGGACGATCCCTGGCCGGGCTGGGGCATGCATGGGCGCGACCATGTCGTGACCGGAAGCGGCCGCGTCGTCTTCATGCCAGGGTTCGGATTCGGATTCGGCCGCTGGGAGTCACCGTACTACCGGCGCGAGGTCAGCGTGGTCATGCGCGACCTTGCAACATCGAAAGTGGTCTACGAAACGCACGCCTCGCATGACGGGCGCTGGTCGGACAGCGAGGCGGTGTTTCCGGCAATGTTCGATGCGGCCCTGCGCGGTTTTCCGCAACCGGCAAGCGGGCCTCGGCGGGTTGATGTGGAGATCGGGCGCTAGTTGTTTGCTTCAGCTTTCCCGCAAAACCCCACCCACCAACTCCAGCCTCCTGCGGCAGCGCGTCGCCAGCGATGCGTCATGCGTCACCATCACAAACGCCGTTCCCTGGTCCCGCGCCAGCTGCAGCATCAATTCAAACACCCCATCCGCAGTACCGCGGTCCAGGTTGCCGGTGGGTTCGTCCGCCAGCACGCAATCGGGTTTCGCCACCAGTGCACGCGCAATCGCCACGCGCTGGCGCTCACCGCCGGACAGCTCGGCCGGCCGGTGGTGCACGCGGTCTTGCAGGCCCACTGCGGCGAGCATGCTGGCTGCGGCACGCGCTGCATCGTGGGGGGCGCTGCGGCGAATCCACAAGGGCATGGCCACATTGTCCAGCGCGCTGAACTCGGGCAGCAGATGGTGAAACTGGTAGACAAAGCCCAGGTGCCGGTTGCGCAGATCGCCTTGCGTGCGCGCGGACAGGCGCGACAAATCCTGCCCGTGCAACTGCACCGAGCCCGCGGTCGGCGCATCGAGCCCGCCCAGCAGATGCAGCAAGGTACTTTTGCCCGAACCCGAGGCGCCGACGATGGCCAGCGTTTCGCCGCCGCGCACCTGCAGGTCCACGCCTTGCAGCACGGTGACGTCCAGGCGTCCTTCGGTGAAGCGCTTGGTCAGGCCTGTTGCCTGCAGCACCACATCATCACTCATAGCGCAGCGCCTCCGCCGGATTGACGCGGCTGGCGCGCCAGCTCGGGTAGAGGGTGGCGACAAAGGCCAGCACCAGGGAGATAACGGCGATCGGCACGATGTCGCCGCTTTGCGGGTCGCTGGGCATGCGGCTGATCAGGTAGATGTCCTTGGGCAGGAAGCTGGCGTTGAGCATGCGCTCCAGCGCCGGCACGATCACATCGATGTTGACGGCCACGGCCAGGCCCAGCAGCAAGCCGGCGAGCGTGCCGATCACGCCGACCATCGCGCCTTGCACCACGAACACACCCATGATGCTTTTCGGGCTGGCGCCCAGGGTGCGCAGGATGGCGATGTCGGCGCGCTTGTCGGTCACCGTCATCACCAGCGTGGAGACCAGGTTGAACGCGGCGACCGCGACGATCAGGGTGAGGATGATGAACATCATGCGTTTTTCGAGTTGCACGGCGGCAAACCAGGTCTTGTTCTGGCGCGTCCAGTCGCGGATCAGCAGGTCACCCGAGAGCGTGCCGGCAAGCTGCATCGCCACTTCACGTGCCTCGTGCAGGTCCTTGAGTTTCAGGCGCACGCCGCTGGGCCCTTCCAGCCGGAAGATGCGCGCCGCGTCTTCCAGGTTCAGCATGGCCAGCGCCGAGTCGTATTCATAGTGGCCCGAATCGAAGGTGCCGACCACCGTCATCTGCTTGAGGCGCGGCACGACGCCAGCCGGGGTCACCTGGCCGCTCGGTGCGATCAAGGTGACCGCGTCGCCCGTGCGCACACCCAGGGAGCGCGCCAGCTCGCCGCCGAGCACGATGCCGAATTCACCGGGCACCAGCCGCTTCAGCACGGTCTCCTTGAGCGCCGCCGCCAGATCGGTCACGTCGGCCTCGCGCGCCGGGTCGATGCCGCGAACGATCGCGCCCTTCATGTCTTCGCCGCGCGCCAGCAGCGCTTGCGCGGCGATGAAGGGTGCGGCGCCAACCACTTGCGGGTTCTTGCGGGCTTCCGTCAGCGTACGGTTTGCGTCGGGCAAGGCAACGCCGCCCGGCGCGAACACCTCGACGTGCGAGATCACGCTGAGCATGCGCTCGGCGACCTCTTTCTGGAAACCGTTCATCACGCTGAGCACGATGATGAGTGCGGCCACTCCCAGCGCGATGCCCAGCATGGATACGCCGGAGATGAAGGAGATGAAGCCGTTGCGCCGGGTGGCGCGGCCGGCGCGCGTGTAGCGCCAGCCGAGAATCAATTCGTAGGGAATCTGCATGGAGAGGTTCTTGCGATGGGCGTGATTGTGGCATCCCGGACAATACGGGCGATGTCGGACAACAACCCTTTGCGCACCCACTTGCTGATCGCCGGTGCCGGACTCCCCGTGGAGGCGGACCCGGATCCACACCAGGCCAGGCCCGCACAGCAACTGCCGCCCAAGCTGCGGGCGCTTCTTGCGCGCATGTCCAGCGTGGCGGTGATCGAATGTGCCGAGGACAGCCCCTCCATGCCCTACGAGCTGGCGCTGGCCCGCTTGAATGGCCTGCCGGGCGAGGCCGGCCTGATCCCGTGGGCCGCGTTTGAAACCGACACCATCGCAACGCCCTGCGCCTGGATCAGGCCCTGCCACTGGCAAGTGGGCATCGACCATGTCCTGCTCGGCGACCCGGCCGCATTGGGCCTGGACGAAGCGGGCTCGCGCGCCCTCCTGGACGCGGCAGCGCCGTACTTCCGCGAAGACGGCATCGCACTGGAATACCGCATGCCCGGTGCCTGGTTTGCCACCGGCGAAGTGTTTCGCGCCCTGCCCACGGTCTCGCTGGAACGTGTCATCGGAAAGCGCATCACGCCCGCCCTGTTCGATACCTCGGCGCGCCACAGCTCCGTGCTGCGCCGCCTGCAAAACGAAATGCAGATGCTGTTCTACACGCACCCGGTCAACGATGCGCGCCAACAGCAGGGCTTGCCGCTGGTGAATTCATTCTGGATCGCCGGCGCGGGTGTGCTCGCCCAGCCCGCCTCTCCCGCCACGCCCGCCAATGGCGTCGTGGTGGAGACGCGACTTTGCGACAGCGCATTGCGGCGCGATGCGCAAGCCCATGCGCAAGCCTGGGGCCAGGTCGATGCCGATGCCTGCGCTCGCTTGCTGCGCTTGCTGGACGAGGGAAAGCAGGATGTGCGGCTCACGCTGTGCGGCGAACGCCTTGCCCGCACGTTCGCACCGGCAACGCCTTCGCTCGCGCAGCGGATTTCAAATCTTTTCGGCGGCCAGCCCCACGCCCGTCTACTCGATCAACTATGAAAATCATCGTTCGCGACGTTCCCCCGCGCGCTGCCTGGGCGCTGGAGCAGGCCGGCGTGCACCCGCTGCTGGCGCGCCTGTATGCGGCCCGCGGGGTGACCGGCAAGGAGGAGCTGGACGACGACTTGCGCCGCCTGTTGCCGCCCGAAGGCATGAAGGGCGCGCTGGAAGCCGCGCAACTGCTGGCCGACGCCATTGCCCAGAACCAGCGGCTTTGCATCGTGGCCGACTATGACTGTGACGGCGCCACCGCCTGCGCCGTCGGCCTGCGCGGCCTGCGACTGCTTGGCGCGCAGCAGGTAGGCTACCTGGTGCCCGACCGCGTGGTGGACGGCTACGGCCTGACACCACCGATTGCGCAGCGTGTGAAAGACAGTGGCGCGGACCTGCTGATCACCGTGGACAACGGCATTGCCAGCGTCGACGGCGTGGCCACCGCCAAGGCACTGGGCCTGAAGGTGCTGGTGACCGACCACCACCTGCCGGGCCAGAACGACGGCGTGGTCTTCCTGCCCGCGGCCGACGTGATCGTCAACCCGAACCAGCCAGGCTGCGGCTTCGAGAGTAAATCGATCGCCGGTGTCGGCGTGATGTTCTACGTGCTGCTGGCGCTGCGCGCCGAGTTGCGTCGCCGCGGCGTCTTCAGCTCCGAAACCCAACCCAAGCTCGATGTACTGCTGCCCCTGGTTGCCCTGGGCACCGTCGCCGACGTGGTCAAGCTGGATGCCAACAACCGCCGCCTCGTCGCCCAGGGCCTGAAGCGCGTGCGCAGCGGCGCGCTGCCGCCGGGCATGTCCGGGCTGTTTGCGGCAGCCGGCCGCAAGGCCAACGTCGCCACCACCTTTGACTTCGGCTTTGCCCTGGGGCCGCGCATCAACGCTGCCGGGCGCCTGGCCGACATGACCTTGGGCATCGAATGCCTGCTCACCGACGATGGCGCCCGGGCCGATGAGTTGGCCCGCACCCTGGACGGCATCAATCGCGAGCGCCGCGAGATCGAAGGCGGCATGCGCGAGCAGGCCATGGCGATCGCCGAGGCGCTGTTCGCATCCGCGAGCGTTGATGGCACCGCGCCGCCGGCCGCGCTGTGCGTATTCGATCCCGATTTCCATGAGGGCGTGGTCGGCATCGTGGCCTCGCGCCTGAAAGACAAATTGCACCGCCCGACCTTCGTGTTTGCCGCCTCGCAGGCGCCGGGCAAGGAGCATGAATTCAAGGGCTCGGGCCGCTCCATTCCCGGCTTTCACCTGCGCGATGCACTCGACCTGGTGGCCAAGCGCCACCCTGGGGTGCTGCTGCGCTTTGGTGGCCACGCGATGGCGGCCGGCTGCACCGTGGCGCAGGAACAGTTCGAAACCTTTGCGCAAGCCTTGCGCCAGGTCGCCCAGGAGTGGCTGGACGCAGCCACCCTGACGCGCCGCCTGGACACCGATGGCCCGCTGGCCCCCGAGTACCGCCGGGTCGACCTGGTGGACACGCTGCACCGCGAAGTGTGGGGTCAGGGCTTCGCGCCGCCGACCTTCAGCGAGGAGCTCGAAGTCGTGTCGCAGCGGCTGGTCGGCGAAAAGCACCTGGCCCTGAAACTCAAGCACCAGGGCCAGCCCGTGGACGGCATCTGGTTCGGCCACACCGAGCCGCTGCCCGCGCGCGTGCGGCTCGCATTCCGGCTCGACGCCGACGAGTGGCAGGGCGTGAAGCGCGTGCGCTTTCTCGTTGAAGGCGCCGAGGTCTGAGCCGGCTCCAACGATCACTCAGCCTTGAGCGCCCCAATTCCCCCTTGTGTAACGCATGGTGAAAGCGCCTGCCCGGCCCGGGATTTGCCGGCAACACCTAAAATCAAGGCGTGTCCACTATTCTCAACGCCGATCTGCACTGCCACTCCGTCGTCTCCGACGGCACGCTGACCCCGGAAGAACTCGCCGCACGCGCCAGCGCCAATGGCGTGGAACTGTGGGCGCTGACCGACCACGACGAGGTCGGTGGCCAGCACCGGGCGGCCGCGGCGGCCAAGGCCCATGGCATGAAATACCTCACCGGCACCGAGATTTCGGTGACGTTCGCGGGGGAAACGGTGCACATCGTGGGCCTGGGTTTCGACCCCGATGATCCGCGCATGAAGGCGGGCCTGTTCAAGACCCGCGGCGGCCGCGGACCGCGCGCGATGGAAATGGCCGAGGGCCTGGCGCGGGTGGGGATCCACGGCGCCTACGAAGGCGCCGTCAAATTCGTCGGCAATCCAGAACTGATTTCGCGCACGCACTTTGCACGCTTCCTGGTGGAGACCGGCGTCTGCAAGGACACCTCGGAAGTCTTCCGCAAGTACCTGACCGAGGGCAAGCCCGGCTACGTACCGCACCGCTGGGCATCGCTTGCCGACGCGGTCGCATGGATCACGCAGTCTGGCGGCGCCGCGGTGATTGCACATCCGGCGCGCTACAAATTCACCGCCAACGAGGAATTCGCGCTGTTCTCCGAGTTCAAGACCCATGGCGGGCGCGCGGTGGAAGTCGTGACCGGCAGCCACACGGCGGCCGAATATGTGAAGTACGCCGAGACCGCTCTGGAGTTCGGCCTGGCCGCGTCCCGCGGCAGCGACTTCCACAGCCCTGGCGAGAGCCATACCGACCTGGGCTCCCTGCCCTACCTGCCGGGCAGCCTGACGCCGGTGTGGGAGATCCTCGCGGACCGCATCCAGTGAGCCGCCGCCCTTGAGTCGCTCGTTGAATCGCTCCCTGACCGGCACCCTTGGCAACCGCTCCACCCACGCCCTGGCGGGCATCGCGCTGGTGGTGGCCGCAACCGCCTGCTTTGCCACGCTGGACACCACCACCAAACGCATCTCGCTGAGCGTGCCGGTCCTGATGGCGCTGTGGTTTCGCTACTTCTTCCAGGCCGCCGTTACCACCGTGGTAGTGCTGCCGCTGCGGGGCCGCGCGGTGCTGCGCACAGCCCACCCCAAGTTCCAGTGCCTGCGCGGCGTGCTGTTGCTGCTCTCCAGCCTGTTTGCCTTTTTCAGCCTCAAGTACATGCCGGTGGGCGAGTTCACCGCGATCGTGATGATCACGCCCCTGGTCATCACCCTGTTCGCCGCCACGGCGCTGAAGGAAAGAGTCTCTCTCATGCGCTGGGCGCTGGTGGCCGGCGGCTTTGCCGGCACGATGATCATCATCCGGCCCAGCCGCGACGACTTCGACTGGGCGCTGCTGCTGCCGCTGGGCCTGGTGATCTCCAACGCGTGGTTCCAGACGCTGACCAGCAAGCTGGCCAAGACCGAAGACCCGATGACCATGCATTTCTACACCGGCTGGGTCGGAACGCTGCTGGCCTCGCTGGCCCTGCCCTTTGTCTGGACCCCCCTGGATTCCTGGACGCTGTGGGCCGGCCTGGTGTTGATGGGGACCATGGGCACGGTCGGCCACTTCATGCTGATCCTGGCCTATGCGCGCACGCCGGCGGCGACGCTGACGCCCTTTCTCTACGCCCAGATCGGCTTTGCCATGCTTGGCGGCTGGCTGGTCTTCGCGCATGTGCCCGACAAGCTGTCGCTCATCGGCATCCTGATGGTCGCCGTCTGCGGCGCGGTGGGTGCCTGGCTCACGGTGCGCGAAAGCCGGGTTGTCGTTGAACCAGTGGAATCCTGAGCGAGTCCGAGAAAAGATAAAGAGGGAAAGACGTGGCCCAGTATTTCGAAGTGCATCCCGAGAACCCGCAAGCCCGCCTGCTCAAGCAGGCCGTGAGCCTGCTGGAGCGCGGCGGCATCGTGGCCGTGCCCACCGATTCGAGCTATGCACTGGCCTGCCACCTGGACGACAAGGCCGCTGCCGACAACCTGCGGCGCATTCGCGGCGTGGACGACAAGCACCACCTGACGCTGCTGTGCCGCGACCTGAGCGAACTGGCCAACTATGCGCGGGTGG
The DNA here is from genome assembly GCA_035476635.1 of Burkholderiaceae bacterium. GTDB lineage: Bacteria > Pseudomonadota > Gammaproteobacteria > Burkholderiales > Burkholderiaceae_C > DATILI01. The sequence continues at coordinate 12,293 of DATILI010000078.1, read as the reverse complement.
ACAACAAGCAGTACCGCCTCCTGAAGTCGGCCACCCCCGGGGCCTACACCTTCATCCTGGAAGCCAGCAAGGAAGTACCGCGCCGCGTGAGCCATCCGCAACGCAAGACCATCGGGCTGCGCGTACCCGACCACAAGGCGTTGCAGGAGCTATTGGCCCTGCACAATGGGCCGCTGCTGGCCACGACCCTGATCCCGCCGGGCGAAGACGACCCGCTGAATGATCCGCAAGAGATTCGTGAACGCTTCGAGCACCAGGTCGCGGCCGTGATCGATGCCGGTGCCTGCCCGTTCCAGGCCACCAGCGTCATCGACCTCACGCCCATGGGCGCGGGCGACGAGCCGATCGTCGTGCGCCGCGGCTGCGGCGACCTGGACCGCCTCGGCCTGTAGGCTGAGAAGGCGCCGCAGCACCGTCTGAGACAATCCAGCCCGTGGACATCTCCAATCTCATCCAAACCGTTGCCATCTACGCCCTGCCGGTGCTCTTTGCCATCACCGTGCACGAGGCCGCCCATGGCTACGCCGCCCGCCATTTTGGCGACAACACCGCCGCCATGATGGGGCGCATCACGCTCAATCCGCTCAAGCACATCGACCCGGTTGGCACCATCCTGATGCCGCTCCTGCTCTACTTCGCCACCAGCGGGATGTTCATCTTCGGCTATGCCAAGCCGGTTCCCGTCAATTTCGGACAGCTGCGCAACCCCAAGCGCGACATGATCTGGGTGGCCCTCGCCGGCCCCGCGTCCAACCTCGTTCAGGCGGTGCTCTGGGCGATCGCGTTCACCATTCTCATCAGCCTGGGCCTCCGGGAACCCTTCTTCCTGATCATGTGCACGGCCGGCGTATTGGTCAATTTCGTCATGTGGGCTTTCAACCTCTTCCCGTTGCCACCGCTGGACGGCGGGCGCATCCTGGTGGGCCTGCTGCCATACCGCCAGGCTGTGCTGGTCTCGCGCATTGAACCCTGGGGCTTTTTCGTTGTGATGGGCCTCGTATTGCTGGGCATCGTCGGCGCCTACTGGCTCTGGCCCCTGGTCCAGGCGGGTTACTGGGCCCTGGACGCTTTTAACCTGACCACGCCTTTCCCCCCCAGACTTCGATGAGCACCGTACGCTTTCTGACCGGCATCACCACCACCGGCACGCCCCACCTGGGCAACTATGTCGGTGCCATCCGCCCGACCGTCGTGGCCAGCCGCACACCCGGCACCGAGAACTTTTATTTCCTGGCCGACTACCACGCGCTGATCAAATGCGACGAGCCCGCGCGCATCCAGCGCTCCACGCTGGAGATTGCCGCCACCTGGCTGGCGGCGGGCCTGGACCCCGAGCATGTCTTTTTCTACCGCCAGTCCGACATTCCCGAGATTCCGGAACTGACCTGGCTGCTGACCTGCGTGACCGGCAAGGGTGTTCTCAACCGCGCCCATGCCTACAAGGCCTCGGTCGACAAAAACGCCGCCGCCGGCAACGACCCCGATGCCGACGTGACCGCCGGCCTGTTCATGTACCCCGTGCTGATGGGCGCCGACATCCTGATGTTCAAGGCGCACAAGGTCCCGGTCGGACGCGACCAGGTCCAGCACCTGGAGATGGCGCGCGACATGGCGCAAAGCTTCAACCACTTGTATGGCGAGCACTTCGTGCTGCCCGAGGCCGCCATCGACGAATCCGTGGCCACCTTGCCCGGCCTGGATGGCCGCAAGATGAGCAAGAGCTACGACAACACCATTCCATTGTTCGTGCCGCGCGAGCAGATGCGCAAGCTCATCGCCGGCATCGTGACCGATTCGCGCGCACCCGGCGAGCCCAAGGAAACCGAGGGCTCGGCGCTGTTCCAGCTGTACCAGGCGTTTGCCTCGGCCGACGAAACGGCAAACTTCCGCAAGGCCTATGCCGACGGCATTGCCTGGGGCGATGCCAAACAGGTGCTGTTCGAGCGCATCGACCGCGAAGTGGCGCCTATGCGCGCGCTTTACGAGTCACTCGTCAACGACCCCCGGAAGATCGAGCGCATCCTGCTGGCCGGCGCCGAAAAGGCGCGCACCGTGGCAACGCCCTTCATGCGCGAACTGCGCCAGGCCGTTGGCTTGCGCAACCTGGCGGCGGGCACCGGCCCGGCCAAGGTGGAGAAGGCCGCCAAGGCCGCATTGCCCGTCTTCAAGCAATACCGCGAGGCCGACGGAAAGTTCTACTTCAAGCTGCTGGACGCCCAGGGCCGCCTGCTGCTGCAAAGCACCGGCTTCGACGCGCCCAAGGAGGCCGGCCAGGTCATCGCCAGCCTGAACCAGCAGGGCGCGGCCGCGCTGGCTTCGCTCACGGCACGCCTGCAAGCGCTGCCGGATGTGCGCGCCGAAGAGGTGGCGGCGGCGCTGCAGCAGCTGGCGGACGCGGCAGCCGCTTGACGCGGCACTGTCACATACAGGCGCCACACTGGGCCAGGGTCAACAAGACCCGTGGAAGACGCCCATGACGCAAATCATCAGCTACACCGCCAGCAATGGTGCGCGGGTGGATTTTTCGGTGGGCCAGCAAGGCCTGCACTGGCGCGACGTCGCCGGTGTCTACATGTTCTGCGCGCGCACCGACAGCGGCGTGCCGGTACCGGTCTACATCGGCCAGGCCGAGAACTTCAGCACCAGCATCCCCGGCCATCCGCAATGGGAAGCGGCCATCGAAATGGGGGCCGTGGCCGTCCTGGTGAAAACGGTTTCGCGGGAGCGGGAGCGCGCGCATTTGCAGAGCCTGCTGCTCGCCGATTTCGACCCGCCCCTGAATCCAGGTGCTGCGCAAACCAAGCCTGCCGTCTACCGTTTTGAATCGCAGCCGCAGAGATCACCAAAAGAAAACGGCCTGAGCTATTGAATCAATAGCATCAGGCCGTGACTTGTGGCGGAGCAGGAGGGATTCGAACCCTCGATACGGTATAACCGTATACCGGATTTCGAGTCCGGCGCATTCGACCACTCTGCCACCGCTCCTAATCGGTATCGCGTGGTGCGAAGCCCTGTATTCTAGCTCAATGCTTTGGCGCGATCCGCTCTTGGCCGCCCAGATAGGGGCGCAGCGCCTCGGGCACGGTCACCGAGCCGTCGGCGTTCTGGTAGTTTTCCAGCACCGCCACCAGGGTGCGGCCCACGGCCAGGCCGGAGCCGTTGAGCGTGTGCAGCAATTCGTTCTTGCCCTGGGCGTTCTTGTAGCGCGCCTGCAGGCGGCGCGCCTGGAACGCCTCGCAGTTGGAAACGGAGCTGATCTCGCGGTAGGTGTTCTGTGCCGGCAGCCAGACTTCGAGGTCGTAGGTCTTGGCCGCGCCAAAGCCCATGTCGCCCGAGCACAGGGCCATCACGCGGTAGGGCAGGCCAAGCTTTTGCAGGATGGCCTCCGCGTGGCCGGTCATTTCCTCCAGCGCCTCGTAGCTCTTGTCGGGATGGACGATCTGCACCATCTCGACCTTGTCGAACTGGTGCTGGCGAATCATGCCGCGCGTGTCGCGCCCGGCGCTGCCGGCCTCCGAGCGGAAGCACGGCGTGTGGGCGGTGAGTTTGACCGGTAGTTCGGACTCGGCCAGGATCTCGTCGCGCACAAAGTTGGTCAGCGGCACTTCGCTGGTCGGAATCAGGTAGAGCGCCGTGTGGTCCGGCATCGGTTCACCTTCCTGCCCGCCTTTCCTGGCCGCGAACAGGTCGCCCTCGAACTTCGGTAGCTGGCCCGTGCCCTTGAGCGATTCGCCGTTGACCGCGTAGGGCACGTAGCACTCGGTGTAGCCGTGCTCCTGCGTTTGCACGTCGAGCATGAATTGCGAAAGCGCACGGTGCAGGCGCGCGATCGGCCCCTTCATCACCGTAAAACGCGAGCCCGACAACTTGGTCCCCAGCTCAAGGTCCAACCCGAGCGGCGTACCGACATCCACATGGTCCTTGGCCTCAAAGCCCAGCACACGCGGCTCGCCCCACTTGCGCACTTGCACGTTGCCGTTTTCGTCCGCACCGACCGGCGCGCTGGCGTGCGGCAGATTGGGAACGGCCAGCAGCAGGGTTTGCAGCTCGGCCTGGATGGCTTCCAACCGGGTGCCGGAGCTGTCGAGCTCATCCTTGAGCGCGCCGACCTGGGCCATTACCGCGTCGACCGATTCGCCCTTGGCCTTGAGCTGGCCGATCTGCTTGCTCAAGGTATTGCGCTGCGATTGCAGCTCTTCGGTACGGAACTGTATCGTCTTGCGCTCGGATTCGAGCGACTTGAACGCCTCGACGTCCAGGAAGGGCTGGGGATTCTTGCGCGTTTGCAGCCGCGCAACGACCGAGTCAAGGTCTTTTCGTAACAAAGTGATATCAAGCATGGCGCAATTTTAGTTGGCCGCGTTTGTCCGTCTTTTCCGCTGGCAATTTCACGACTAGCATGAACACGGAACCGGAAAACTTCCACCGGAGAACGTCATGCAGATCGAGCCCTATCTTTTCTTCGACGGCAATTGCGAGACCGCGCTTTCGTTCTACCAGCAATGCCTGGGTGGCCAGATCACTGCCCTGCACCGTTTCGCCGGCTCCCCGATGGAGGCGCAACTGCCCGCCGAGTGGAAAAGCAAGGTGATGCATGCGACCTTCGAGAGCGGCGGCCATCGCTTCATGGCCAGCGACCGCATGCCGGGCCAGCCGTTCGGCGGCCACGCCGGATTCTCCATGTCGGTCAACTGCCCCAAGGACCCGGTGCGCGGCGAGCAGGTATTCAAGGCACTGGCCAGCGGCGGCATGGTCACCATGCCGTTCGCGCAAACCTTCTGGGGCGCGCACTTCGGCATGCTGGTCGACAAGTTCGGCGTCGGGTGGATGGTCAACTGCGACATGAACCCGCCGCCAACCTAAGCCCTCAGGCCAGCGTCGCCGGGTCGAAATTCGCGCCGCAAAGAATCAGGCAGACTCTCTCGTCGGCCCGCGGCCGGTAGGCACCGGTTTGCAGCGCCGCCAGCCCCAGGGCCGCCGCAGGCTCGACCGCAAGCTTCATCTCACCCCACAGCCACTGCTGGGCCGTGCGGATCGCCGCATCGGGCAACAGCAAGGCCTGTGGAACGTGGCGCTGGGTGACGTCCCAGGCAATGGCGCCGATGCGCCTGGCGCCCAGCGAATCGGCGGCAATGCCGCTCACGGCCACATCGACCGGCTCGCCCGCTTCGCGCGCGCGGTACAGGGTAGGCGCAAGCTCCGGCTCCAGCGCGATGACGCTGGACCGGCTCTCGAACCAGGCTGCTACGCCCGCGATCAAGCCGCCGCCGCCCACGCTCACCAGCACGCTGTCGGGCAGGCCGTCGGCTTGCCCCTCTATCTCCATACCGAGCGTCCCGGCGCCGGCGACCACTTCGGTCTGGTCATAGGCATGGGTCAACAGGGCGCCGGTTTCGCGTTGCCGCGCCAGGCAAGCGTCCAGTGCCTCGGCATACAGCGCACCCGTTACCAACACCTGGGCACCCAATGCGCGCAGCCTGGCGCGCTTAGCTTCCGGCGAAACGACGGGCACAAACACTTCACAGGGAACGCCGAGCGCCTTGGCCGCCGCCGCCGTGGCAATGCCGGCGTTGCCGCCCGAGGCCACGATCACGCCCGCAGCCGGAATCGGATTGGCCAGCAGGCGGTTGAGCATGCCGCGCGCCTTGAAGCTGCCGCCCACCTGCAAATGCTCGAGCTTGAGCCAAACCTCGGCACAAGCCAGGCCGAACGCGGCGCCGGGCAGCCTGAACAGCGGTGTTTTCTTGAGAAAAGCGCTGTGGTCCTTGTAAATCCGGCGAGACGCACTATCAATTTCAGAGCGATCAAACATGCTTTGGTGTGACAAAAGGTGAGAAATGGTGAGGCCGGTTCAAGTTTACCGAGCGAGCGTACGAAACTAATGTTAGTTTTCGGGGCGGCGTCTTCGAAAAGGAGAGCTCGCATGTTTTTTGTCTACGGAACCGCAGGCCAGGTCTTCAGCGGCAACCTGGAGAAAATGGCCCAGGTGGCAGGGGTCAGCCGCTCCGCCCGGGTACGCGCCTTTCGGCCCACCGACGTGGAGCACCAGTTCGAGCTGCCCGCCAAGCCCAGCGGCGCCGGGCGCGAAGCCTTGGCCGCCTACACCCAGGCGAAGCAGAACAAGCCGGAACGCCAGCCCCTGACGCGGGTCGCGGACGTGATGAGCGATAAAGTGATTTCGGTTGCGCAGGACGCCACGGTATCCGAAGGCTGGCAGCTTCTGGCGCATCACCGCATCGCGCAGGCGCCAGTGCTGGATGCGCGCGGCACGCTGGTAGGCCTGTTGATCCGCGCGGATCTGCTGCAGCCCGAGTTGCTGTCTTCGCCGGAAGCCGGGCGCAGCATCTGGAGCACGCTGGCCGAACAGCCGGTGTCGGAACTGATGCATACGCCGGTGCCGGCGGTGGCAGCCGACACCGACATTCGCCGCGTCGCCCAAGCTTTGCTCGACACCGGGCTGCCTGGCCTGCCGGTAACGGACGAGCGCGGCGCCGTCATCGGGTTCGTGTCGCGCTCGGACATCCTGCGTGCCGTGGTGGCCGACCCGCCCTTGGATTTGTGGAGTTGACCGCGGGTGAAAGCGATCAGTCGTTTTCCTCGCCTGCACTGGCACTGCCGCCAGCCTCCAGTTTCAGCCCCTTGGGCAGCGGGAACTTCACGGTTTCCTCGATGCCGTTCATCTTGCGCACGGAGACCGCGCCCAGGGCCTTGATGCGATCGATCACCTGCTTGACCAGGATTTCCGGTGCCGAGGCGCCGGCCGTCAAACCCACGCGCGACTTGCCTTCAAACCATTCAGGCTGGAGTTCTTCCGCGCTGTCGACCATGTAGCTCTCGGTGCCGAGCTTTTGCGCCAGCTCGCGCAGCCGGTTGCTGTTGGAGCTGGTCGGGCTGCCGACCACCACCACGATGTCCACCTGCGGGCTCAAGATCTTCACCGCATCCTGGCGGTTCTGCGTGGCGTAGCAAATGTCCTGCTGCTTGGGCTCGCGCACCTCAGGAAAACGCGCCTTCACGGCCGCCGTGATCTCCGCTGCGTCGTCCACGCTCAGCGTGGTCTGGGTGACCACCGCCAGTTTCCGGGTTTGGCGGGGCTGCACGCCTGCCACGTCGTGCACGTCTTCCACCAGATGAATGCCGCTTTCCAGCTGCCCCATGGTGCCTTCGACTTCCGGATGGCCCTTGTGGCCGATCATGATGAACTCGTAGCCTTCCTTGTGCAGCTTGGCCACTTCGACATGCACCTTGGTCACCAGCGGGCAGGTGGCATCGAACACGGCGAAGCCGCGCGCCTGCGCTTCATCCTGCACGGCCTTGCTCACGCCGTGGGCGCTGAACACCAGCGTCGAGCCGGGCGGCACGTCGGCCAGCTCCTCGATGAAGATCGCGCCCTTGGCCTTGAGGTCGTTCACCACATAGGTGTTGTGCACGATCTCGTGGCGCACGTAGATCGGTGCACCGAACTTTTGCAGCGCCCGCTCGACGATCTCGATGGCGCGGTCCACGCCGGCGCAAAAGCCGCGCGGCTCGGCCAGCATGATTTCCTGGGGTTGCACGGGCGCTCTCATAGCACGCCGATCACTTGCACTTCGAACGTGACCGGCTGGCCCGCCAGCGGGTGGTTGAAGTCGAACAGCACGGCGTCGGTACTCTCTGCATTGCCCACTTGCTGCACCGCGCCCGCGTAGCTGCCGCGGCCGTCCGGGGTGGGGAACTGCACCACGTCGCCCACGCTGTATTGCTCGTGCGGATCGCCCATCTGGTTGAGCAGCTTGCGCGCCACCCACTGCACCATGTCCGGGTTGCGCGCGCCAAAAGCCTCGCCCGCCGGAATGTCGAAGGTCGCGCGCGCGCCCTCGGCCAGGCCCAGCATGCGCTGCTCCACCGCTGGCGAAAGCTCGCCCGCGCCCAAGGAGAGCGTGGCCGGCTTGTCGTGGAAGGTGTTGATGATGTCGCCCGCCGGCCCTGCCAGACGGTAGTGCAGGGTGAGGAAGGAGCCGGGTTGAACTGAAGCCATGAAAACTCTCGATAAACTGGGCTCCATTGTAGAAACCTTGGGTATCCCTCCCGGTATGGCTCTGAAAGACCTTCCTCCCGATGCCAGGCCGCGTGAAAAACTGCTGGCGCGCGGCCCCCAGGCGCTGGCCGATGCCGAGCTGCTGGCCCTCTTGCTGCGCACCGGCATCAGGGGCAAGAGCGTGTTGTTGCTGGCGCAGGAGCTGCTGGACAGCTTCGACGGCATCGCCGGCCTCCTGCACACCACAGCCGAAGACCTGAAGCGCATCAAGGGCCTGGGCGGCAGCGCCAAGCGGGCCGAGCTGGTGGCCGTGCTGGAGCTGTCGCGCCGCGCGCTGGCACAGCAACTGAAGGAACGCGAGGTGTTCGGCTCGCCGGACGCCGTCAAGCAGTACCTGCAGCTGCAACTGGCGGCCAAGCCGCACGAAGTCTTCGCCGTGCTGTTTCTCGATGCGCAAAACCGCCTTCTCGCGATGGAGGAACTGTTTCGCGGCACGCTCACGCAAACCAGCGTCTACCCGCGGGAGGTGGTCTTGCGCGCCCTGCACCACGGCGCAGCCGCCGTCGTGCTGGCGCACAACCACCCCAGCGGCACGGTAGCGCCTTCACGCGCCGATGAAGCGCTGACCAGCACACTCAAGGCCGCCCTGGCGCTGGTGGACGTACGGGTGCTGGACCATGTCATCGTGGCCCCTGGCGCCGCCCTTTCGATGGCCGAGCACGGCTTGCTGTGACACCAGGGCCTGGGCCATGAAGACCACTGCGAAGGTCACCTCGCTGAAGGACCTGAAGCATATCCAGCAGGAAGTGGCCAAGGCGCGCGCCGCGGAAGCCGCCCGCCTCGCCGCGCAGCTGGCCGAGCAACGCGCGGCGCAGCACCGCGCCGAGGCGCAGAAAAACCTGTTTATCCGAGCGGTCGGCGCAGTGCAGCCCCTGCCTGACCGCCGCAAGGTGCTGCTGCGCCCCGGCCAGCCGCCACCCGTCCCGGTGCAGCAGCAGCGTGACGAACAGGCGGTGCTGCGCGAGGCCATCAGTGACGACTTCGATGCCGTCACCCTGCTCGATACCGACGAGTCCTTGAGCTATCGCCGCGCCGGCATCGGCATCGACGTGACGCGCAAGCTGCGCAAGGGTGTGTGGAGCATCCAGCGCGAGCTGGACTTGCATGGCCTGCGCAGCGACAAAGCGCGCGACACTTTGTCCAGCTTCATCCGCGAAGCGCACCGCCAGGGCATACGCTGCGTGCGCGTGGTGCACGGCAAGGGCCTGGGCTCGCCCGGCAAAACCCCGGTGCTCAAGGGCAAGGTGCAAAGCTGGCTGATCCAGAAGGACGAAGTGCTGGCGTTTGTGCAGGCGCGCGGCGTCGATGGTGGCGCCGGCGCGCTGCTGGTGTTGCTGAAGCCCTCGCCCGGCGGGAATTGACCGTCGCCGAAACCTAGACGGCCTTGTTCCGCATCCAGTCGCCCGTCTGAAAAAACGAATCCCGCAGCCGCGCGCGCAGCTTCTCGTCTACGCCTGTCTCACCCATGGCCTGGTCCATGCAGGCCAGCCACTGGTCGCGCTCCTGGATGCCGATGGGAAACGGCATGTGGCGGGCGCGCAGCATCGGGTGGCCGAAGCGCTCGGTGTAGTGCTGCGGGCCGCCAAGCCAGCCGCAGAGAAACCAGAACAGGCGTTGGCGTGCGTTGGTCAACTCGCTGCCGTGAGCCGCGCGCAAGGCCGAGTAGGCGGGTTCGAGGTCCATGAGGTCGTAGAAGCGCTCGACCAGCGCCTTCACGCGCTCTTCACCGCCGATCCATTCGAACGGGGTGGCAAAAGGCGGTTTTTCCTGGATTTGCATAGTCAGGATTTTCTCATTCGGCAGCCCGCCGCAATGTTTCCACAACCGGCCGGCGCAGCACCTCGCGCAGCCCCCACCAGCCGGCGCCCAGCGCCAGCAAGGCACCCGTGAGCGAGCCCGCGACGGGCACCAGCGGCGACGCGGCCCACTGGAATTCAAAGACATACTTTGCCAGCCCCCAGCCCACCGCCATGGCAACGATGCTGGCCAGGAAACCGGCCAGCAGGCCGACACCGGCGAGTTCGGCACGCTGCACCTGGCGCAGCAAACTGGCGCGCGCACCGACGGCCCGCATGATGGCGAATTCCCGGGCGCGCTCCTCGCGCGTGGCGGTGATGGCGGCGAACAGCACCACCAGGCCCGCGGCCAGCGTGAAGCCGAACAGGAATTCCACCGCGCGGATCACCTGCTCCAGCACGCGCTGCAGTTGCAGGATGGTGATGCTCATGTCCACATTGGTGATGTTCGGGAAGCGCCGCACCAGGCTGTTGTCAAAGCCCCGGGTCTCGGGCGCCTTGAAGGCCGTGAGGTAGGTAGTCGGCACGTCGGGCATGCGGCTGACCGGATAGATCACGAAGAAGTTGGCGCGCATCGAACCCCAGTCGACCTTGCGCAGCGAAGTGATCCTTGCGTCGGTCACGATGCCGGCAATGTCAAAGCGCAAGGTGTCGCCCATCGAAAGCTTCAGCGTCTTGGCGATGCCTTCTTCCACGCTGATCGCGCCCTGCTCCTCGGCAGTCCAGGCGCCGGCCACCAGCGGATTGTGCGGCGGCTGCGTGGCGGTGTTCGAAAGATTGAACTCGCGGTCGATCAGGCGCTTGGCACGGTCCTCGGTGAAGTCGTCGGGCGTGACGGTCTTGCCGTTGATCGCGACCAGGCGGCCGCGGATCATCGGATACCAGTCGTACTTCTGCACGCCGGCGTCGCGCAGCGCTTTTTGAAACGCATCGCCCTGCTCCGGCATCACGTTGATGACGAAGCGGTTCGGCGCATCGGGCGGCGTGGCGCGGCGCCAGCTGCTGATCAAATCGGTGCGCAGCAACACCAGCAGCACCAGCGCCAGCAGGCCCACGGCCAGCGCACTGACCTGGACCACGGCATAGGCGGGCCGCGCCGAGATCTGGCGCGTAGCCAGCACCAGCCAGCGCGGGGCCGTGGCCTCGTTCACGCTGCGCCGCAAGAGCTTGACGGCGACAAAGCTCAAGGCGGCGAACACCAGCACCGCAGCGGCGAAACCGCCGACCGCGATCAACCCGAGTTGCAAGTCGCTGCTGGCCGCAAGCAGCAAGGCTGCAAAGCCGGTCATGCCGATGCCCACCACCGCCAGCGATGCCGGCCTGAGATTGCCGACATCGCGCCGGATCACGCGCAGCGGCGGCACCTGCGCCAGTTGCAGAACCGGCGGCAGGCCGAAGGAAAACAGCAAGGTCAGCCCCATGCCCAGGCCAAAACCCACCGGCCAGAAGCTCGCCGCCGGCAATGCCGCCGCCTCCACCAGGCCCGCCAGCAGCAGCACGAACACGTAGTGCACCGCAAAGCCGATGGCAACGCCCAGGGCACTGGCGAACAGGCCGATCAGCGCGAATTCGAAGGAGTAGCTCAACGCGATCGTGCGCTGGCTCTGCCCCAGCACGCGCAGCATCGCACAATCGTCCAGGTGGTTGGCGGCAAAGCCGCGCGCGGCCAGTGCCACCGCCACCGCGCTCAGCAAGGCCGCGAGCAGCGCCACGAGATTGAGGAATTTCTCGGCACGGTCCATGGTCTGGCGCATCTCGGGGCGGCCGCTTTCCAGCGACTCCACGCGCACGCCGCGCACCTCGGGCTTCTTGACCTCGTCACTGGCCCAGGCGACAAAGCTGCGCACCGCGCGCTCATTGCCAGCCACGGCCAGGCGATAGCCGATGCGACTGGCGGGCTGGACCAGCCGGGTCGCGGCCAGGTCGGCCTGGTTGACCATCACGCGCGGCGCAAAGCTCATGAAGCCGCCGCCGCGGTCGGGCTCGACCACGATGATGCGCGCAATGCGCAACTGCGCATCGCCCAGCAACAAGGCATCGCCCATCTTCAGGTTCAGCGCGTCGAGCAACGGTGCATCAATCCAGGCTTCGCCGCGCGCGGGCACATCGCGCGTGTTACTGCCCGGTGTTTCGGGCTGCGCAGCCACCTGCAGATTGCCGCGCAGCGGATAGCCCGGCTGCACCGCCTTCAGCGCCACCAGCCGGCTGGCGCCGCCCTGGGCTTCCACAGCCCGGCCCATGGTCGGAAAGCCCAGCGTGACCACCGATTGCAGGCCCAGGGCGCTGGCCTTGTCCAGGAACGCCTTGGGCGTTGGCTGGTCGCTGGACAGGACGGCATCGCCACCCAGCAACTGGCGCGCGTCGCGCTGCAAGCCGCCCTTCAGCCGATCGGCAAAAAAGCCCACGGCCGTCAGCGCCGC
>DATILI010000077.1:0-3838 GCA_035476635.1 Burkholderiaceae bacterium | reverse complement strand
TCACCTATCTGTTCGTACCCGGCAACCGGCCCGAGCGCTTCGCGAAGGCCGCCGAAGCATCACCCGGTGCGGCGCGTGTCGATGGCCGCATGGTGGACAAGCCAGTGCTGCTCAAGGCGCAGGCACTACTCGCACGCGTCTAGCCGAATTCACTCGGACAACATCAACTTTTCAAGGACAACCATGGCCGCCAGCATCATCGACTCGAGCATCTTCCAAGGCATCTTCTCCAGCGATGCAATGCGCCACATCTGGTCGGACGAAAACCGCACACAGAAATATCTCGATGTGGAGGCGGCCTTGGCACGGGTGCAAGGCCGGCTGGGGTTGATCCCACAAGAGGCCGCGCAGGAGATCGTCGGGCATTGCCACCTGGATCAGATCGACATGGCGAAACTGCGCCAGCAGACCGAGCGCATCGGCTACCCGGTCCTGGGGGTCGTTTCGCAGCTCAATGCGCTGTGCAAAGGCAAGCTGGGCGAGTACTGCCATTGGGGAGCCACCACGCAGGACATCACCGACACGGCCACCGTGCTGCAGATCCGCGAGGCGCTGGAACTGGTCGATGCCGATCTCACCGCTATTTCGCGCGCCCTGGCCGACCTCGCGCGCAAGCACCGCGATACGCCCATGATCGGACGCAGCAATTTGCAGCAGGCAATTCCCGTGACCTTCGGCTACAAGATGGCAGGCCTGCTGTCGGCCATCGAACGCCATCGCGAACGCCTCACGCAATTGCGCCCGCGCGTTCTGGTCGGCGAGTTCGCGGGCGCCGCCGGTACGCTGGCTTCGCTGGAAACCGGCGCCATGGAAACTCAGGCTGGCTTGATGGCAGAACTGGGCCTGGGCCAGCCGGTCATTGCCTGGCACACCATCCGCGACTCGATCGCCGAAGTCGGCGCCTTCCTGGGCCTGGTAGGCGGCACCCTTGGCAAGCTCTCCATGGACGTGAAGCTCATGATGCAGACCGAGGTGGGCGAGGTGTACGAGCCTTACTATCATGGGCGCGGCTCGAGCAGCACCATGCCGCAAAAGCGCAACCCGATTTCGTCCTGCTACATCCACGCCGCGATTTCCGTCGTGCGCCAGCATGCGGCATCGCTCATGGACGCCATGGTGGCCGATCACGAAAGATCGACGGGACCCTGGGAAATCGAATGGATCGTGCTGCCGGAGAGCTTTTGTCTGATGGCCGGTGCACTCAAGCAATCGCGGTCCGTGCTCGAAGGCTTGGAAGTGGACGCAGTGCGCATGCGCGAGAACATCGACATGACGCATGGTCTGGTGATGTCCGAAGCGGTAATGATGGGCTTGGGCCCTTACATCGGCCGCGAATACGCGCACGATCTGGTCTATGACATCTGCCGCGAAGCGGTGAAGTGCAAGCGGCATCTGGTTGACCTGCTGGCCGAGCACCCGGAGATCAACAAGCACCTGGACCGCGCAGCTCTGGTGAAGATGTGCGACCCGGCGAATTACCTGGGCCAGGCCGGCGCGATGGTGGACCGGGTGCTGGCGAGTCTTTGAAGCAGACTACGCGGCTTGCTTGCGGGGTAGCGCCTGCTTTTTTGCCGCACGTTTTTTCTTCAGCTCCGCGAACATCGCATACAGATGCTGAGCCGCGGGCGAGAGCGACCGCCCACGGCGGCGGATCAGACCCATGCGGCGCGTGACCACCGGGTCCTTGAGCAGGACGCTCACCAGCGTCGGGTGATCGACGCCCGGCATGGCCAGGCGCGGCACCGCGGCGACCCCCAGCCCCGCCTCCACCAGGCCAAGCAGTGTCACGACATGTTGAGCCTCGTAGATGTACACCGGGCGGTTGGGCACGCCCGCCAGCGCCAGGTCCATTAGCAGGCGATTGCCGGACGACTTGCTCACCGTCATGAAATCGTAGGGTCGCAACTCGCTCCACGTCACCGATCGCTTGGCCGCGAGCGGGTGGTCTCGCCTGCAAGCTACAACGAAGGGCTCTTCCAAAATCACCTGGAACTCCAGGTCGGTCTCGGCGCTGCCGATGAAGTTCAAGCCAAAGTCAGCCTCGCCGCGGGCCACGGCGGCCAGCACCTCGTTGGCGCTGGCATCGAAGATCTTGACCCTGATATTCGGGAACTCGGCGTGGTAGCGCTTGATGACCTGAGGCAGGAAGTAGAAGCCGGCCGAAGGAACGCAGGCTACCGTCACCTCCCCCATGCGGGTGGCCGCCACCTCCTGTATGCCGAGCAGTGTGCTGTCAAGGTCATCCAGCAGCTGACGCGTCTTGCGGGCGAAGTCCCGTCCCACCGCAGTCAGTTCGACCTTGCGGGTATTGCGATCCAGCAAACGAACTCCCAACGCCGCTTCCAGCTTGTCGATGCGCCGGCTGAAGGCGGGCTGCGAAATGTGGACCGCCTCCGCCGCCTTGCGGAAATTCCCCAATTCGGCCACGGCCGCAAAGGCTTGCATATCACCCAAGTCGAAGTGGATGGCCATCGCTCTCTCCTCGCTGTCTCTATTCAGTGATACCGATCATGCATCAATACTTCCCAAACATGCAATTCACAGCGGGGCGCCGAACCGCGAGCATCAATCCCAGAGAAGGCGGGACCACCGCCCGCCATTTGAACCCCAATTCCTGGAGACACCATGCAAGCTACGCGTCGACACTTCTTGACCGCCATTGCCGCGGCCGCCTCACTCACCTCTTCGGGCGCCTTCGCGGCGTTCCCTGAAAAGCCCATAACAATCGTTGTCCCCACCGCTGCCGGTGGCGCCAACGACGCCATGGCACGGGTCATCGGGCAGGGCCTGTCCACCCTGCTGAAGCAGCCGGTGATCGTGGACAACAAGGCGGGAGCGAACGGCGCCATCGCCTCCGAGGCCGTGGCCAAGGCCGCACCCGACGGGCATACGCTGATGCTGGGCTACATCGCCACCCATGCCATGAACCCGTCGCTGCAAAAACTGCGCTACGACCCGGTCAAGGATTTCGAGGCAGTGGGCCTGGTCGGCTATTCGCCGGTGCTGATGGTGGTCAGCCCGTCCGTGAAGGCGGCGAATGTCAAGGAGCTAGTGGCGCTGGTCAAGACCTCGCCCGACAGGTTTAGCTACGCCTCCGCTGGCAACGGCACGGCGCCGCATTTCGCGGCCGAGCTGTTCAAGCTATCGACGGGGCTGACCGGGCTGCTGCACGTCCCCTACAAGGGCTCCGCGCCGGCAGTCACCGACACCATCGGTGGCCAGACGCAGATCATGTTCCCCAGCCTCTTTACCGCTGTGCCCTATGTGAAAGGCGGCAAGCTGAAGGCCATCGGCGTCGCGGGTACCAAGCGCTCAGCGCTGCTGCCGGAAGTTCCTACGCTACAGGAACAAGGCATCGCCAATGTGGACGTCTCACAGTGGTATGCGATCTTTGCGCCCGCGAAAACGCCCAAGCCGGTGATCGACCAGCTCAACAAGGCACTCAATGCCGTCCTGTCCGACCCGGCCGTGGTGAAAAAGCTGGAGGACCACGGCGCGGACGTGGAGACCAGCACGCCTGAGCAGCTGCGCACATTCCTGCAGCAGGAGCAGGTGAAGTGGAAAAAGGTGGTCGAGCTCGGAAAGCTCAAGGCCGATTGAATAGATCAACCCGAGGAGAAACCTGAATGAAAAGAAAATTGATCGTCCTGTCCGCGCTGGCGGCTTGCGGCACAGCCTGCGCGCAATCGTCGGTCACCATGTTCGGCATCATCGACGCAGCCTACGCCCGCGGTTCCGGCAGCACGTCCAGCCGCACTCAGCTGGTCAGTGGCGCCAACAACAGCTCGCGCCTGGGCTTTCGCGGCACGGAAGACCTGGGGGGCGGCCTTTCCGCCAG
>DATILI010000076.1:0-7407 GCA_035476635.1 Burkholderiaceae bacterium | reverse complement strand
GTGCCGGGCACGGCGAACACCAGCGCGAGTACGGCCAGACTGAAGAGGAGATAGGGCGCGACGGCCTGGAAGATGTGCAGCATGGTGACCTCCGGCGGTGCCACGCCGCGCATGGTCATCAGGAGCAGGCCGTGCGGCGGCAACAGCAGGCCCAGTTGCATGCAGATCAGGAACATGATGCCGAACCAGACCGGGTCGATGCCGAGCTGCAGCACGATCGGCATGAAGATCGGCAGCGTGATCAGCATCATGCTGACCTGGTCCACGAACACACCCAGGAAGATCAGGATGGCCAGCATGCCGATGATGATGGTCGTGGTCGACAGGTTCTGGCCGGTGACGAGTGCAACCACACCATTGCTGACCCCGGAGAACGACAGGATTTGCGCAAAGGTGGTCGCGCCAATGATGATGAACAGGATCATTCCCGAGATCACCACCGTGCCCTTGAGGCTTTCCATCAGGCGCTTTGGCGTCAGCGCGCGGTACACCATCGCCAGCACGATGGTGGCCAGGGCGCCGATGGCGGCGGACTCGGTGGGTGTCGCGAAGCCCGCAATCATCACGCCGACCACCACCACGAAGATCGAGACCAGGGGCAGCACGTATTGCACCAGCGGTTGCAGCTTCTGCCAGCCCGTGTACTCCACCAGCGGCGTGGCGGGCGCGAGCTTGGGGCTGAACTTGACGCGGATCACGATGTAGCCGACGAACACGACGCTCAGGATCAGGCCCGGAACGACGCCGCCGATCAGCAGCTTGCTGATGGAGATGCCCGACAGGCTGCCCAGCAACACGGTGAGCGCCGACGGCGGAATCAGCATGTCGACCGCGCCGATGGCCATGACCGGGCCGGTCGCCATCGTCGGGTGGTAGCCGCGCGCCAGCATCAGCGGCACCATCAGGCTGCCGAGCATGGCCGTGGTCGCGATGGTGGAGCCGGAGATCGCGGAAAAGATGGTGCCGGCCACCACAGCCACCACCGCCAGCCGGCCGGGCACGTTGCGGATCAGGCGCTCGATGCCGTCGATCACCTTGACCGCCAGGCCGGTATGAAACAGCACCTCGCCCATCAGAATGAACAGCGGGATCGGCGTCAGCGAGAAGCTGGCCACCGAGCCGACGCAGTTGCGCACCATCTGCGCAATGCCGGCCTCACCACCCAGGATGAACCAGGCCCCGACGACGTTGATCACCAGGAACGAAAACGCGACGGGCAGCCCCAGAAACAGCAAAACCGTCGACCCGCCCAGCAACAGCCAGGATGCAAGCTGCCATGTCATTTGGAGCACCTCATGATTGAAAAACTAGGCAGCCGACACGGCCTCTTCGCGCGGCGCGCGCGGCCCGTTGGCGAGGCGGTGCATGCGGAAGATGAACTCCAGCGCCAGCAGGGCGAACGTCACGGGCAGCATGCACAGCCACCACCAGACCGGCGTGGCCAGGGCCTTGATGATCATTTCGCCGGACGTGATGCCGTCATGGGTCGCAACGATGCCGTACCACATCATGGTGAGCGAACACATGAGGCCCAGCAGGTCGACCAGCCACTCGCAACCCCAGGCCCAGCGCGGCGGAATGGCCCGCAAGACGATGTCCACGCGGATGTGCTTGCCCTGCCGGAGCAGCCAGGGCGCCGACAGCAGGGTGATCAGGTACAGGAACGCTTCGGACAGGTCGTTGGCCGCCGGAAACCCGCGCATGGAATCGAACAAGGCGACGTTGCGCAGAAACACATCGCTGCAAATGATCAACATCAGCAGGAACAGCAGGACACAGGCCAGCCTGGCCAGCTGATCCAGCACTTTTCCCACCAGATTGGAGAAGGCTTCCATGCGGGGCTCCCAATGACAATCCGCTTACTTGGGCGCGAGCATCTCGCGCAATTTGACGCCATGCACCGGGCTGGCCTTCACGATGCCGTCCCACGCCGCATCATTCGCGGTCTTGACGAACAGGCTCGCCTGCGCGGCGTCGAGCTTGATGATTTGCAGGCCGGCGTCCTGCTGCTTCTTGATCTCGGCGGGAACATCCTTGGCAGCGGCCTCGGCGTTCAGGCTTTCCAGCCACGCGCCCTGCTTGTCCAGGAACTCGCGTTGCGCCGGGGTCAGCTTGCGCCAGGTATTGGCGTTGAACACCACGCCCAGTTCCAGCGCGTAGAAGCCCGGCTCCACGCGGAACTTGGTCTTTTCCTGCCAGCCCAGATCGAAGATGCCGATCAGCGGCCAGGCGTAGCCGTCGACCACGCCGCGCTCGAGTGCGGTGTAGACCTCGCCCGGGGCGATCTGCACCACGTTGGCATTCATCTTCTGGAAGAAGTCCCGGTAGATCGGTGCAATGCGCAGCTTCAGGCCGTTCAGGTCCGCCTTGTCGATCTTCTTGTTGGTGTAGAGGTAGTACTGAAAGCCCTCGCCGGTGCGCGCGTAGTAGTGCAGCCCTTTTTCCAGGAAGATCTTGTTGAGGTATTCGAACGAGCCGTCCTTGCGCATGTCGGCCATGGTGAGGTGGGTGTAGTTCAGCGCCTGCCCCTCGGGCACGATGCCGGCGAGAAACGAGGTCGTGGTGTTGGCCAGGTCCACCACGCCGCTGCGCAGCGCATTGCCCTGCTCGAAGGTCGGGATCGCCTTGGGCCCGCCGATGTAGTTGATCTGGACAATGCCCTTGCCCTCGTCGTTCACCTTCTTGACGAAGCGCTCGAAGTTGCGGGCAAAGTAGGTTCCTTCCTGGAACGCATTCACCGCCTTGAGCGTGACCTGCTGCGCGCCGGCCGCGAGCGGGCACAGCGCAAGCACGGATGCCGCGATCACCGACGCCGCGAGCAGGCGCTTGTTGAGCGAAATCTTCATCATGGTTTTCCTTGGCTGGTTGAAGAAACTGTCTGCTCCGCCGGCGGCCGCCACAGGCCCGCGTGCTTGAGCATTCCCAATGTGCGCAGCATCACGTCGCCGCGGTAGGCGTCGATGTCGCGCCCGCTGTAGTCGTAGAAGCCGCTCTGGGTCTTGAGCCCCAGCCGGCCCTCGGCAACCATGCGGCTGACGATTTCCGGTGTGCGGTAGCGCTCTGCGCTGATCGATGCCGACATTTCCCGGCTGGCGTGGTGCAGGATGTCGCAGCCGCCGAAGTCAATGAACTCGACCACGCCGAGCGCCGCAAAGCGCAGGCCCAGGCCGTAGCGGGTGGCTTTGTCGATCTCTTCGGCGGTGGCCACGCCCTCCTCCACCATGCGCGCGGCCTCGTTCATGACGAGCGCCTGCAGCCGCGGCACGATGTAGCCCGGCGCCGCGCCACACACGACCGGCAGCTTGCCGATGGCAAGCATCATCTCGCGGGCGCGCGCGAGCACCTCGGGCGCGGTACCCGCATGCGTGCTGAGTTCGACCACCGGGATCAGGTACGCCGGATTGAGCCAATGGATGTTGAGAAAGCGCTCCGGCCGATGCACCAGCTCGGCCAGCTGCGTGACCAGGATGCTGCTGGTGGTGGAGGTCAGGATGGCGTCCGCACGGCACAGGCGATTGAGCTGCTCGAACGCCTCGCGCTTGGCCTCCATGGTTTCGGGCACGCCTTCGAAAACCAGCTCGGCCTGGGCCAGCGCATCGGCCGCCTGGTCCGCAGCCACGAATTGCACGCGCTCGAAGATCTCCTGCACCTGCCGCGCGTGAAGCACACCCAGCTGGTGCAGGCCATCGAGGCTGGCGCGCAGTTCCGCATGGACCTCCGCCTGCAGCTTGTCCAGCGCTTGCGGCGTGCGCCGGCGCAAATCAATGAGCGAGATGGGGTGACCGGCGTAGGCAAAGGCGATCGCGATGCCGCGGCCCATGCGGCCCGCTCCCACGGCGGCAATTTGGGCCATGCGCTAGCCCCCCGAATGCAGTCGCGCCAGCAAGGCGTCGCGGCTCAGGCTGGACAGTCCCAGCGCCTCCAGCGTACGGGCCCCGTGCCGAAGATCCCGGCCCAGGAATCCACCCACCACCGCCAGCAGGCCGTGGGCAATCGGCGCGTCCGCCTGCACCCAGCGCGCGACGGAGGCCAGGAACGCCAGCCCCAGCTCCGTGTCTTCGGTGATGTAGCGGTGTGTGTACAGGTCGATGTGCTCGCGCCAGTCGCCCGACTTCACCAGTTTTTGATGCGCGTCGCCGTACATCCACTGGTCGTTGTTGTAGTGGTCTGCCAGCGGATAGTGCGGGCCCGCGTAGCCCAGCGCCGCGCGCACGGCGATGCGCTCGCGGTCCAGCCGGTCGGTCACGTCGCGCACGGCGCGCTGGGTACCTTCGTTGTGGATGTCCCAGCGCTCGAAATGCTGCAAAGGCGCGGCGTTCATCACCATCAACGGGGGATGGATGATGGGGCCGGCGTTCATCAAGGCGCCCGACAGCGCATCGCCGCAGCCGTGCACGCTGGGATAGGCCTGCCGGATCACGCCGATCGCCTCTGCCGCGCGCGACGCCGGGTAGACGCCGGTCGGCAGGCGCACGGCGCGGATCGAGACGTTGATTTCACGCTCGCCGTGTTTTCGTGCCAGGTAGGGCAGCGTGCCGGTTTCGGCCCAGGCCAGCTTGGCGTGGTTTCCGGCCATGTGCACCGCTTGTGCCATCACATAGCTGCCAAAGGTGCCAGGGGCGAGGAACACGACCTGGCCATCGACCAGATGGGGCGCCATCGCGGCGGCGATGTCTTCTTGCGCCGTGGCCGGTGTCGGCAACACGATCAGCTGCGCCCCGGCCATGGCCTCGGCGATATTCCCCGTGGCCTTGGCGATCTTTACCTCGCGTGCGCCATCCGCGTCCTTCAGGATGATGGCGCCGCTGTCGACCACGGGCTTGAGCGCCTCGGTGTCGCGCCGCCAAAGCCGCACCTGGTGCCCGGCCTCCGAAAGGTCCGCCGCCGCCGCATAGCAACCATGCCCACCGCCGAGTACGCAGATATTCATAGGCCTTCAGTTCGCATCCAATTGGATGAATGTTCTATAGCAATTTTCCTGCCACAAAGTGCACCAAAAGCACACTCCCATGGGGATTCAGCTATTCTGTTTACATATAAATATATCCACAATCATTGTTTACCCGAAGCCGAACAGCTCCGGGGCCGGGGGGCTTGGGGACAGCTCAGTGCTTGTGTTCGCCCGGCGCCACGGCAGACACCGGCACGCTGAGGTTCAGCCGGCTCTCCACCCCTTTGGCGTCGCGGAACGTCAGGGTAAGCGGCACTGCGCTGTCTTTCATCAGCGGCGCCTTCAGGTCCATCAGCATCACGTGGAAACCGCCGGGCTTGAGCTCCACGGTCTTGCCCGCGGGCAGCTCCAGCTGGGCAATAGCGCGCATCTTCATCACGTCGCCCTCCATCTTCATTTCATGTACCTCGGCCACGCCCGCAGCGGGAGACGAGGCACCCACCAGCTTTGTGCCGTCCCTGGCGGTGAGCTTCATGAAGGCGCCGGTACCTTTCTGGCCTTGCACGCTGGCACGTGCCCAGGCGCCCTCCACCTTGACGGCGGGCACAGCCGCGGCGGATTGGGCCAGGGCAGCGCCGGCCAGCAGCGCAGGCAGCAGGAAAGTGGCAATGGTCTTGATGGGGTTCATGGTCATGGTGAGTTCCTTCAGTCGTTCGAACGGTTCATGTCAGTGATTGTGGCCAGCGCCGCCGCCCGCCGGCAGGATTTCCAGGGACGCTGCAGGGGCCTTGAGGTCGGAGAATTTCTGGCCAGGCTTGGGTATTTCCACCCAATCGATTCGGCCTTCCTCGCAGACCTGGCGCACGGGCCAGTACAACGGACCGGCCAGGCCTGGCATTTGCGCCACGAGCACGAACTCGTCGTAGTGCGCATGGGCCAGCATGTCATCGCGCGTCTTGGCGGTCCAGCTGATGCGCACCACGTCCTCGGTGATGCTGCGGCCGTGGCTGGCAATAGGCTGGGCCAGCTTCTCGCGTTGCACCTCCAGCGCCCAGCCGGCCTTGGGCATCGGCCGCGCGCCCTGCACACCCGGCGGAATTTCCACCACGATCTGTCGCGTGGGCGAGCCGGCGCAGCCATGGCCTACCTTGAAGCTCGCCTTGTAGCTGCTGGCAGCGGGCGCCACCTGGTATTCCAGCGTGATGTGCGCGTGGGCGGAAGAAATGGGCGACAGGACACCCGTCAGGAGGGCGCCGGCAGCGAGGGATTGGGTCAGCATTGTTTTCATGAAGATGCTCGGGGTCAATCAAATAGCCATTTGCAACTCGGCCACATAGCTGCGCTGCGGATAGGGATGGAAGTTCCAGAACTTGTCGTTGTTCAGGTTGTCGATGCCGAACGCCGCGTTCACGTTCTTGTTCAACTGGTAGCGGACCCGCAGGTCCGCCGTGAAGAATTTGCTCACGCCCTGGTAGGTGTCGCCATTGACATCGCTGTTGTCCAGTGTGCGGAACTGCGGGCCGCTGTAGCGCGCGCCGACCGAGGTCGTCCATCGCGCATCCCAGCGGTAGCTGAGCAGCGCCGTGGCGCGCCATTTGGCGATGTTGGGCTGCTGCTTGCCGATGGTGTCGCCAGGCCGCGCAACGAAGCCCGCGTTCTCCTTGATGACCGAGTCGGCGTAGGTGATGCTGGCGCCCAGGTCCAGTCCTTTGGCCAGGACATCATTGCCGTTGTAGGCCAGCTCCAGGCCCTGGGTCCGGATGCGGCCGACGTTCTGCACGCGGCTGACGTTGCGGTTGGCCAGCGTGTCGAACGTGGTCTGCGAATACAGGGCATCGCGCGTGTTTTCGGTGAAGAAGGTCAGGCGCAGCAGGCCGTTGCCCAGATCCTTCTCGGCGCTGAGTTCACTGGTCCACGACTTCTCGGGCTTGAGGTTCGGGTCGTTGATGTACTGCGAATTGACTGTCGAGGTCGCGCCATAGAGTTCCCCCACCGTCGGAAAGCGCACCGCACGGCCGGCCGACGCCTTGAGCACGGTGTCGGGCAGCCACTGCCATGAGAGCGCCGCCTTGGGCGAGAAGTACGACTCCTTGCGCTGCGGCCACTGGCTGTCGACGGCAGGCGCCGCCCCCGGGATGCGCGTGAAGCCATTGAACGTGGTCCACCATTCGGCGCGGCCGCCCAGCACGGCCTTCCAGCGCGGCGCGAAGGCCCAGCTGTCCTGCGCGTACAGGCTTTGCAAGCGGGTCATGCCGCCAACGTCGCTGACCACGGTGCCGGCCGGCCCGTCGATCCAGCTGCCCACGGCATTGGACGTCAGGTAGGCCAGCTGGTAGCTGTCCCGCTGAAAACCGAAGTCCATGAGATGCGCACCGTTGGTTCCGTCCGGCCGCCATATGCCCTTGAGCGCGAGCGTATTCCAGCCCGTGCCGTTGCCGTCGGCCAGGGTGCCGGCACCGTTCTGGCGCTTCCGGTCCTTGGCGTAGTCGTACAGGCTGGCGGCCACCTCCCAGTCG
>DATILI010000075.1:0-7529 GCA_035476635.1 Burkholderiaceae bacterium | reverse complement strand
GCGCACGGCCTGCCTGAGCGACTGGCCAGGCAGTTCCTCACCGAGGTCGCCACGGTCGACGTGTGGTTCCATCAATTGATGCGGCGACATGGCGGCGCCTTGCACACCGGGCTTCAATGGCAAACCGACACGCTGGTGCCGGAACGGGAACTGCGCCAAACCCGGTTCTTCGCCGACTACCTGGTTCCCTGCGAGATCGGCCGCAACCTCGGTGCCATCGTTGGCGACGGTTCGTCCCGATCGCTGCCACTGACGCCGCTGTGCGTCTACCGGCCTGTAAGGTCGAAACCATTCTCGGCGGCAGACGAGGAAAAGCTAAGCACGATCCGGCCCCATTTCACGCAGGCGATGGCGGTCCGCCAACGCTTGCAGGCAGCGACACAGAACACCACTGCGATCGCGATCGAGCGGGTATCCACCGCCGTGGTCGTCCTCGCGCGGGACCGGAAGATCCTGCTCGCCAATCCAGCCGCGGATGAACTCTTCTCTGCGTCTGGCCTGCCCCTTGTCAAGGACGGGCGCCTGTGCGCGTCGGGCGCCCCGGAATGCGCTGCCCTGGACAAGGCGCTGGCGGCTTGTGCGATTTACCGCTTCGATGACCATCTCTCGCTGTCGGTCCGGCTCGGCGGTGCGCCTGGACAGGGCGTCGTGGCTCGGCTCGCGCCCGTGCCAGGATCGACGCCCATGGAGAGCCGGGCGGCCGCCATCGTCTTCATCGCACAAGAAGGCCGCCGCGCACTGGACATCCAGTCCATCATGACCATGCTCTACAAACTCACGCCGGTGGAAGCAGAACTGGTCAAAGTCCTGGCGGACGGCTTCACGCCGGAGGTTTTTGCCGAGCGCCGGGCGGTTGGCGTGGCGACGGTGCGAACGCAGCTAAGGTCGGTGTTTACCAAGACTGGCACAAGGCGGCAGTCTGACTTGATGCGGCTGGTGTACTCTATTGCGCATTGATCCTGCCCTCCCGGAGACCCCAATGACTTTTCAATACATGAGCGTGGAGGCCGCGATCAAGCACGATGGCCTGCGCATGGTGGTGGTGAGCCAGGTGCCGAGCCCCTGGGGCGAAGCGGCCAAGGGCATGCTGCACATCAAGCGCATCGAGTGGGTTGCAGTGCACCTGGCGTACGACAGCGAGCCCTTGAAAGAGTGGACGGGGCAGCGCAACGGACCGGTGGCCATCTACAAGAATGAGCCCCCACGCGCCGGCTGGGCCGAGATCCTGCTGCTCGCCGAACGCTTGGGCGTCGCACCATCGCTACTGCCGGCTGACCCGGCCGAGCGCGCCCTGGTCTTTGGCCTCGCCCACGAAATCTGCGGTGAAGCGGGCCTTGGCTGGTCGCGCCGCCTGCAGTTGATCCACGCCGGCCTGCACGGCGCCGGCGGTTTCCCCGAAAGAGTGGCGAAGTACCTGGGCAAGAAGTACGGCTACAGCCCCGAGGCGGGCGTGGCCGCGCCCGCGCGCGTGGTGCAGTTGCTGGACATGCTGGCGGCGCGCCTCAAGGCGCAGCGTGCGGCGGGGAGCCTTTACTACGTGGGCAATGCAGTGACCGCGGTGGATGTCTACAGCGCGACCTTCATGGCGATGTTCGCCCCGCTGCCACCCGAGCCCTGCGCGATGGACGCCAGCACGCGGGCGGCATTCGAGACGCGGGATGCGCAAACCGAAGCGGCGCTGGATCCGATCCTGTTCGCACACCGCGACATGATGTATGCGAACTACCTGGAGTTGCCGCTCTCGCTTTGAGTGAAGGCGTCAGTACCCGAGAACGCCGTCCCACGCCGCCATCTGCGCCAGCTTGGGGATAGGCCCTAGGGTGACGCCCGATGAACCGCCTTCTCCGATGCGTGCCGAGGTCGCGGTGCCAGGCTTGTACACGGGCCAGGCTTGGCCCGACGCGAATTTTGCGTCCGAGTTCCTGGCGAAAGAGGTCAAGGCGCTGGCCATTTCATTGAATAGTTTGCCCTGCACCTCGTTTGTGCCCAACTTGTCCTTGTAGTAGTCAAGCGCATAGGTGCCGAACACCAGGGGCAACTCGGCGCAGTGCGGCACCCCGCGCCCTGGTGCCGGGACCGGCTCCATGAAAGTGCCATAGCGCACTTGGGCACCGGCGCTGGCGATGGTGGCCGCATAGCGCGTGCCATAGTTGCGCAGCAGCCGGTCGCCGAAGATGTCCACCCACAAATCGCCGGGGGCGGTGGAGCGGCCTTCCTGTTGCGCGGCCTGGGTATAGGCGTTGATCACCGAGGTGGCCGCGGTCGCGGAGCCGCCCACCTGCGACAGCACCGCGCCCGTCAATGCCGCCGTCGTCGCCGGCAATGGCGGCGTCAGCATGGTCTTGGAGACGGGGTCGTACAGGTCCAGGAAGAACGCGCCCTCGTCCAGGGTGTAGGTGATGATCACCGGCTTGTCCGCGGGCCAGGCGCCGCGCGTCCAGTCGGCCAGATAGGTTTTCCCGTCGATCAATGGCGCGAGCTTGAAGCCCTTGCCGGTGGTAATGCTGGCCGGCAGCGGCAAGGCATTGAGCGCCACTTCGGCGTTGTGCAAGGCCAGCGCCGGAACATCGCGCAAGCCCCGCACCGTGGTGCCCAGGCGAGCCGCCAGCAGCTCGGTGTAGGCGGCAGCGTCTTGCATGGTCATGGCCACCGGCAGCTGCACCGACGGCGGGCTCAGCAGCACAGCCTTGTGAAACAGCGAGCGGTAGGCCGGGTTCTGCGCGAGGATGGCGGCGTGCTTGGCCCCGCCCGACTGGCCCATCAGGCAGACGTTGTCCGGGTCGCCGCCAAACGCGGCAATGTTTTGCTTGACCCACGCGAGCGCCGCGCCCATGTCCTGCAGTTGCCAGTTGGCCGAGGTTCCGTTGCCGGGATCGGTGAGGTCGGGGTGGGAGATCAGGCCCATCGCACCCAGGCGGTAGTTCGCCGTCACCATCACCACGCCGCGCGCTGCCAGGTGCTGGCCGTTCATGAACGGCATCGAGGTGGCGCCGGTGCGAAAACCCCCGCCGTGCAGCCAGACGACGACGGGAAGCTTGCTCGCACCCTGCGGAGCCCACACGTTGAGCGACAGGCAATCCTCGCCTTGGTTGTCCTGCGGCGGGTAGATCCACCTGACGCCACCGCCCAGGTTCTGAATGCTCGCGGCGCCGAAGCTGCTGGCCTTCACCACGTCGCTCCTGGGCTGGTACGGCTGCGGCGCGCGAAAGCGCAACGCGCCGACAGGGGGCTGCGCATAAGGGATGCCCAGGTACGAGGTAACGCCTTCGCTGGTTTGCCCCTGGAACGAACCCGAGGAAGTAGAGACGACCGAATCGTCGTCGCCTCCTCCGCAACCCACCAGGGTCGCGGCTGCCGCGGCACTGGAAAGAAGAAAGCCGCGCCGCGAGAGGGTCGAGGCTTTGAAGAAGGAATTGGGGTCTCGCGTCATGTAGTTGTTCCTTGTTGCGGCACCCGGAATGGGGCCGCGTCAAGGCCGATACTAGGAACGAGACCGGCGGCGCGTAACTGGCCGCAGCGCAATGCAACGTTCTGAAAATGCAACGCTTCGCTATTACGGGCCAGGACTGCCGAGCTTGGCGAACGCCTCGCTCAAGGCGTCGACAAAACAACGCCCGGCCAGCGTCAGCACGCGTCGCGACGGATAGATCGCGTAGATCGAGACGGCAGGCGGGGACCAACCCGGCACCACCACACAGAGGCGACCCGCCTTGATATCCGCTTCGCACAGCACGGGCGGAAGCTGCGCAACGCCGACGCCCGCCAGTGCGGCTTCGCGGATCAGCATGAGGTTGTCGCTGTTGAACCTGGACTCCACCGGAACCTCGATCGTCTGGGCAGCGGAATTCAGGAGCGGCCATCGGTTGGATTGCGGCGCAAAGGTCCAGCCAACAACCGGCATCGCCGGCCCGTCGGACGATGCCGGGACCTCGGGCAACAAGGCCTTGACTGCAGGCGTTGCCACCAGCAGGTAGCGTGCTTCCACCAGCTTGCGGGCCACCAGGCTGGAGTCGCGCAGCGGCTCCTTGGCGGGCTGGATCATGAGGTCCACCGGATCGCTGAATGCCGTGAGCCGGCCATCCGTTGATTCCAGCGTGACGCAGACCCGCGCGTACTTTCGGATGAACTCGATCGCCAGCGGGCCCACGATGCTGGCGCCCAAGGCCATCGGGCAGGAGATGCGCAAATGTCCGCTGGGCTCGTCCAGGCTATCGCGGGCGTCGGCCATGGTGTTTTGCATCGCTGCGCGGATGCTAAGCCCATGCTGGTAGGTGCGCAGGCCGACCTCTGTGACCTTGAAGCGCCGCGCGTTGCGCATCAACAAGCTGACGCCCATCTTTTTCTCCAGCGCCGCAACACGCCGGCTCAGCCGCGACACAGGAATGTCGAAGCGAATGCTCGCCGCATTGAAGCCGCCCGCCTCGACCACGGCCACCAGGGCCATGAGGTCATCGAATACACCGGTTTGTTCGTCCATTGCCTGCCTCGTGATTGCCCTCGAGTTTGCCCCAGGGCGGGAGTTGACAAATAATTCAGAAAAGGATGGACCAATGACCAATACTGCAACCGAAACGCGCTCCGTTGAGAAGGTCGCCGTCGTCCTCCTCTCAGGCGGCAACCCGCAAATCGCGAAGGCGGACGGCGATGCCCCGGTGCAGGCGTACATCGCCGCGATGCCGGGCTGGAAGCGCGACCTCGGGAAGCGCCTCGACGCGCTCATCGTGCGCAACGTGCCCGACGTGCGCAAGGCTGTGAAGTGGAACTCGCCGTTGTACGGCATCGAGGCCGAGGGTTGGTTCTTGTCGTTCCACGTCTTCACCCACTACGTCAAGTTGACCTTCTTCCGCGGCGCGTCGCTGCGACCGGTCCCGCCCGGCGCCAGCAAGCAAAAGGACGTGCGCTACTTCGACATCCGTGAGGGCGACGAACTCGACGAGGCGCAGTTGGCAAACTGGGTGAAGCAGGCCGCCGCGTTGCCCGGCTTTCTCGGGTCCAAGCCCTGATCCGGTCCTACGCCGCCCCAAACACTCCCTGATACGCCACCCGCAGCACCCTCTTCAACAACTTCCCACTCGGATTCTTCGGCAGCGCCGGCGCAAACACCACGGCCTTTGGCGCCTTGAACCCGGCCATGTGCTGCTGGCAGTGCGCCATCACCTCCTGCTCGGTCAGGCTCTGGCCAGCCTTCACGACGATCACGGCGGCGACGGCTTCCACCCACTTGGGATGCGGCACGCCGATCACGGCGACCTCGCTCACCGCGCTCAGGCGGTAGATCATTTCTTCGACTTCGCGGCTGGCGACGTTTTCGCCGCCGGTCTTGATCATGTCTTTCTTGCGGTCCACGACGGTGATGAAGCCTTCTTCATCGATGGTGGCCAGGTCGCCCGAATGAAACCAGCCGCCCTCGAACGCGGCCTGGGTTCTTTCGTCGTCGTGAAAGTAGCCGAGCATCAGGTGCGGCGAGCGGTGCACGATTTCGCCGACCTGGCCCGGGGCTACATCTTGCAGCGCGTCGTCGACCACGCGGGTCTCCACATTCAGCACGGCGCGCCCGCAGGAGCCGGGTTTGCGCAGTTGGTCCTGGGGGCCGAGCATGGTGGCCAGCGGCGCAACCTCGGTCTGACCGTACAGGTTCCAGAAGCCGACTTCGGGCAACCTGCGCGCGAGCTCGCGCAACACCTCCACCGGCATGATCGATGCGCCGTAGTAACCCTTGCGCAGCGAGCTCAAGTCGGTCTGGTCGAACAGCGGTGAGCGCAGCAGCGCGATCCACACGGTGGGCGGTGCGAAGAACGAGGTGATGCGGTGTTGCTGGATCAGCGGCAGCAGATTTTCCGGCGTGGGTTTGGCGGTGACGATGCTGGTGGCCCCCACGTAAATGGCCGGGCCCAGGAACACATCGAGCTGCGCGCAGTGGTACAGCGGCAATGCGTGCAGCATGACGTCGCCCTCGGCGATGCTGGCGTCCACGGCGCAGCTGGCGTACTGCCAGAGCACGGCGTCGTGGGTCAGCATGGCACCCTTGGGCGCGGACTCGGTGCCGCTGGTATAGACGATCTGCGCAAGGTCGGTGCTGGCCAATGCAGCTGCGCTTGGCGGCGCATCGCTGGTGCGGGCCAGGTCGTCGAACGAGCGCATGGCGGCCACCGGCTGCGAGGATTCTTCAGACGGCAGCCAGATGAACTGGCGCACCTGCGTGTCCAGCGCCGCGGCGGCGCGGGCCAGCTCGGCCAGGCCTGAGTCAGTGGCCAGCGTCTGGGCCTCGGCATGGCGCAGGATGAACGCCACCTCTTCGGCCTTGAGCATGAAGTTGATCGGCACCAGCACCGCGCCCAGGCGCGCCAGCGCAAAGCGCAGCGCCGCGAAGCCGTGCGAGTTGCGCGCCAGCACGGCCACCCGGCTTGCGTGGCCCACGCCCATGCCTGCAAGGCCGGCGGCGACACGGTCGACCACGGCATCGAACTCGGCAAAGGTCCAGCGCGTCGCGCCGCACAGGAGGCCGGCCTTGTTCGGGTAGCGCTTGGCGGTGCGATGCAGCAGGTCGGCAATCGTCTGCCGGCGGATGGCGGGATTCATGGCGTCTCCTATTTTTTCGAACGGAAGCGCCAGTATCCTCGACCACCCTCTTTACCGCACGCCGGCGACAGCGGCCGGATCGCCGCCTTCAGGCGCCGAGCAATCGCGGCAGCTCGGCCATGTCGGTGAAGATGGCCACCGCGCCGGCGCCGCGCAGGGCACCAGGCAGGTCGTGGCCGAGTTCAGGCGGGCTGTAGCCGAACACGGTGGCACCGGCGGCCACGCCTGCCGTCACGCCGGTGACCGTGTCTTCCACCACGGCACAGCGGCGCGGGTCCACCTTGAGCGCCTCGGCCGCGGCCAGGTACACATCGGGAAAGGGCTTGGAGCGTGGCGTCTCGTGCCCACTGAAGATGCGGCCTTCGAAGTACGCCATCAGGCCGACCTTGCGCAGTTGCAGCTCGACCTTGAAGCGGTCCGCGCCGGATGCGCAGGCGATGCGCCCGCCATGTTTTGCGTGCGCGGCGCTGACGGCCTGGTGGATATTGCGCACAGCGACCAGGTCGCGCTCCAGCGCTTCGTTGCGGCGTGCGCGGAATTGCGCAAGCCAGTCTTCGCTGAGTTGCTTGCCGGTCTTGGCCTCGATGATGACCACCTCGTCTTTCACCGCCTTGCCGACAAACAGGCGCATGCAGTCCTCTTTGCTCAGCACCCAGCCGAGCTCTTCGAGCATGTCGCGCAGCACGCCGTTGGTGATGGGTTCGGAATCCACCAGGACACCGTCGCAGTCAAACAATACCGCTTCAAATTGCATTTGAATCCATTCGCTGTTCATTCACTGTTGATCCACCGGCTCCATCGTACCAAGAGCATCGCCCGCGCACTGTCGATAGCCCCTGGTTATGGGCATCGGAACCTGGCCGCCGTGTTCTGGAATTCCCTAGCATCGGCAGCCGCCACTCTTCTGCACAATCCCGGCCCATGCTCTTGCACCGTATGCCACTGCACGA
>DATILI010000074.1:0-16026 GCA_035476635.1 Burkholderiaceae bacterium | reverse complement strand
GTCCAGTTGCGAGTCGAAGCTGCGGAACTTTTGATAGAACGGCGGCGGTGGCACATCGGGCACCTGGCGTGAGACCTTGATGCCCTGCTGGCCCGGCCCTTCAATCCGTTCGATGGTCGGCCGCGCCTGCGCGATCGCGGTGGAGCCGCCCAGCGTCTTCTCATGCACATAGCTCAGGTGCGAAAAATCCAGCAGGTTGTCGCAGATCAGCAGATAAGGCGTGTCGTAGTGCATGTAGCCAGGCTTGTGGCGCCATGCGGGGTCGGCGCACGAGAAGTTGTCGGGCAACAGGGCGCGGTCCGCTTGCGCAGGGTCGCCCATCCAGACAAAAACCCAGTTGTTGTGCAGCACGACGGGATAGGTCTTGACCCTGGCCTTGGCCGGCACGACGGCGATGCCAGGCGCGTCGACGCAGATGCCTTGCGCATCGAACTTCAGGCCGTGGTAGCCGCAGCGCACGCAGTCGCCTTCCTTGCGGCCCTTGGACAGCGGCGCCAGGCGGTGGCAGCAACGGTCTTCCAGCGCCACAAGGCCACCATTGCCGCGGTACACGAGGATCGGCTCGTTCAGCACCGTGCGGGTGAAGAGTTCCGCTGCATCGGCAGCGGGGATTTCGTGATTCCAGGCGATCACGTACCAGCAGTTGCGCAGCCACATGGCGCTGTCTCCTTTGTTTGACTTGGCGAGGTCAAACAATGTTGGAGCGCGTGGCGATTACGGCTGTCCCCTGCGCGGGGGACATCGAGGGTTATTGCGATGCGAGCAGGTGATCGGCCAGCGCTTGTGCCAGCGCCGATCTGGGTAGCGCGGCCGGTCGGCACAGCAAAAGCGATCGGCGTGCCCAGATATCGGTCAGCGGTCGAATCGTCAGGCGAGTGCGCCGAATCTTCTTCAACAGTGCGGCCGGCATGACCGCCGCACCCGCGCCCTCCTCCACGAGAGCGCAGACGGCGTCGAAACTGCCCAGACTCGCCCGGATGCGCATGGACTTGCCGATCCGGGCCGCTTGCAGGCTTAGATGCGCATGCAGCGCACTGGCCGCGCCGTGGCCCACCAAGTCGAAGTCCAGCGCCGCAGTGAACGAAACTTTGCGCAGCCGCGCCAGCGCGTGGCCGCGGGGCAGCACCAGCACAAGCGGGTCGGACAACCAGTGCGAAGCGGCCAGGCCGGTGGTGTCCACGGCGCTGGACACCGCGCCCAGGTCAGCCGCGCCTTCGCGCAAGGCCTGCACGATCAGGTGGCTTGGGCTCTCCTGGACGGCCACATCGATGGCAGGGTGCTGCCGCAAGAATGCGCCGAGTGGTGCCGGAAGATGAGCCGAGGCGGCCGAGCTATTGCACAGCAGGCGAATGCGGCCACGTGCGCCGCGCCCGTGCTCCGCCAGCGCGCCGCGCAGCAGCGACATCTGCGCGAGTACCGCGCGCGCATGCTGCGCCAGCGTTTCGCCGGCCGGCGTGGGGCGCACGCCGCGCGAATGGCGTTGCAGCAGCAGCGTGCCGGCCTGCTCTTCCATGCCGCGCATGCGCGTGCTGGCCGCAGCCAGCGTGAGATGGGCGCGCTCGGCTGCGCCCGTCAGGCTGCCGGCCTCGCAGGCGTGCAGGAAGAGTTGCAGGTCGGTCCAGTCAAAACGCATGGCACGGGCACTCCGGGTTCAGGGCGGGCTTGAGGCTGCCTCAACAAGATACAGATGGTGGCCGGGTGCCAGCGCGGACACACTGGATGCCAGCCGCTTTCTGAACACCCTCGCATCCTCCCATGTTCATTCCCAACGTTCCCGACTTTGCCATCATCAGCTTCATTTTTCTTGCCGCGGGTGGCGTCAAGGGCATTCTCGGCATGGGCCTGCCGACGGTGGCCATGGGGCTCCTGGGCCTGGTGATGCCGGTGGCGCAGGCGGCCGCCTTGCTTGTCGTGCCGTCGCTGGCCACCAATGTCTGGCAGATGCTGCGCGGCGGCTTGTTGCGCGCCCTGCTGCGCCGGCTCTGGCCCATGATGGCCGGCGTGATCGTGGGCGTGGGTGCCGGCCAGGGATTCATGGCGGCAGGTGCGGGCTGGCATGCCTCGGTGCTGCTGGGCGGTTGCCTGGTCGCCTATGCCGCCGCGGGCCTGGCAGGCTGGCGGCTGGCGCGGCCGCCAGCGCGCCATGAAGCGACTGCGTCGGCAGCCATCGGCGCAGCGACGGGCTTGATGACCGCTGCGACCGGCGTCTTCGTTCTGCCGGCCGTGCCCTACCTGCAGGCGCTTGGCCTGGACAAGGACGAGATGGCGCAGGCACTGGGCTTGTCGTTCACCGTCTCCACGCTGGCCTTGACCGCGAACCTGGCCGCAGCGGGCGCCTTGCGGCTGGAGTCGGCCGCGCAGTCCTTGCTGGTGCTGCTGCCCGCGCTGGCGGGCATGTGGCTGGGCCAGCGCGTGCGCGACGAGTTGAGCCAGGACAGCTTTCGCCGCTGGCTGTTTGGCGGCCTGTCGGCGCTGGGTGCGTGGCTGGTCGGCAGAAGCTTCTGGGCGTGATGCTTGGCCGCTGGTGCCGGCTGCCTCAGGCGGCCAGCCGCGCCAGCATCATGCGCCCACCGGCAAGTCCGCTGTCAGCCAGCTTGGCGTAGGCGCGCTTGCGCAGCGTCAGCACGGTGGACGGCGCAATGTCGAGCTCGGCCGCGATGCCGTCGGCGCTGATGCCGCAGGCAATGCGCACGCACACCTCAAGTTCGCGCGGCGAGAGCGACGGTGCCCGAGCCTGGATGGCAGCACGCGCCCGCGCGATGCGAACGGCCAGGCTCTGCTGCACGGGGCCAGCCGCGTCGCTTGCGCGCAATGCGCCTTGGTGTACCTGCTTGAGCAGCGGCGCCACCGCCAGCAGGCGCTCGATCTCGGCGCTGCCAAAGCGGCCCAGCGCTTCGTCGCGGTAGAGGTTGATGGCAAACGCGGTGTGCGGCAGCGGCGAGTAGAGAAAGCTCAGGCGGTCGGCCAGGTGTTCGCGCTCATAGATCTCGTTGCGCCAGGCCGCCACCGGGATGTCGCCCGGCTGGAAATGCAGCGCCGTGACCGGCGCCGTGGCGCGCGTTTCCTGGCGCAGGTGCTGCGCGATGCGCGTGGCCTGGTCGCTGCGCCAATACCGGCGGCGATAAATCGCGAAACACTCGGCCGTGACATTGCGCGCATGCGGGCCGCGGGCATGGCCTTCCACCAGTGTCGGCGCCGCACCCAACGCATCGCCGCCGGTTTCGCCGGTGTACTCGACCAGCGAGATGTACTCCACCGGCGCCAGCTGGTTGATGAAGGCCAGCAGCTTGGCAGCGGGCGCGCTGTCGTGCGCGGCCTCCAGCAGGATCGCCACGGCGCTCGCGGCCAAGGCATGGCCGGAAGGCGAGCTGTCGAGAACCCAGGTTTGCGGCATGGTGCGGGCAATCTAGCGCCGCCGTGGCGCTTGTGCCAGAGGCTTTACCCGTGGGCCGCAAGCCCGCCATGAAGCGCTTCAATTGGCCAACAGGCGCGCCATCTCTGCGCGCTTGCTGGTCTGCGCGCCTGTCAGTACAAAGCCGCGCGGCAATGCACGCT
The DNA here is from genome assembly GCA_035476635.1 of Burkholderiaceae bacterium. Lineage (GTDB taxonomy): Bacteria > Pseudomonadota > Gammaproteobacteria > Burkholderiales > Burkholderiaceae_C > DATILI01. The sequence goes on along the minus strand of DATILI010000074.1, from coordinate 12,471 downwards.
CGCAAACGAATTGCCAGATGCCCGGCTCGCCGGCCTGCCACGTCCCTTGCTGCCCAGGTGCGGGCGGCGCCACGACGATCGGCTGGGCGGGCGTTTTCACCGCCACCGGCATCACCGGGAACTGCACCTCGGTGCGCTGCCCGGCCAGGGTCGCGGCCAGTGCGCGCGCGGCACTCATGATGGGCATGACAAAGGGCAAGGTGCGCTGCCCCGCGCTGGCGTACTGTGCGCAGTCGCCCAGGGCGTAGGCATTGGCTGCGCTGGTCTGCAGCGCAGCGTCCACCACGATGCCGCGCGCGCAGGCCAGGCCAGCCGCTTGCGCGAGCGTGGTGTCGGCATTCAGGCCGACGGCACTGAGCACCAGGTCTGCGGGCATCCATTCGCCGTTGGCCAGGCCGACCCAGTTGCCACCGGCATCCCGGTGCACGGTTTGCACCGTGGTTCCGAAATGCCAGCGCACACCCAACGCGGCCAGGGCCTCTTGCAAGGCATGGCTCGCTGCTTCGGGCAGCAGGCTTGCCAGCGGCCGCGGGCCGGGGTCGACCACGTTGACCAGATAACCCGCGCTGCGCAAGTCGTTGGCGAATTCACAGCCGATCAGGCCCGCGCCCATGATGACGACGTGCGCACCGGGCCGCAGGCGGCCGTGCATTTGCGCGAAGTCGTCCAGCGAATTGACCGAGAGCACATCGCCGGCACCGGTGCCCGAGAGCGGCACTCGGATCGGCCGGGCGCCGGTGGCCAGCACCACGCGGCTGTAGCCCAAGAGGCCCTCGCTCGTCGTGATGGTTTGCGCCTGCGTATCGAGCGCCTCGACTTTTGTATGCGCCATGAGCGCAACGTTCTGCGCCTGGACCATCTTCGCGGCAGGCGTGGTCACCAGCTGGGCTGGCGACCGGCCTTGTGCGAACGCGTTGGACAGCGAGGGCTTGGCATAGAAGTCGCCGCTGTCGGCCGTGACCAAGGTCACCGGCGTTGCCGCGTCGAGCTTGCGAAATTCGCGTACCGTGGTCCAGCCGGCCAGGCCGGTGCCGATCACGACCACCGGTTGCTGCGTCATGCGGGTCATCGAACTTGTCCGGTTATCAGATTTCCACGACTTCGAAATCGGCCTTGGCCACGCCGCAGTCCGGGCAGGCCCAGCTCTCGGGGATGTCGGCCCATTTGGTGCCGGGGGCAATGCCGTCTTCGGGGCGGCCGGCGGTCTCGTCGTAGACAAAGCCGCAAACAATGCAGAGGTAGGTTTTCATCGTGGGTTCCTGGTTTGAATCAAAAAAGCTTGGCTGGATTGTTGCGCCAGATGCTTCAGGCTGCTGCCGCCACTTTGGCAAGCTGCGCCTTGTAGTGGTTGGCGTGGCGCTCTTCCACCTTGGCCAGCGCGGCGAAGCGCTTCTGCGCCTTCTCCAGCGTGGCCTTGAATTGTGCGGCGTGCACCTTCGATTCCTCGATCTGCTCGTCCATCTCGGCGACCGCGGCGGCATTGCCCTCGGCCTCGGCCGTCTTGCGAAAGCCGGGGTACATCTCGGTGTACTCGTAGGTCTCGCCGTCGATCGCGATCTGCAGCGCCTTGGCCGGCGTCATCGTGGCCTTGGGGTACAGCAGATCCAGGTGGCCGAAGGCATGCATGACTTCCTGGTCCGCGGTTTCCTCGAAGGTGCGCGCCGTGTCTTCGTCACCAGCTTCGCGCGCCAGCTTGGCGAAGTAGCGGTACTTGATGTGGGCCATTGATTCGCCGGCGAATGCGGCTTCAAGGTTGGCAAAGGTCTTGATCTCGGGGCGGGTCTGGGTGGTCGTCATCGTGGGCTCCTGTAGTTTGAAAAGCTTCCGATTGGTCAAATCAATCGGCACAGGAGCAATGGTAGAGAATTGCAATTGTAAAGGCCAATTGCTTTTTGCTAATCGATTGATAGAAGCTATTATGAATGAACGCGAAAACGGTTGCGCCGGCAAGCTGCAAAGGTATCATCCAGCGACCTTTTACCGCTTCGGAGGCACACCATGGCACTGATGGACTTCATCAAGAAACAGTTCATTGACATCATCCAGTGGACCGAAACGGGCGACGGCACGCTCGCCTGGCGCTTCCCGATGGCCCAGATGGAAATCCAGTACGGCGCCTCGCTCACGGTGCGCGAGTCGCAAATGGCGGTGTTTGTCAACGAAGGCAAGATTGCCGACGTGTTCGGCCCCGGCATGTACAAGCTGACGACGCAGACCATCCCCGTCCTCACCTATCTCAAGAATTGGGACAAGCTGTTCGAGTCGCCGTTCAAGAGCGATGTCTACTTCTTCAGCACGCGCCAGCAGGTCGACCAGAAATGGGGCACGCCCCAACCGGTCACCATCCGCGACAAGGATTTTGGCGCCGTGCGCTTGCGCGCCTTCGGCAACTACAGCTTCCGCGTCGCCGACCCCAAGCTGTTCCACACCGAGATCTCCGGCACGCGCGACCTCTACAGCGTGGGCGACCTCGATGGCCAGTTGCGCGGCCTGGTGCTGCAAAACATCAGCAACGCCATCGCCTCCAGCGGCATTCCGTTCCTGGACCTGGCGGCCAACCAGATCATGTTTGCGCAGGCGCTCGCCACCGAACTGCAGCCCGAGTTCGCCAAGATCGGCCTGAAGCTCGATGGCATGACGGTGCAAAGCGTCTCGCTGCCCGAGGAGCTGCAAAAGATCCTGGACCAGAAGATCGGCATGGGCATGGTCGGCAACGACATGGGCAAGTTCATGCAATACCAGACGGCGCAGGCGATTCCGAAGTTCGCCGAAGGCGCGGGCGGTGGCGGCGGCATTGCCGGCGATGCGATGGGCCTGGGTGCTGGCGTCGCGCTCGGCCAGGTGCTGGCGCAGAACCTGCAGGCCGGCCTGCAAGGCGGCAACGCCGCAGCCGCGGGTGCCGCACAGGCCGCTGCCGCGGCTGTCGGCGTCAAACCCGAAGACGTGATGGCCACACTCGAAAAGCTGGGCGAGCTCAAGACCAAGGGCGTCCTGACCCAGGAAGAGTTCGACGCCAAGAAGGCCGAACTGCTGAAGAAGCTGGTCTAGCCACGCGCCACGACCTTCCGCCGTGGCGACTGAATCCCTCCAGCGCGTCTACCGGGCCCCCTGCCCGGGCTGCGGCGCGCCCGTTGAATTCCTCAGCGCGCAGTCCACGCATGCTGTGTGCGGCTTTTGCCAGAGCACGGTGGTGCGCAGCGGCGAGACGCTGGCGCGCCTGGGCAAGATGGCCGAGCTGTTTGACGACCACAGCCCGCTGCAGCTCATGGCCAGCGGCAAGGCCGGCGAGCAGGCGTTCACCCTGGTCGGCCGGCTGCAGTACAAGTCATCTGCCGGCGTCTGGACCGAATGGAATGCGCTGCTGCCCGATGGCACGACCGCCTCCCTGAGCGAAGACAACGGCGCCTATGTCTTCATGCGGCGCCAGGCCATCCAGCGCGATCTGCCGGCGGCCGAGCACTTTCGCGTGGGAGCCACCACCGCGATCAACGGCAAGAGTTTCAGCGTTGCCTTCAACGAGCCGGTCACCCTGGTTTCCGCGCAAGGCGAGCTGCCCAAGCTGCCGCCGCTGGGCCATCCGTTCGGCATGGTCGAGCTGCGCAATGAAGATGGCGAGGTGCTGAGCATCGACTACGGCATGCAGCCGCCGGAGGTCTCGCTGGGCCGCGCCGCGATGCTGGAGGAGCTGCAGCTCACCGGCCTGCGCGAAGAATCTGCGAAGGAAGAAAAGGGCCGGCAGTTCCATTGCCCGAATTGCGGCGCGCCGGTGGAAGTGACGCTGTCCAAGACCAAGAGCATCACCTGCCGTTCCTGCAACAGCCTGATCGACATGTCGCAAGGCATCGGCGGCGAACTCACGCATGTCACGCAAGACGAGCCGGTGCAGCCCTTGATTGCCCTGGGCAGCACGGGCCAATTGCAGGGCGTGCATTGGCAGGTCGTGGGCTTTCAGCACCGCATGGGCACCGAGCCCGGCGACGACGAACATTTCGGCTGGGACGAATACCTGCTGTTCAACCGCAAGCGCGGCTTCATCTTCCTGGTCGACGCGACCGACGGCTGGAGCGTGGTCAAGCCCACCACCGGCGCACCCAAGGTGGCCAAGGGCGGTCAGAGCGCGAGCTACCTGGGCAAGAACTACGCGCTGCAGAGCACCTACAGCGCAGAGACCACCTATGTGGCGGGCGAGTTCTATTGGGCGGTGCACCGCGGCCAGAAAACATCCAGCCGCGATTTCGCCAAGGACAACTCCCTGCTCTCGATGGAACAGACGCCCACCGAGGTCACCTGGTCGGTGGGCGGCAAGATCGACAGCGACGCGGTGGCCAAGGCCTTCAAGCTCGAGGGCAAGAAAGACCTGCTCAAGCGCAGCGACGCCTCGCCCATCAGCAAGGCGGCGGGCATGGGTTGCGGCGCCATCGTCTTCCTGTTCATCATCATCCTGGTGGTGATGATGCTGTTCGGCCGCTGCTCCAGTTGCGATCCACGCTACGAGAACTGTTCGTCGTCGTCTTCCTCGCGCAGCTCGGGCGGCTCGTTCGGCGGCTCCTCCGGCGGCGGGGGCCACAAGTGAAATGAATCCAACGTTTTTTCCTGGAGGTCATCATGGGACTTGAATGGCTCAAAGCGAGCGCCTTCTTCGGCTCCATCCTGTACGCGCTGATCGGCGTGATCGTGTTCTGGCTGAGCTTCCTCATCATCGACAAGATCACGCCCTACGATCTCTGGGAGGAGATTGTTGAGAAGCAGAATGTTGCGTTGGGGCTGGTTGTTGCGGCGATGAGCCTGGGGGTCAGCATCATCGTCGCCGCAGCAATCCACGGCTGAGTCCAGGCTACTGCGCGAACCGGGGGCGGCGTTGGGCGGTGCTCGGAATCCTCACGTACAGGAAGTACGTTCCGGTTCCTGTGCTCCGTCCGCCTAGCCCGCGGTCCGCTCGCTACGCCCTATGCGCTCTGTCCCGATGATTTCACAATCCCAAGCCGCGCCCCGGCCGCTTGAAGTCGCCTTGCTCGCCAGCGTCTTCGTGGTCGCCGCGTGCGGCCTCGTCTATGAGCTGGCGGCCGGTGCCCTCGCTTCGTATGTGCTGGGCGATTCGGTCCTGCAGTTCTCCACCATCATCGGCAGCTACCTGTTCGCGATGGGAATCGGCTCGTACCTCTCGCGCTTTTTCGAGCGCCAACTGCCGGCGCACTTCCTGCGCATCGAGCTGCTGGTGGCGCTGGTGGGCGGCTCGCTTCCCGCGCTGCTGTTTGTCGCAAACGCCTATGTGCCCGGCGCCTTCCGGCTGCTGCTGTATGGCATGGTGCTGATGGTCGGCATGCTGGTCGGCCTGGAGATTCCGCTGGTGATGCGCATTCTCAAGCGCAACGTCGCGCTCAAGGACCTGGTCTCGCAGGTACTGACCTTCGATTACCTGGGCGCGCTGGCGGTGTCGGTGGCGTTTCCGCTGCTCTTGGTGCCGCAGCTCGGCTTGATCCGCACCGGCTTGCTGTTCGGCCTGATGAATGCGGCCGTGGCCTTGTGGGCGCTTTGGCTGTTTCGCCACGAGCTGCGGCGCTTTGGCTTGCACGCGCTGGCCTGCGTGCTGACGTTCGCGGCGCTCGCCGCCGGCTTCGCCGCCGCCGGCGAGATCACCACCCTGGCCGAGGACAAGTTCTACCAGGACCGCATCGTGATGACAGCGTCCTCGCCCTACCAGCGCATCGTGGTGACCAATGGCAAGGCCGGGCACCGGCTGTTTCTCAATGGCAACCTGCAGTTCGCCGAGCGCGACGAATACCGCTACCACGAGGCGCTGGTGCACCCGGCGATGGCCGCGCAAGGCGCACCCAGGCGCGTGGCCGTGCTTGGCGGCGGCGACGGCATGGCGGTGCGCGAGGTGCTCAAGTACCCAAGCGTCGAGAGCGTCACCCTGGTGGAGCTGGACCCGCACATGACGCGCCTGTTCGCCAGCGACCCGACCCTGGTCCGGCTCAACGGCGGCGCCCTGGCTTCGCCGAAACTGAAGATCGTGAACACCGATGCCTTCAAGTGGCTGGAAGACACGCAAGAGAGCTTCGACATCATCATCGTGGACTTTCCCGACCCGACCAACTTCTCGATCGGCAAGCTCTATACCAATTCGTTCTACGCGCTGCTGGACCGCCGCCTGGCCGCCAGCGGCTATGCCGTGGTGCAGACCACCTCGCCGCTGGTGGCGCGCCAAAGCTTCTGGACCGTGGTGCAGACCATGGAGTCCGTCGGCCTGCAGACCGCGCCCTATCACGCGCATGTGCCCAGCTTCGGGGAGTGGGGCTTCGTGGTGGCCAGCCGGCGGCCATTTCGCCTGGCCCAGGCATTGCCGGAAAACCTGCGTTACCTCACGCTACCCACGCTGCCCTTGATGTTCGATTTTCCGCGCGACATGGCGCGTGTGCCGACCGAGGTGAATCGCTTGTCCAACCAGGTGCTGGTGACGACCTACGAGCGCGAATGGGGCAAGGTCGTTCATTGAGCTGCGCATGAAACGCCGGCAGTTCCTGGGCGCGGGTGCACTGGCGCTGACGGGGTGCGAGCAGCCAGCCGAGATCGCCGGCGGCTTTACCGGAGTCCATGACGAGCGCGGCCACACCTTGCGCGAAGCCCGGTCCTGGCCTGCGCCCGCGGTGACGCACCGAACCCGGGTCGTCATTGCCGGCGGCGGCGTGGCGGGCCTGGCCGCAGCGCGCGCCCTGCGCCTGCGCGGCATCGACGACTTCCACCTGCTGGAGCTCGAAGACACGGCTGGTGGCAACAGCCGCGGCGGCCTGCTCAACGGCGTGGCCTGCCCGCTCGGCGCACACTACCTGCCGGTGCCGGAAGATGACGCGCGGGAGGTGCAGGATCTGCTGGAAGAGCTTGGCGTGCGCCACCGCGTTGCCGGCCGCTGGACTTACGACGAACGGCATCTGTGCCACAGCCCGCAGGAGCGCCTGTTCTTCAAGGACGCCTGGCATGAAGGCCTGCTGCCCGTGCACGAAGTCGGCGAGGCCACGCTGGCGCAGTACCGCCGCTTCGCCAACGAGGTCGAGCGTTTGCGCCGCACCGCGAAGTTCGCGATTCCCCTGTCCAGCGCGCCTTTGTCGCCCGTGCATCGGGACCTGGACCGGACGACCTTCGCCGCATGGCTGGAGCAGAAGGGACTGACCGATGCGCACCTGCGCTGGTACCTGAGCTATTGCTGCCGCGACGACTACGGCGCGGGGCCGGAGGTGGTCTCGGCCTGGGCCGGCATTCACTACTTCGCCAGTCGCCACGGCTTTCACGCGCCGGGTGGCGAACCGGGTGAGCGCGACGCCGTGCTGACCTGGCCCCAGGGCAATGCCTGGCTGACGGAAAAGCTCGCGGCGCCGCTGGAAGAACGACTCAAGCCCAGGCGCGTGGTGACGCGGATTGCGGCCGGCCGCCACGGCGTGGAAGTCGACGCCTGGAACACCGCCACGCAAGCCATCGAGCGCTGGCAGGCGCAGCAATGCGTGGTGGCGCTGCCGCTGTTCGTGGCGGCACGCGTGATGGAAATCCCGCCGCCCGCGCTGCTGGCCGCTGCCCGCCTGTTGCGCTACGCGCCCTGGCTGGTCAGCAACCTGCACATCCGCGCACCCCTGCACGACCGGCCTGGCGCGGCCCCGAGTTGGGACAACCTGATCTATGGCGCACCAGGCCTGGGCTACGTGGACGCCATGCACCAAAGCCTGGGCGCGGTGCCAGGTGCGACGGTACTGACCCACTACCATGCGCCGTTGTCCGCCGCGGCCAATCCCGCCGCCATACGCAAGCTGCTGCTGGAACAGCCCTGGAGCCATTGGCGCGACGCGGTGCTGGCCGAGCTGTCGGTGCCGCATCCGGACCTGCGGGCCAAGGTCACGCGCATCGACATCACGCGCTACGGCCACGCCATGAGCATTCCGCTGCCGGGCCTGTGCGGCCACGCGGCACTGGCGGCGCTGCAAAAGCCACAGCCGCAGGCATGGCAGCGCCTGTACTTCGCGCACAGCGACCTGTCGGGCTACTCGATCTTCGAGGAAGCCTTTACGCACGGCCACCGGGCGGGCATGGCAGTTGCGTGAGTTGTCGCATGCGTGGCACCAAGCGCTTGACAAGCGCGTGGTGCCTGCTGGTAATGGACCGGCCGTGCAAGAGCCCGGCGGCCCCACTTTGACTCCTCATGCAATGAAAAGGGAAACAAAAAATGCTTGGCGTGAAAACTGATCTGATAGTCCGGGTGCGATGGTTGGCACCCTTGACCCTGTCCTTGTTGTCGCTGTGGGGTTGCAGCGGCAGCGACGAGGAATTGCAGCATTGCCTGCAAGGCACGAGCACCGGCACCGTGGTCGTGGGCTCGGGCTTGCCCGGCGACCCGGCCATTCCCGAGCCGCAGTCCGGCTACAAGACCGGCGCCAAGGCGGTCACCACGCGCAACTACATGGTGGTCACGGCGAATCCGCGTGCCACCCAGGCCGGCTGCGAAGTGCTGAAGGCGGGCGGCAGCGCGGTCGACGCGGCGGTCGCCGTGCAGGCGGTGCTGGGGCTGGTGGAGCCGCAATCTTCCGGCCTGGGCGGCGGTGCCTTCATGTTGCACTACAACGCCGCGACCAAGGCCGTGCAGTCCTACGACGGCCGCGAAACCGCACCGGCGGCCGCCACCGAGAATTACCTGCGCCACGTCAGCGCAAGCGACACCTCCACGCCCAAGCCCGACCTGGGCAACCCGTTCTCGAACGTGCGCGCCAGCGGGCGCTCGATCGGCACGCCCGGCGCGGTGCGGATGCTGGAGCTGGCGCACCAGGACAACGGCCGCATGCCGTGGGCCGACCTGTTCCAGCCCGGCATCAAGCTCGCCGGCGATGGCTTTCCGATCAGCGGGCGCATGGCCTCGGCCATCAGCGGCGCGCGCAACGACCTGCTGCGCGACGCGGAGGCCACGGCGTACTTCCTGAACGCCGACTACTCTCCCAAGGCGCTGGGCACCGTCATCAAGAACCCGGCCTATGCGGCAACGCTCACCTCCATTGCCCAGGGCGGCGCGAACGCCCTGCACACCGGCCCGATCGCGCAATCCATCGTGGACAAGATCAAGGCCACCAGCGGCGGCGCCACCACCACCGTGGCCATCACGCCGGGCCTGACCGAGATGAGCGACCTGGCCAACTACAAGGCCGTGCGCCGCGCGGCCGTCTGCTCGACCTACCGCAGCTACTGGGTCTGCGGCATGGGGCCGCCGTCGTCCGGCGGCATCGCGGTGGCGCAGACGCTTGGCATCCTGGACAACTTCGATCTGGCCGCCTTGCCCCCCACCGCCGTCAATGGCGAGGGTGGCAAGCCCTCGGTGATGGGTGTGCACCTGATCAGCGAGGCCGAGCGCCTGGCCTATGCGGACCGCAACAAATACGTGGCCGACACCGATTTCGTGCCGCTGCCCGGCGGCAGCGTGGATGCGATGCTGAGCAAGCCCTACCTGGTGAGCCGCGCCTCGCTGATCTCAACCACAAAGAGCATGGGCACCGCGACGCCCGGCGTTTTCCCGGGCCATCAGATCCTGGGCGTGAGCGCGACCGAAGGCAAGGGAACGACGCATATGTCCATCGTCGACGCCCGAGGCAACGTGGTGGTGATGACCACGACGATCGAAAGCGGCATGGGCTCGTTCCACTTCACGCGCGGCTTCCTGCTGAACAACCAGTTGACCGACTTTTCCTTCGATCCGACTGACGCGTCGGGCCTGATCGCCAACCGCATCGGCCCGCTGAAGCGGCCGCGCAGCTCGATGGCGCCCACGATCATGTTCGCCAAGGCGGCCGACGGCTCGCGCGGCGACTTCGTCATGGCCACCGGCTCGCCCGGCGGCGCCACCATCATCCAGTTCGTGGTCAAGACCATCGTCAGCGCGCTCGACTGGAAGCTCGATGCCCAGCAAGCCACCTCGATGGTCAACTTCGGCGCGGCCAACAGCAGCACGACCGGTGTGGGCGGCGAGCATCCGGCGATCGATGTCAGCAACAGCGGGCTGAACGACCCGCTGCTCGCGGGCCTGCGTACGCTGGGGCATACCGTGTCTTTCGCCGCGCAGTCCAGCGGCGTCTCCACCATCATCCGAGGCCACAACAACGGCTTGCCGGCACTGGTGGGCGGGGCCGATCCGCGGCGCGAAGGGCTGGTGCTCGGAGACGCCGTGCCGCGCTGAAATAGCGCACCCTTTCCCTTGCGCTATAGACGGGGGCTGGCGAGTGCCTCGCGCCGTGCTTCCGCCAGCATCGCTTCATGCTCCGCGCGCCAGGCCTCGAACTCGGTGGCGAGCATGGGCTTGGCGAACAGGTAGCCCTGCGCGATATCGCACTCCAGCGCCAGCAGGGCGGACGCCGTGGCGTCGTCTTCCACGCCCTCGGCGATGGTCTGCAAATCGAGCTTGCGGCCCAGCGAGATGGTGGACTCGGCGACTTGCCGGTCGCGCGGGCTGCTCAGCAGCGCGGACACAAAGCTCTTGTCGATCTTGATCGAGGTGAACGGAAACTGGCTGACGTAAGACAGGCTGGAAAAGCCGGTGCCGAAGTCGTCCAGCGACAGGCCCAGCCCGGTCGCGCGCAAGTCCTGCAGCCGGCGCAGCACGATCTCCGGGTTGCGCGCCAGCGCCCCTTCGGTGATTTCAAGCTCGAGCAACTCGGCGGGAACCCCCTTGCGCTGCAGCAGGTCCTTGACGTACTCGGTGAAGTCGGGGTCCTGCAAATTGTTGGTGCTGATGTTGACTGCCACCTTCAGCGGCCGGCCCTGCTTTTGCCACAGCAGGATCTGCTCCATGGCCTCGCCGATGACCCAGCGCGTCAGCGGATGGATCAGCTCGGTGGACTCCGCCAGCGGGATGAACTCCATCGGCGAAATCCAGCCGCGCTTGGGGTGGTTCCAGCGCAGCAAGGCCTCCACGCCGGCCAACTCCTTGCCCTCCAGCCAGACCTTGGGTTGATACGCCAGTTGCAACTGCCCTTCGCGGATCGCGGTGCTGAGTTCGGCGCGCATCTTGAGGTCATGCCCGGGGCTGTGATCGAACTCCTTGCCGTACCAGGCAAAGTAAGCGCCTTCGGCCTTGGCGCGCGCGGTGGCGACTTCTGCGCAACGAAGCAACTGGCTCGCGTCCAGCGCGTCGTCCGGATAGCGGGTGGCGCCCAGCAGCGCCTGCAGCGAAACCGAGGTGTCGCTGATGCCGATCGGGTCGCCGGCGGCCTTGAGGATCAGCGGGGCAACGATTTCGACCGCGGCCGCGGCGTTGTTCCTGCGCAGGGCGACCAGGTCGGTGCCGCCCAGGCGCGCCAGGCTCCAGCCCTTGTCTTCCAGACTCTTGGCCAGCCTTTGCGCGACCACCTCCAGCATGGTGTCGCCGGTGCGGTGGCCGAAGCTTTCGTTGATTTCCTTGAACCGCACGAGATTGATCAGCAGCAGTTGCAGCGGCTCGGCCGGCGTGTTCTCGATATGGCGTTCCAGCGTGCGGACCAGGCTGTAGCGGTTGGGCAGGCCGGTCAGTACGTCATGGTTGGCCAGGTATTCCTGCTGGCGCACGTGGCGGCGCTCATCGGTGATGTCGCGCATCACCAGCAGGATGAATTTTTCGCCTGCGGTTTCGAAGGCCGACAGACGGATGTCGCAGTCGACGCGCTGCTTGGACGCAGGCCCATCGAAGCTGTATTCGAAGCGCAGGCGCTCGCCCGCCAGAGCGCGCGCGAAGCGCTCCAACGCCAGGGTGCTGGGTTGCCCGGTTTGTGTGTCTATGTTGCGCGGGATGAAATCGAACACACTGCGCCCGACGACGTCGCTGGCCTCGGCGTTGCCGGTCAGGCGCAGCGCGGCTGCGTTGAGGCCCTTGATCTCGCCGGTGGGCGTCAGGTACATGACGCTATCCGCCACGTCCTCGAACAGCCTGCGGTAGACCGAGCTGCTCGTCGCCAGCGAGGCCTGCGTCCTGAGCAAAACCAGGCCGGCGCCGCCGAGCAGCAGCAGGAACAGCAGGAGAACGCCAGTCTTGACCAGCGTGCGCTGCCGCCAGGGCGCCAGGTAGCTTTCACTGGCCTGCGCGCTGGCCGCGATGTAGGGATAGCTCTCCGAGCGCAGATAAGCCCCGGCAAGACCCGCGCCGCTGCTCCCCTTGGCCTCGAATTCACCCGCAGCCTGGCTCGCCGCCTTGCGCGCCACGGAGGCCGACTCGGGCGCCACGCCGGCAAGATAGGGATGCTGGTGGGCGCTGCGCATCAGCACGCGCCCGTCGAGCAGATACAGCGACTGGCGGCTCAGCACATGCTTGCCCATGGCGGCCTCGGCCTCGCCCAGCTTGCTGATGGGGATCAGCGCGCCCAGCGTGACGGGCTGATAGCTGTCGCGCACCAGCACCGACACCTGTAGGGGAACGTAAGTCTGCAGGTCCAGCGCACTGCGCACCGGGGCCGAAAGAAACGCGCCTGTGCCAAGTGG
>DATILI010000073.1:0-4285 GCA_035476635.1 Burkholderiaceae bacterium | reverse complement strand
CCGCCAGATCCTGATCGGCCACGGCGCCTTCATCGAGCTGCTGGTGATGGCTTTGGCCGAGCAGGGCATGCGCAGCGAGGCCAGGCTGTGGCCGCAGGGGGAGCTGCCTGCGCAACTGCGGGAGTGGGACGACCGGCCCGTCGCACGGATCCGCCTGTTCCCCGGCGGCACGCCTGACCCTCTGTTCGCCCAGGTACTGCGGCGGCATACGCCCAAGGTGGATTTCGATACGGCCAAGCCGGTGGCGGCATCCGTCCTGGAGAGGCTTTTGGAAGGCGCTGTCGGTTCAACACTGCATGCAGGCGGCACGGTGGACCCGGCACGCGTACAGCCTTTGCGCGACTTGTGCTGGGCAGCGGCCAAGACCGAGCTCTTGACGCCGCGCACGGTGATGGAAAGCATGCGCCTGACACGCGTGGGCCCGGATGAAATCCTCGCGCACCGCGACGGCATTTCCATCAACAGCATCGTTCCACGGGTCGCGGCCGCTTTTGGATTGCTCGATCGGAGTCAGCCACCCGCTGAGGGCAGCACGGCCTACAGCGAGATGATGCGTCGCTTCGATGGCCATTGCCGCAGCGCCATGGGGTTTGCCTGGCTGGCCACGCCGGGCAACGGGCGCACCGCGCAGGTCGAGGCTGGGCGGGCCTACGTGCGCATGCAGCTCAGGGCCACCGAGCTGGGCGTCGGCATGCATCCGATGAGCCAGGCGCTGCAGGAGTTTTCGGAAATGGCGCCGCACCATGCGCTCGCGCACCGGTTGCTGATCGGTGCCGGGGCGCCTCGCACGACGCAGGAAGAAACCGTGCAGATGTTCTGCCGCATCGGCTATCCGCAGGAAGCGGTGCGGGCCACGCCGCGCCGGCCGCTCGGGCAGTTCCTGCAGGCCTGAGAGCCTGAGGACTGGGACGGCAGCCGCCGCGCCTCAGTCCAGCAGCGCCAGCAGCCGGGCCAGCGCGTGCTGAACCGTCGCGGCGCGCACGGCGGCGCGGTCGCCGGCGAACTGCAAGCGCTCGGCGCTGACCTGGCCGCGCACCTGCCAGGCGAACCAGACCGTGCCCACCGGCTTCTCGGCGCTGCCTCCCGTGGGGCCGGCCACGCCTGTCACGGCAACGGCCACCTGCGCCTGGGAACGGGCCACCGCGCCCTCGGCCATGGCACGCGCCACGGCTTCGCTCACCGCCCCATGCTCTGCAATCAGGCTGGCCGGGACACCCAGCATCCCGGTCTTGGCTTCATTGGAGTAGGTCACAAAGCCGCGCTCGAACCAGACGCTGGAGCCGCCCAGGTCCGTGCAGGCGCCGGCAATCAGGCCGCCGGTGCAGCTTTCCGCCGTCGCCATCATCCAGCCGCGCGCCGGCAGGGCGGCGGCCAGCCGCTCGCACAGGGTCGAAATCGGCAGGGCGGTCGGATCAGGGGTGGAATGCAGGGGAGCCATGCGCGGATTATGGCGAGCCCTGGATTTTTTTGAGCGCTGCGGGGCGGGCCGGATGGTCAAAGCCGGGGAACTGTGTATTCTCTCGGGAGGGGCCGCATCGGCGGCGCCAGCCAGGAGCATGGACATGAGATCCGTACAAAGTGAAATAGACGAGCGCACCAATCTGACCGCCAACAACAAGTTCGAGTTGCTGCTGTTTCGCTTGGGCGAGGCGCCGGGCAACGAACACCGCGAGCTGTTCGGCATCAACGTGTTCAAGGTGCGCGAGATCATGGTCATGCCGACCATCACCGCCATGGTCAATGCGACCAAGCACATGCTGGGCGTGGCCAATATCCGGGGCCAGATCATCCCGGTGGTCGACCTGCCCGCCGTCGTGGGGTGCACGCCGAAGAAAGGCCTGACCATCCTCCTGGTGACCGAATTCGCGCGCACCACCCAGGCGTTTGCCGTGGAAGAGGTCGATGAGATCGTGCGGATGGACTGGAACCAGGTCCTGCCCGCTGAAAACAATGGCGGCGGCCTGGTCACCAGCATCGCCCGGCTGGACGGCAATGTCGACAACACCCGGCTGGCCCAGGTGCTGGACGTGGAGCAGATCCTGCGCGACGTGATGCCCGATGAGAAGCAGGAAGTCACCAAGGAGTCCGTTGGCCCGACACTGACCCTGCCGCCCGGCACCGTGGTCCTGGCGGCGGACGATTCCTTCGTCGCCCGCAGCATGATCGAGCAGGGGTTCAAGGCCATGGGCGTTCCCTACATCATGACCAAGACCGGCAAGGAAGCCTGGGAGCGGCTGCAGTCCATTTCCGACAAGGCCAAGGCCGAAGGCAAGACCGTGCATGACAAGATCGCGCTGGTGCTGACCGACCTGGAAATGCCGGAGATGGATGGCTTTACGCTGACGCGCAACATCAAGCAGGACGGCCGCTTCAAGGACATTCCCGTGGTGATCCATTCCTCGCTTTCCGGCGAAGCCAATGAGAGCCACGTCAAGGGCGTGGGCGCGGACGGCTACGTGGCCAAGTTCGTGGCCGAAGAGCTGGCCGCGACCATCCGCCGCGTGCTTTCGCGGTGAATGGCTCCCCCCCGAGTCGCTTCGCTTCTCCCCCTCAAGGGGGCAACGGTCAAGCCCGCAATGACAGCCACAGCGCGATCACCAGCAGCGTGCAGAAGGCGGCGACCAGGTCGTCGAACAGGATGCCGAAGCCGCCGCGCCAGCCAAAGCCCTTGAACAAGCGGTCGGCCCAGGCCACAGGCCCTGGCTTGACCGCATCGAAAAACCTGAACAGCGCGAAGGCGATGAGCTGGCCAAGCCAGCCGGTGGGCATCACCAGCCACAGCACCAGCCAGAACGCCACCACCTCATCCCAGACGATGCTGCCCGGGTCGGACACCTGCATGTGCTGCGCCGTCACCGTGCAGGCCCACCAGCCGATCGCCAGCGAAGCAGCGATGACCCAGCCGATCTGCGTTGGATCAAGCCGGGACTGCAGCACGATGTAGGCGAGCCAGGCCCATAGCGTGCCGGCGGTGCCGGGCGCCACCGGGCTCAGGCCCGAGCCAAACCCCAACGCGATGAGATGCGCCGGATGCGCGAGCATGAAGCGCGCGGTGGGGCGCACGGCGGCCGGTTTCGGAGGGGGATGCAATGGGAACGTCATGAAACCTGGTGAATAGCTTATGAAGGCGGCGGGCCGATGTGCTCGATTGTGCTGAACCACTGCGCCCAGTGGTCGATGCAGGCCTTGATCTTGGGCAGGCGGTGGCGGCTGCTCAGCGTGACCGCGAAAATCGGGAAAAGCTCAGCGTCGACGAACTCCGGCAGCACCGGCTCCAACAGCCCCTGGCGCACCAGCGGGTCACCCATCAGCGAGGCGAGTCGGCCGATGCCCAGGCCGCGCAACACCATCTGCGCCGTGATGCCGGTGCTGTCCGAGCGCCAGCTGCCCTCGGCCATGAACACGATGGCCTTGCCCTTGACCACAAAAGGCCAGTGGTTGAGCGCGGCCACGCCGCTGTTGGTCACCAGCCGGTGTTCATGCAGGTCATCGGGGTGTTTCGGGCGGCCGCGGGCTTTTAGGTAATCCGGTGCGGCATACAGCTGCCGCCCCAGGGTTCCGATCTGCCGGGCCACCACGTTGTCCGAGATCGGGGCACCGGTGCGGATGGCAATGTCGATGCCGTCGCGTGCCATGTCCGCCACGCGGTCTTCCACCTGCAGCTCCACGCACACGCCGGGATGGCGCTGGTAGAGGCTCGCAAGACTCGGAACCATCAGGTACTCGGCGACCACGGTGCTGGTGGCCACCCGTACCCAGCCCGAGGCTTGCCTGGTCTGGCTCGCGAACTCGCCTTCCAGCTCGTCCAGCGTGCCGACGATGCGCCGGCAATAGCCGAGGAAGGTCTCGCCTTCTGGCGTCGGGGCCAGGCCATGCGTGGACCGATGGATCAAACGCGCACCACAGGCCTTCTCGATCCGGGCCAGGGTGCGCGACACCTGGCTCACGGGCACATCGCGCTCGCGCGCCACGGCCGACAGCGTGCCCAGCGTCGCCACGCGCGCGAACAGCTGCAGGTCGTCGAAGGCAAGGTCTTTCATCCCCGCCATGGTAGCGGTGCTGGCTTTGCACGGCGTGCAACGGGCATTTGCGGCGCATGCTGTTTCCGGGCCGGGCCACGCTGCCTACAGTGAAGGCACTCCCGGAAAGGACCCCGCCATGAACACCGAACACCCCGTGCAAAAGCTATCGCTGCAAGAGTACACGGCCCTGGTTGACGCGACCAAGGCTCGCGTCCTGGTCTTGCGCCGTGAAGCCAGCCGCGATTTCTGGCGCGCTGTGGGCC